>CALMAQ010000169.1 GCA_937859745.1 uncultured Verrucomicrobiota bacterium | reverse complement strand
GCGGCTGCCCGGAAAAATAAAACGGGAACGCCCGTTGCCGCGCGTTCCCGTCTGCAAGAGGATCGCTGCCTTCCCGGAGCTTGGCCCTACTGGCCGAACAGGGCGGGCAGCTTCAACACCGTCTTGTAAACGCCCCACACGAGCGGGACGCCGACGATGGCCCAGTAAAGAAAGAATTGCACGGCGCTGCTGGCAGCAGGCGAGGAATCATGTTGATCCATAAATGGTCGTTGGTTGGGAAGTGAAACGGCGTTTCAGCGGGTGGGCGCGTACGGCACGGCCTGACTTTCGGGCACGCCCGGCTTGGTCATGTCGCCACCAGTGCTCCGATACCAGAACCGCTCCGCCACGGGCCGGATCGACAGGTTGCAGATCAGGGCGACGATGAGCAGCCCAGCCATCAGGTACATGGTCATCGCGTACACGTCCACGCCCTTGTAACCGGCGGCGATCTGGTGGTCGCGGATGCCGTTGACCAGCAGCGGCCCGACGATGCCCGCCACGGACCACGCCGTCAGCAACCGGCCGTGGATGGCTCCGACGTTCATCGTGCCGAAGAGGTCCTTCAGGTACGCGGGCACCGTGGCGAAGCCGCCGCCGTACATGCTGATGATGACCGCCGTGACGCCGACGAACAGCGGCACGTTGCCCGCCCGGCCCGCGAACGGGATCAGGCAGTACAGGCACGCGCCGAGCAGCAGGTAAATCGCGTAAACGACCTTGCGGCCCGTGTAATCGCTGGTGGACGACCAGATGAACCGGCCCGCCATGTTGAACAGGCTCAGGAACGCGACGAAGCCGCCCGCCGCCAGCGGGTTGACCTTGCCCTTGAACATTTCCTGGATCATCGGGGAAGCCTGTTCCAGGATGCCGATGCCCGCCGTCACGTTGAAGCACAGCACGACCCACAGGAACCAGAATTGCGGCGTCTTCCACGCCTGCTCCAGCGCCACCTGGTGGGTGGTGATCATGGCGTTTTGCCGCACCAGGGAAGGATCATACCCCAGCGGCTTCCAATCCGCCGCCGGGACGCGCACGATGAGCGCGCCGAAGATGGCGAAGCAGAGGTAGATCGCGCCCATGACGAGGAACGTCGGGGCGACGCCGGTGTCCGCAGGGGTCTTGAAATGTTCCAGCAGGGCGAGGCTCAGGTTCGAGCCGACGAACGCGCCGCCGCCGAAGCCCATGATCGCCAGACCCGTGGCCATGCCGGGACGGTCCGGGAACCACTTCACCAGGGTGGACACGGGGGCGATGTAGCCCAGGCCCAGGCCGCAGCCGCCGACCGCGCCGTAGCCCAGGTAGATGAGCCAGAGCTGGTGCAGGTGGACGCCCAGCGCGCCGATGGCGAAACCGCCGCCGAAGCACAGGCCCGAGGCAATCATCGTCTTGCGCGGGCCGCTGCGCTCGACCCACTTGCCGAAGATCGCCGCCGAAGCGCCCAGGAACGCGATGGCGATGCTGAAGATGATGGCGATCTGCGTCTGGCTCCAGTCGCCGTCCACGGACTTGGTGATGCCCAGCACCTTGGTCAGCGGCAGCTTGAAGACGCTGAAGGCATACACCTGCCCGATGGCGAGGTGGATGGCCAGGGCGGCGGGGGGCACCAGCCAGCGGTTGTAACCGGGTGGTGCGACGGTGGCTTCGCGGTCGAGGAACGACATATAAGGGGGAATGGATGGATGGACGGTGATGTTTGCTGCGGGTGATTCTACTTGGCCGTCAGCGCGGCGGGCTCGTGCGAGGTGGTCACACGGGCGTCGGAGATGATCCGGTTCACGGCCAGATCGGCGTCCGGCGACGGAGCGACGGAGATGACGATGAATTTTGAGGCCGGGGTGTTGGCGCGTTCGGCGGTGCTGTTGATGGAGACCAGCACGTTCGTCTCCGGGTAATAGGTGGCCGTGCAACCGCGCGGGATGTCGTAGGGCGTGACCATGAAGTGCTTCGCCATGCGTGTCTCGCCCTCGTGGTGGCTGGTGAGGTCAACGAGCTGCCCCTGTTGCAGGCCCGCCTCGCGCACGTCGTCCTTGTGCATGAAGATCACCCGCCGACCGTTGTAGACGCCCCGGTAGCGGTCGTCCAACCCGTAGATGTGCGTGTTGAACTGGTCGTGGCTGCGGATGCTCATCATCACATACTGCCCTTTCTCCAATGTGTGGTCGGGGAGGGGGGCGGTGATGAACTTCGCCTTGCCGATGCCGTTGTTGAACTTGCGGTGGTCACGCGGGTCGTTGGGCAGGTAGAAGATGTTCTCCTTGATGCGCTCGTTGAACCGCTCGAACCCGGGGATGACCGCCTCGATCCCGTCGCGGATCAGGTCGTAGTTGTCCTCCATCGCTTGCCAGTCCACCGTGCTCTTGCCGTTGAGCGTCGCGCGGGCGAGCCCGCACACGACGGCCACCTCGCTCTTGAGGATGCGGCTGTGCGGCTCCAGGCTGCCGCGCGAGGAATTGACGATGCCCATGGAATCCTCCACGGTCACGAATTGCAGGCCGCTTTTCTGGTAATCCTTCTCCGAACGGCCCAGGCAGGGCAGGATCAGCGCCGTGTCGCCCGTGATGAGGTGCGAGCGGTTGAGCTTGATGGAGACGTGCGCCGTCAGGCGGCACTTCTGCAACGCGGCGGCGGTGTAGTTCGTGTCCGACATGGCCGAGACGAAGTTGCCGCCCATGCCCAGGAAGAAGCTGATCTCGCCCCGGTGCATCGCCTTGACGCACTCCACGGCATCAACGCCGTGGGGCTTGGGCGGATCGAAAGAGAACACGGTGCCCAGCTTGTCCATGAACGAGTCGTTCATGCGCTCCCAGATGCCCATGGTACGGTCGCCCTGCACGTTGGAATGGCCGCGCACCGGGCAGGGCCCCGCGCCGGGCTTGCCGATGTCCCCGCGCAAGAGGAGCAGGTTCATGGCGTACTGGATCGTCGCCACGGCGTTGCGCTGCTGCGTCAGGCCCATCGCCCAGCAGATGATCATGCCTTTGCTCTTCATGATCGCCTCGGCGGTCTCGCGGATTTGCGCGCGGGAAAGTCCGCTCTGTGTGGTGATCTCGTCCCAGTCCGCCTCGCGCAGGTCGGCGATCATGCTCTCCGCTTCCACCGTGTAGTCGCGGATGAAGTCGAGGTCGAAAACGCTGCCGGGCTGCTTATCTTCCTCGGCGAGCATCTCCTTCATGATGCCCTTGAGCATGGCCATGTCGCCGTTGATCCGCACGGGCAGCCAGATGTCCGTCAGCGGCACGCCCTCGTTGAACACCATCCGCGCGGCGAACTCCAGCGGGTTGCCGTAGTCCTGCGGGTTGGGGTTGACGATCTTCATCAGCCCGGTTTCCGGCAGCGGATTGGCGGAGATGATCGTCGCGCCGTGCCGCTTGGCGTGCTCCAGCGAGGTCATCATGCGCGGGTGGTTGGTGCCCGGGTTCTGGCCGATGATGAAGATGCAGCCCGTTTTCTCGAAGTCGTCCAGGGTGACGGTGCCCTTGCCGATGCCGATGGCCTCGTTGAGCGCCGCGCCGCTGGCCTCGTGGCACATGTTCGAGCAGTCGGGCAGGTTGTTGGTGCCGAACTGGCGGACGAAAAGCTGGTAGAGGAACGCGGCCTCGTTGTTGGTGCGTCCGCTGGTGTAGAAGGCGGCGGCGTCGGGCGAGGGCAGCGCGTTCAGCTCGTCGGCCATCGTCTGGAAAGCCTCTTCCCAGGTGATTTCCTCGTAGTGCGTGCCGCCCGGGCGCTTGATCATCGGCCGTGTGAGCCGCCCCTGCTGGCCCATCCACAGGTCGCTCTTTCCCTGGAGTTCGGCGATGGAATACTTTGAAAAGAAGTCGCCCGCGATGGAGTGCTTGGTGCCCTCGTCGGCCACGGCCTTGACGCCGTTCTCGCAGAACTCGAAAATCTTGCGTCCTTCGTCCGGGCTGGGCCACGCGCAGCTCTGGCAGTCGAAGCCCTTCTTCTTGTTGACCTCCAGCCACGTTTTGATGCCGCGCACGGGACCCATCTCGCGCAGGGTGAAGCGCAGGCTCTGGTAGACCGCCGGCATGCCCGCCGCGACGTGGTGGATGTGGCCGAGGCGCGCGCCTTCGGTCTCCTCGACCGGCTCGGAACCGGGCACGTCGGCGAGGTCGGCGTCCGTGATCGGTTCGGTCTTCTCTACTCCGGAGCCGATGTGGGTGGGCTTCTGCGAAACGGTGTCGAGTTCCTGTTCGTGCGCGGGGTCGGCGTCACGGGCGGGATCAGGGGCGTGGGTGGTATGCTGGTCCATGTAGGGAAAATCGTTAGGGGATGGAAGAAATAGCCGGGATGGGAGCCAGCGCGCACACGGCGGGCGGGCGCGCGTCCAGAAGGGAATCGCCGCTCGCCAGTGGGCGGATGCGCCTTTCTCCGGCATAAATGTTGAAGCGGCCCCCGCGCACGAAGCCCAGGAGAGTCATGCCGCCGACCGCGGCGAGTTCCACGGCGAGGCTCGACGGCGCGCCGACCGCCGCCAGGATGGGCAGCCCGGCGGCGAGCGCCTTCTGCACCAGCTCGAAGCTGGCGCGTCCGCTGACGAACAGGAGCCGGTCGCCGATGGGGACCTGGATGCCCGCCAGCAACTGCGAGCCGATGAGTTTGTCCACGGCGTTGTGGCGGCCCACGTCCTCGCGCTGGGCGACGAGCCGTCCGGCCGCGTCGAAGAGCGCCGCCGCGTGCAGCCCGCCGGTCTGGTCGAACACGGCCTGCGCCTCGCGCTGGATGGCGGGCAAGCGGTGGATCGTCGCGGCGTCGAACACGGGGCCATCACCGGCAATGCGCCGTTGGCTGCCGAGGTTGAGCGCCGCGATGGACGCCTTGCCGCACACCCCGCAGCTCGAGGTGGTGTAGAAATGCCGCTCCAGCCGCCCCAGGTCAACGGGCACGCCGCTGCGGAGTTCCACGCGCACGACGTTCTCGTCTTCCCGGCGGATGTCGTCGATCTGCGCGGCGTCCGTGACGATGCCCTCGGTGAACAGGAATCCGGCGGCCAGTTCGCCGTCCGCGCCGGGCGTGCGCATGGTGATGGAAACGCTCTTGTGGACGCGCCAGCCCTTGCGCTCGTAGCTCAATTGGATTTCCAGCGGTTCCTCGACGGCGAGCAGGTCCTCGCGCGGCTCGCCAGGACGGTCGCCCTCGACGCGCACGATCAGGCTGCGGGTGATGGGTCGTTCCGTGTCCATGGGAGAAAACGCGCGGGGGTCGCGGGGCCGGGGGCCTTTCAAACTTAAAGGGATGCCCGGGCTGCCGCAAGCGGTTTGACGATTGCCCGGCGGCCTTTGTCCGCTACATTACGGCAGCCGCGCCGGACCATCGTCCGGCGGGCGTCGACTCCGCTCCCGTCACGATGCTCCAGCCGCCGTTGCGAATCCTGCACCTCTACGTTTCACCCGGCCATAATTACTTTGGCTTCCACGGCAAGCCGCCGGGCGAAAACCCCACGCTGGACGTGCCGGAAGTGCGCTGCGTACCGGGCCGGGGGATCGAAGGCGACCGCTTTTTCGACTACAAGGACGATTACAAGGGCCAGATCACCTTCTTCGACGACGCGGTGTACCGGCGGCTCTGCGCGGACCTGAACGTCCACGACAAGCCGCCCGCCGCCTTCCGCCGCAACGTCGTGTGCGCGGGCGTGGACCTCGAAACGCTCTACGGCCGGGATTTCGAGGTCCAGGGCGTCGTGTTCCGGGGCCGGGAGGAATGCCGGCCCTGTTACTGGATGGACCAGTCGTTCGGCCCCGGCGCGGAGAAGGCCCTGCGTGGACGCGGCGGCCTGCGGGCGGAGATCGTCAGCGCGGGCGTGCTGCGCGTGGACCCAACGGCGGCATGACGGTGGCGGATTCTACCGGCCTGGCGCTCGGGCCCACGCGCGTGCTCGTCGATGACGGCGGCGCGGTGCTCGACGCGCGGCTGGCGCTCTACCACCGCGCGGAACGCTGGCTGGCCGTGGCGGACGTGCATTTCGGCTACGAACTGAGCCAGCGCGCCGCCGGGGGGCTCTTTCCCCTGTGGGGCATGGACAGCATCGAGGCGCGGTTGGGCGCACTGCTGGCGGATTACCGGCCCGAGCGGCTGATCGTGGCGGGCGACTTCGTCCACGACCGCGCCGCGCGCGAGCCCGCGCGGGCGCTGCTGGAGCG
>CALMAQ010000168.1 GCA_937859745.1 uncultured Verrucomicrobiota bacterium | reverse complement strand
GAGGTAAGGTGAGGGTGACTGACGGGCTGGGGCAGAAAAGAACGGCGACCGGAAAACCGACTCGCGGTGGGGTCCAGCCGAAATTTCGGATGTTAGGGAATCACAGGGGTTTATTCAACCCTCCATTTGCAAAAATCATCGGGATTTCCCTGAAATCCGGGTCAACGCACCGCACGGTCGGCGAGCGCCTGTTGCCGGCGGCGGGCGGCGGCGGCGTGGAAGCGGTGGTCTTCGGGCGTTTCCAGGAGCAGCGGCGGGACGGGTGCGGGGCGGCCGTCGTCGTCTAGGTGGACGAAGGTGAGCCAGCATTCGTTAGTCAATCGGCGCTCGCCCGTGGCGACGTTCTCGGCGTATACGTCTACGGTGATGGACATCGAAGTCCGTCCGACGTGGACCACCCGGCCGCGCATCTCGACCAGTTCGCTGACCCGGATCGGCTCCTTGAAGAGCACCCGGTCGATGCTCAGCGTGGTCGCCTGCCCGCCGCAGTGGCGGATGGCGGCCAGGGCGGCGCACCGGTCCACCAGGCTCATGATGACCCCGCCGAAGATCGACGAGTGCTTCAGCCCGTTGGCCTGGTGGGGCATCATCAGGTCGGCGAGCACGGCCTCAGACTGACGCGGCGTCTTGGGAGCCAGGGGGGCAGGATCGGTGCTCATCGGCCCGCGTCGGCGTAGATGCTCTCGATCTCGGCGGCGAACTTCCGGGCGATCTCTCGCCGCTTGAGCTTTTGGGTGAACGTCAGCTCGCCCGTGTCGGCGGTCCATTCCCGGCCGAGCAGGAAGAAGTTCTTGATCTTGGCGTACCGGGCGAAGTCGGCGTTGATCCTCTCCAGTTCCCCGGCGATCAGCGCACGCGCGGCGGGCAGCCCGGCCAGGGCCTCGTCGGCCTCGGGCAGCGTCTCGGCCGCGCCGTGGTCAAAGGCCAGCCGTTTGCGGACCACGCCGAAGTTGGGCACGATCAGCGCCGCCGGGTACTTGCGGTACTCGCCCACGACCATTGCCTGCGCGATGAAGGGCGATTCCTTGAGCTTGTTCTCCACGGGCTGCGGGGCGATGTACTTGCCGCCGCTCGTCTTGAAGATCTCCTTCTTGCGGTCGGTGATCCGCAGGAACTGGTGGCCGTTCTTGCCTTGGACGAACTCGCCCACGTCGCCCGTGTGCAGGAAGCCGTCGGCGTCGAGCACCTCGGTCGTCAGGTCGGGCCGCTGGTAGTAGCCGAGCATGACGTTCGGGCCGCGGTAGAGGATTTCACCGTCTTCGGCCAGGCGCACCTCGCCACCCGCCAGCACGGGGCCGACGGTGCCGATGCGGTGCTCGCCGTCCTGCCGGTGGTTGGTCGTGATGACCGGCGCGGCCTCCGTCGGGCCGTAGCCCTCGTAGATCCGCACCCCGGCGTTCCAGAACACGCGCGCCAGCTTGGGGCTGAGCGCCGCCGAGCCGCAGACGATGCCGCCGACACGGCCTCCCAGCGCCGTGCGCCACTTGGAATACACCAGACGATCCGCCAGCGCCAACTGGACCCGGTCCGCCAGGGAGGTGGTCTCGGGAGCCTCGGGGTCGATGCGCTCGGCCAGTTCCAGCGCCCAGAAAAAGAGCTGGCGGCGGCGGCCCTGGAGTTCGCTGCCGCGCGCGACGATGCGCTCCAGAATTTTTTCCAGGATGCGCGGCACGATGGAGAAGAAGTCCGGGTGGACTTCACGCAGGTTGTCGCCCACGCGGTCCAGGCTTTCCGCGTAGTAGATCGACATGCCCAGGTAGAAGTAGGCGTTGGTCAACGTGCGCTCGAAGATGTGGCAGAGCGGCAGAAAGGAGATGGCACGGTCCTCGGGTTTGCCGCCCATCAGCGGCACGATGGCCAGGCAGTTGCTCACGAGGTTGGTGTGCGAGAGCATGACGCCCTTGGGCTGCCCCGTGGTGCCGCTCGTGTAGATGAGCGTGGCCAGATCGTTGGGCCGCACAGCCGCGGCTAGTTCGTCCAGTCTTTGTGCCATGGCGGGCTTCTCGCGCAGGAGCGAAGCGCCCAGGTCGCGCAGTTCGGTCCAGCAGGCGATTTCTGGCTCGCCGGGCGGCGGCAGGTTGTAGGTGTAGATCTTTTCCAGCGCGGGCAGCCTTGCCTGGATGGAGCGGACCATGCCCGCCAGCTTGTCGTTGGAGACGAAGATGATCTTGGCCCCGGAGTCTGCCAGGATGAACTGGCACTCGTCCGGCGTCAGCGTGGAATAGATCGGCACGTGGACGCCGCCGAGCTGCATCACGGCCTGATCGATGAAATTCCACTCCGAGCGGTTCGTCTCGGTGATGTTCGCCACCCGGTCTCCCGGACCAACCCCCGCCGCCTGGAGCCCCGCCGCCAGCGTGCGGGAGGTATCCACGACCTCTTGCGTCGAGAACTTCTGCCACACGCCGTTGACCTTGTGCGCGAGGGCGTCGGGCTTCGGATAGTGCGTGAGCTGATGGCGGATCAGGTCGAACACGCGCGTCGCGTCCGCCACGGGCGGCACGAGCGCCTTGGCGGGTAGGGGTTCGGCGGCGCGGTGGAAAGGAGATTGTAGCTTCATCGGGTACGGCAAAGGATCAATCCAGCGCGATGGGCGCGGCCAGGCACTCCGGCGGCACGCCGAAGGCGTCCACCAGCGAGACGGCCTCACGGCGGGCCTCCGCGCATAGGCGGTCCACCTGCCGGGTCAACTCGCGCGAACGGGCGGCGGAGAGCAGGCCACTCTCCAGGAACCACGCGCGGCCTTTCTCCAGGTGGAACAACGCGAACAGGTCGCGCAGGCGCGCCAAGCTCGGGCGCAGCGAGGCATCGGGGCAGGCCCGGATGGCGTCGTCGAAACGGGCGTGAACCAGCCGTTCGATGTGCACGAACGCGAGCGTCAGGAGGACGTTCTGCTGCGACATGAAGGCCGCGTAAGCGGTCATCCGGCCGCCCGCCGTCAGCGCGCGGACCTTCGCCCCCGCCGCCGCCAGGATGCGCTCCTCGCGGCGCTGGAACAACGCCCGCTGTGTGTGCGCGTCGAGCAGGTCGCCGCGGAGCGCGCCGCCGAACGGGTTGCGGTCCGCCGCCAGGGCCAGCTTCTGGCCCAATGCCCACCGGGCGAGGTCGCCCTTGCTCTTGCCCTTGAACGTCGCGGCGTAATCCGTGAGCAGGTTCTTGGCGACCAATTGCATGAGCACGGTGTTGTCGCCCTCAAAGGTCGTGAAGATGTCGCTGTCGGCCTTGAGCGCGGCGAAGCGGTTGATCGCCAGGTACCCCTCGCCGCCGCACGCCTCGCGGCCCGTCTGGAGCGTGTGCGTCGTGTTCCAGGTGGAAAACGCCTTGAGCGCCGCCGCCGTGGTTTCCACCTGCCGGAACTCGGCGGCATCCGTGGTCAACGCAGTCTTGGTGAGGTGCTTGAACGCGGCGTCGAGCGCGTAGGCGTTAGCGAGGAGTGGCATCAAGCGGCGTTGGTGGGCGGGATAATCCAGGAGGATATTCTCCGGCTGGCCCTCCGCTGGTCCGAACTGGCGGCGGCGCGCAGCGTAGCGCACGGCGATGGCCAGCCCCGCCTTGGCGATGCTCAGCCCGCTGTGGCCGACGCTGATGCGCCCCGCGACCAGCGTGCCCAACGTGGTGAAAAACCGCGCCGCCGGGTTCTTGATGCTGGAGGTGTACGTGCCGTCCGGCGCGACCTGTGCGTACTTGTCGAGCATCTCCGCCCGGGGCACGCGGACGTGGTCGAACCAGATGCGGCCGTTGTCGACGCCGTTCATGCCCAGCTTCTGGCCGTTGTCCTCCAGGCGCACGCCCGGCAGCGGGCGGCCCTCCTCGTCGCGGATTGGCACCACGAAGGCGTGGACGCCCTGCAACTCGCCGCCCGTCCGCAACTGCGCGAACACCGTCGCCACCTTGCCGTCCCGGCCCGCGTTGCCGATGTAGTTCTTGCCCGCCGTGAACGTGGGCGAGTGGAGGTCGAACGTCTGCGTGGCGGGGTCGTAAACCGCCGTCGTCTCGATGTCACGCACGTTCGAGCCATGGCTGATCTCGGTCATGGCGAAGCAGCCGGGCAAGGCCATCGTGGCCGTGCCGGGCAGGTACTTCTGGTGGTGGTAATCCGTGCCCAGCCGCAGGACGCTGCCGCCCCACAGGCCGAACTGCACCCCGAACTTGATGACCAGCGAGATGTCGTGGAAGCCCAGCGTCTCGAACGCCGCCATGAACTGCGCGAGGTTGTCCTGGCCGCCCACGCTCTTGGGCATGAACAGGCCGCCGATGCCCTCGTTGGCAATCGTCTTGGCCCAGCCGAACACCTTGTCGCGCAGCCCTTCCTTGTCCGTGCCCTCGTAGTAGCGGAACTCCGGGCGGCACAGGAGCGCGCGCACCCGGTTCTTGATCGCGGCCTGCTCACCGTCGAGGAACCGGCGCATGGCCGCCACCTCGAAGCCGGGTGTTTCCGGCGCGATGGGCGGATAGCCGCGCAGAGAGGCGTCGTCGATGGGCGACTGCCCGGCGCGCGGGTCCGCCGCCATGCCCGGGACGGGGTCGCCGCCGGTGGCGGAACGGTCCCCCGCCCTGGTGTGGACGTTGATCTTCTGCCCGGCGGGCACTTCGGCTTCGAGGGTATCGGTCGCGGGGGACATGGGAGGCGGAAAGTGGGGATTAAACGGCGCTGAGGGCGGGAAGTTCCTGCTGGGAGGGTTCCGGCACGGTGTTCCCGGCCTTCGTTGGCATCGTGGCGGAGTAGAAGGTCTTGCCCTGCGCGGCGAGGTCGCGCAGCAGTTTGGCCGGACGGAAGTGCTCGCCCGCCCTGCTGGCGATTTCCTCCAGGCGGCGCACGATCTCGGGCAGGCCGCGCGCGTCGGCGTAACGCAGCGGACCGCCGCGGAACGGTGCCCAGCCGGTGCCCATGATCATGCCGAAATCCACGTCCTCAGGGGCCTCGACCACGCCTTCCTCCAGCACCCGGGCGGCCTCGTTGACCATCACGAGCACCAACCGGTCGCGCAGGAAGCTGTCGCTTGATGCGCTTGCAGGCATCGCCCCATGGTCCGGGCGGACGGCGGGGTTGAGCGGCGGCAGGGTCTCGTCCTTCTTCTTGCCCTCGGAGTACAGATAGATGCCCTTGCCCGCCTTGCGGCCGAGGAAGCCTTTTTCGAGCATGGCGGCGACGGCCTTGCCCGCGCCGGCGTCCTTGGGCATGGAGCCCGGCAGGCGCGCGGAAAGATCGCGCGCGACGTGGTCGCCCACATCCACGCCCACCTCGTCCATCAATCGTAGCGGTCCCATCGGCATCCCGAAGTCCAGCATGAGCCGGTCCACCTGCTCGGCGGGATGGCCTTCCTCGAAGTACAGGCGCAGGGCTTCCGCCATGTAGGGCAAGAGAATGCGGTTAACCAGGAAACCAGGTGAATCCTTGACGATCACCGGCAGCTTGCCGATGCCCTTGACGTAGCCCAGCGCCGTGTTGAGCGCCGCCGAGCCCGTGCGCTCGCCGCGCACGAGTTCCACCAGTTGCATCAGATGCACGGGGTTGAAGAAGTGGATGCCCACGACGTTCTCCGGCGCTCGCAGGCCGTCGGCGATGCGGTCGATGGACAGCGCGCTGGTGTTCGTCGCCAGGACGGTCCCGGCGGGCACCTGCGCTTCCAGCCCGGCGAAGATTTTTTTCTTGAGGTCCAGCTTTTCGACGGCGGCTTCGATCACGAGGTTCACGTCGCGCATCGGCACGTCGCCCGCCACGGGCACCACGCGGTCCATGCCCGCCTGCGCATCCGCCTTGGTGAAGACCCGGCGCCTGGCCGCGTCACGGAAAATCTTGCCGATGGACTGCATGCCCTTGGCCAGCGCGGCGGGAGCGATGTCCTTGAGCAGCACGCGCATCCCGCGCGCGGCGCTCCACTGCGCGATGCCCGCGCCCATCAGGCCCGCGCCGACCACGGCCAGCCGCCCCACGGGAGCCGGTTTGCCCGCTTCGCCCATTTCCGCCGGGAGCCGCAGCTTCTTGGCGCGTTCCTGGAGGAAGAAGATGCTCATCAGGTTGCGCGCCGCGTCGGTCTTGGCCAGCGCGATGAACGCCTCACGCTCCATCCGCAGCCCGGCGTCCAGCGACGTGCCCAGGGCGTTGACCGCCACCTCGATGGCGCGCGTGGCCGCCGGGTAGTTGCCGCGCGTCTTGGCGAGCGTGTTCCTGCGCGCCAGCGCCGCGACGATGCCGCGTGCCGGGGGCAGGTTCGTGAAGAGGGTTTTGGCAGCGGGACGCTTGCCGCGTTTGATCATGCGCTCCGCGGTGGAAAGCATGCCTTCGGGGTAGGCGAGTTCATCCACCAGCCCGCACTTCTTGGCGGGTACTCCGGCGAGTTGCTTGCCGGTGAGGATGATCTCCAGCGCCTTGGGCAAGCCAATGAGCCGCGGCAGCCGCACCGAGCCGCCCCAGGCGGGCAGGATGCCGAGCTGCACTTCGGGCAAGCCGATCTTGGTGGCCGAGTCGTTGCAGGCCACCCGCCAGTCGCAGGCTAGCGTTAGTTCGGTGCCGCCGCCGACGCAGACCCCCTGGATCGCCGCCACCGTGGGTACGGGCAGCGCGGCGATGCGCGCGAAGGTCCGGTGGCCGCCGTCGATGATGCCGCCCAGGCGCTCGTCGCTCATCGCGCCGCTGGTGAAGCTGTGCAGGTCCGCCCCCGCGATGAAGATTTTGCCCTTGGCCGAGAGGAAGATCACGCCCTGCACGGGACCGTTCTTCGTGACGCCTTCCAGGTAGTCCAGGTGGGCGTTGAGTTCCTCGAAGGTCTGGGTGTCGAAGATGTTCGCCGAGGAGTTGGCGCGGTCGAAGGTCAGCACGCAGAAGCCGTCGTTGCGAACCTCGCGCTGGATGTTCTGGAAATCGTTCATGACAATGAGGGGAAGATGAGGGGGATCAGACGGTCTCGACCCACAGCGCGCCGCCCTGGCCGCCGCCAACGCAGAGCGAGAGGAGTGCGCGCTTGGCCTTGCGGCGGTGCAGTTCCTTGAGGCTCGTCAGCACGAGGCGCGCGCCGGTCACGCCGACCGGATGGCCCAGCGCGATGCTGCCGCCGTTGACATTGAGAATTTCATCCGGGATCTCGCCCAGCGCGCCATCACGCCCGAGCTTTTCCCGGCAATATTTCGCGTCCTTGGCGGCCCGCTGGCAGCCAATGACCTGCGTCGCGAACGCCTCGTTGATCTCGATCAGGTCCGCGTCCTTGAGGCCCAGTCCATGCCGTTGCTCGGCCTTGTGGATGGCGTACACCGGCCCCAGGCCCATGCGGATGGGGTCGCAGCCCGCGTACTCGAACGCCACGAGCCGGCCCAGCGGCGTCAGGCCGCTGGCCTCGAGCGCCTTTTCGGTCATCATCAGGAGCGCCACCGCGCCGTCCGTGATCTGCGAACTGTTACCCGCCGTGACCGTGCCGCTGACCTTCTCGAACACGGGCCGGAGCTTGGCTAGGGCCTCCATCGTCTGGCCCTTGCGGGGGCCGTTGTCCTCGTCCAGATAGGCCTGCCCGTTGCGGACCTTCGGCAGGTAGACGGGAGTGATTTCCTCTTTGAGCTTGTCCTTGGCAGCCACCGCTTTGAGGTGCGAGCCCAGCGCGAACTTGTCCTGATCCTCGCGCGTGATGCCGAAGTCGCGCGACACATTCTCGGCCGTCTGGCCCATGTTCAGGCCGCTCACCGGATCGGAAAGCCCCATCTGCAAGCCGATGCGCGGCTTGAAGTCCTCCAGGCGGAAGCTCATCGCCACGGCGATCTTATCCTTGAGCGATTTCGCCCGGCTCAGCGCCATGAACTTGCGCGCCGCCGGTTCGCTGTAGAGCAGGGGCACGAGGCTCATATTCTCCGTGCCGCCGACCAGGAACGTGTCGCCCCGGCCGATCATCATCTTCTCGGCCGCCTGCGTGACGGCCTCGAAACCCGACGCGCAATTGCGGTGGACCGTGACGGCGCTGACCGTGTTCGGCACCCCGGCGCGCAGGGCGATCACGCGGGCAATGTTCGCGGCGTCCGCCGGTTGCGCGACGCAACCGAAGATCACTTCCTCGATGGTCGCCGGGTCCAGGCCCGTGCGGGCGAGTAATTCGGAGGCGGCGGAGCGGCCCAATTCGACGGCATCGGTCTCGGCGAAGGCCGTGCCCATCTTGGAAAAAGGGGTGCGGATGCCGTCAACGATGTAGATAGGTTCCTGGGTGTTCAAGGGCGGGAAAGGAAGGAGGGGCAAACCGACGCGCGGGCGGAAATCCAGCCGCGAGACCATGAAAAATAAACGTTGTTCAATCGCCAGTCAATGCTATTTTTGAACACTGTTCAATCTTTTTGAACGCCATTCAAATGATGTCCAAAAGCTCGACCATCTCCGCTCCCGCCAAGCGCCGCCGCCCCGCCCCCACGGACAACGACGAGCGGCGCGCCCACATCCTCGCCGCCGCGCAACGGGTGTTCGAGGCCCAGGGCCTGGACGGGGCGAACATGCGCGCCATCGCCAGGGAGGCGGGCTACACCCCGGGCGCGCTGTACTTCTACTACACCAGCCAGGAGGACATCTACGCCGACCTGCTCTCGACCTCGCTCAAGCGGCTGCACGCCTTCACCGCCGCCGCCGGAGCGGGAGAAACCGACCCGGGCAAGGTGGCCACCAAGCGCGCGCTGGCGTTCTACGACTACTACACCAACCGCGCCAACGAACTGAGCCTGAGCTTCTACCTGTTCAAGGGTATCGGACCGCACGGGCTGACGCGCGAACTCAACGAGGGGCTCAACGGCGAACTCTGGGCGGCCCTTTCGGGCGTGTACCACCCGCTGATCGAGTGCGGCAAGAAGCCCGACGAGGCACTGACCGACCTGACGGCGATGTTCGGGCACGGCGTCGGCCTTCTGCTGCTCGTCCACACGGGCCGCATCCGCATGTTCCGGCAGGACGGGCGGGAAATGTTCCGCTCGTTCGTCGAGGAACGGGTCCGCGCCCGCCGCGTCTGACACCGCTTTATGGCCGAATCCCTCCGCACCCGGCTGATGCGCTGGAAGTTCAACCTGTTCCCCTCGTATCGGGGCAGTGGGGCGCGCATCTTATACATCGACAGCACGTTGCGCGAGGTGCGGCTGCGTTTGCCGCTCTGCCGCCGCACGCGCAATCTCAACGGCACGATCTACGGCGGCAGCATTTACGCCGCGGTCGATCCCATCCACGCCGTCATGCTCGTGAGCCTGCTGGGACCGCGCGACTACGTCGCCTGGACCAAGGAGGCCTCCATCCGCTTCAAGCGGCAGGCGCGCACGGACCTGACCGCCCGCGTCACGCTCGGCGAGGACGAGGTGGCGGCCATCCGCGAGGAGGTTCGGCGCGAGGGCAAGGTCGAGCGCCGCTACGAGGTGAACCTCCTTGATGCGCGTCAGCACGTCTGCGCCACCTGTGACATCCTCGTCCACATCCACGCGCGCCAGCGCCACGAACCGGCTGCCGCCCCCGCGGAGATGCCGGCGATTCCGGCTTGAACAATCCCCCCAAAACCATGAAAAGTTTCGCCAGCCGCACCGTCCTCGTCACGGGTGCCAGCCGGGGCATCGGGCGTGCCATCGCCATGCGCCTGGGCCGTTCCGGGGCCAACGTCATCGTCGCCGCCAAGAGCGACGAACCCCACCCCAAGCTGCCCGGCACGATCCACGATGCCGCCGCCGAAGTGGAGGCCGCCGGGGGGCAGGCGCTGGCGGTCAAGCTGGACGTGCGCGACGAGGAGGCCGTGGAAGCGGCGGTCGGGCAAGCCGTGGAACGGTTCGGCGGGCTGGACGCGCTGGTCAACAACGCCGGGGCGATCTCGCTGACCAACGTCGAGCAAACGCCCGTCAAGCGTTTCGACCTCATCCAGGGCGTCAATTCCCGGGCGGTATTCGTGTGCGCTCGGTCGGCACTGCCACACCTGCGGCGGTCGGCGCACGCGCACATCCTGAGCCTGTGCCCGCCCTTGAACTTCAAAGGCATGTGGCTGCGCGACCACGGGCCTTACACGCTGAGCAAGTTCGGCATGACGATCCTCTCCCTCGGCATGGCCGAGGAGTTCCGGCGCGACGGCATCGCGGTCAACTGCCTGTGGCCGCGCACGCTCATCGCCACGGCTGCCGTCGAGTTCGCCATCCCCGGCGGCAGGGGCCTGTTCGCCCGGGGCCGCAAGCCCGAGATCATGGCCGACGCCGTGGCGGGAATCCTGTCCACGCCCCCAGGCGAACTGACCGGCCAATGCCTGCTCGACGAGGATTTCCTGCGCACGCGCGGCGTGACCGATTTCGCGGACTACGCCTGGGATCCCCCCGAGGCCGCCGCCAAGGGCCTGTTGCCCGATTTGTTCCTCGACTGATCCGGTGGGACCATGGCATGAAAGGCCCCCGGCGCACCGCGCCGGTTCATGGCCCTGGTTCCACACTCCCGCCAGAAAGGTTTTCGCTCGCGCCTGACCGGTGGTCTGGCCAGGAAAGCGGCGGAACTGGTGACGGTGTTCGTCGGCGTGTACGCCGCGTTCCTGCTCAACGACTACCAGACCCACCGCGACGAACGGCAGCGCCGTGAACAGATGCTCACCTTCTTGGAGCGGCGGTACTCCGGAATGAACGCCGAACTCGGGTCCGATGCGGGCGACGTACGTAGGCAGGGTGAAGAACTTAACCGCCAAGTGGAGGCCGGAGCCATGCCCGCCTTGCACCCGTTCCTCTGGGAAACGGATTATAACCAACTGGATTTGACGGGCCTGCTGCAAAGCGGCGGATACACGCTGCTGGAGATAGAGACGGTCCGCAGCCTCAAAGACGTGGACGATACGCTACGCGAGATGGTGACGCTGGCGCTGCACGACCAGCAACTCAGCGACGCGCTGATCCTGCCCAACCTGGGTAAAGATTTGTCCGTGTTCTACGACCCTGCCACGAAGCGCCTGCGTCCCACCTACGAATGGTATGGCCAATTTTCCAAGGAGATGCTGAAGAAGTACGCCAAGTTGCAGCCGGAAGTAGACCGCGTCTTGGAACGGCTCAAGGCTGAACGCGCGCGCAACCGCTGACCCGGTTCAGAGGGAGTTGAGCAGCCGCGTCGTCTCCCAGTCGGTCGTCGCCTTGTTGTGCTGGAGCTGCTTGATGCGGTTGATGTAAAATTCCAGGGGGCCGTCCGCGTGCCCGGTCGTCGCGCGGGCCTCGGAGAACTTCTCCAAGGCATCGGCTAGCCGCTTCTCGCGGTAGAAGATCACGCCGGTCCAAAACAGGTCGCGCCGGGCGAGGGTGTCGGGCGTCATGTCCTGCGGCTCGCCGAGGAGTTCGTAGACCTCCAGCCAGTTCTCGCCGATGCGGCGGCGCAGCAGTTCGAGCGGGCGCGCCTCGACCGACGATTCGGCCAGCTCGAACGTCCGCGCGCCGATGAGCACGTTCGAGCCGTAGATCAGGTTGGCCGCGCACAACCGCCGGGCGAAGGCCACCTCCTCGCCCGCCACGCCGAAGCCGCCCAGCCGCCGCGAGCCGAAGTGTCCCACGGCCATCTCGCCGCTGTTGACGCCCACGCGCAGGTCGCAGGCGACCCCCGGATGTTCCGCTTCGAGTTCCTGGTTGAGCTGGCGGACCTGCCGGGCCACGGCCAGCGCGCCCCGGCAGGCCACCACGGCGTGGTTGGCCACGGGCAGCGGCGCGCCGAAGAGCACCCGCACCCCCTCGCCGTCGCAGGCCGCCAGCGTGCCGCCCTGCTCGACTAGCGCATCCGTCGCGGCGTGCAGGAAGCGGTTGGTGACGGCCGTGTACCCGGTCGCGTCCAGCCCTGCCATAAGCTGCGGGGGGTTGAAAATATCGCAGACCCCGCGCGAGAGTTCCTGCCACAGGCCCTCCACGCAGACTTCCGCCCTGCCGGCCCCCCCCCCGCCG
>CALMAQ010000167.1 GCA_937859745.1 uncultured Verrucomicrobiota bacterium | reverse complement strand
GCCCATCGCCCCGGTTTCCCGGCCCCGCCGCCGCCTCTTCTCGCCGGTGTGGATCATCCCGCTCGTGGCCGCGCTGCTCGGCGCGTGGCTGGTGGTCAAGTATTACGCATCCAAAGGGCCGGACATTACCATCCATTTCGAGACGGCCGAGGACATCGTCGCGGGCAAAACCCCCATCCTCTGCCGCAACGTGAACGTGGGCACGGTCGGCGCGTTGCGGCTCACGGAAGACCTCAAGGGGGTCATCGTCACGGCGGACATGACCAAGGACGCCGAGCGCCTGCTCAAGCGCGACACGCAGTTCTGGGTCGTGCGCGCCCGGCTGAGTGCGGGGGGCATCACGGGGCTGAACACCATCACCTCGGGCAACTATTTGGAATTGCAGCCGGGGATCGCCAAGGAGGACAGCCGGCATTTCAAGGGTCTGGAGACGCCGCCCGTCACGCCGCCGGGTGTGCCGGGACTGCGCGTGCAGTTGACCTCGGAGGCGGCCAGCAGCCTGGTGCCGGGCTCGGGGATCACGTACAAGGGCATCAGCGTCGGCAAGATCGAGAGCCGCCAGTTCCATCCGGAGACGGGCGAGTTGATCTTCTCCGCGTTCATCGACAACGAGTACGCTAACCTGGTCGATCAACACACCCACTTTTGGAACAACAGCGGGATTGACCTGAAGGTGGGACCCGATGGTGTTGCGCTGCACACGGGCACGCTGGAATCCATTGTGGCCGGAGGAGTGACCTTCAACGAGCCCGAAAGCATCGACATGGGCAAGCGGCACGTCGCGGAGAACACGAACTTCACTCTGTACGCCAACTACGAGGACGCCGCCCGGCGCACCGAGCTGAACGCGACGGTGCCCTACCTGCTCCTGTTCACGGGCAGCGTGCGTGGCCTGAGCGTCGATGCGCCCGTGGAGTTCCGCGGCATCAAGGTCGGCACGGTCTCGGGCATCTCTTTCAAGTACCTGCCCAACGACCCGGACCGGCGCGTGCCGGTGCTCATCAAGATCGACCCGGCGATGCTGCTCAACCTGCCCTCCGGCGACTACAACACCATCCACGCCGCCATGGACGAGAACGTGGACAAGGGCCTGCGCGCGAGCCTCAAAACGGGCAGCCTCATCACGGGCCAGCTCTACGTGGACATGGACTTCATGAAGGACGTGCCCCCGGCGGCCGTGGCAAAGATCGAGGGCTACCAAGTGCTGCCCACGGTGGCGTCGGGGCTGGGAGAGATCCAGGTCAAGATCAACACTCTGTTGGACAAGATCAACGCGCTGCAACTCGACAAGACGCTCGACAGCGTCAACGGCACGGTGGCCGGGCTCCAGGAAACGCTCAAGAGCCTCAACGCCCTGCTCGGGCAGAAGGACGTGCAGGAACTGCCCGCCGCCCTGAGGAAGGACCTCGACGCCCTGCAAAAGACGCTCGCCGGGTACAACGGGCAGTCGGACTTCTACGAGAACCTTTCCAAGGTGCTGCGCCAGCTCGACGACACGCTGCGCTCGGTCAAGGGGCTGACGGGCACCCTGGAACGCAACCCGAACTCGCTCCTCTTCGGCAAGCCCGGCGACGCCGCCACGCCCAAAGGGAGCGGCAGCCATTGATGACCATGACCGAGGCCCGCCTGATCCACGCCCCCATGAAGAGCAAACCGTTGTCCGCCCCGGGAAGGTTTTCCATCGCCGCGCTCGCCGCGCTCGCCGGGCTCGCCGGGCTGGGTGGGTGCGGCGGCAAACCGGCGGGGTTCTACCGGCTCAGCGCCGCGCCGACCGCCGGCTCGACCCGGGCGGGTGGCATCGCCGTCGGCGTGGGTCCGGTGAACCTGCCGGGCTACATCGACCGCACGCAGCTCGTGTTCCAGAGCGGGGAGAACGAGTTCCAGGTGCCCACCAAGGCGAGTTGGACCGGCCCGTTGGGCGAGAACGTCACGCAGGTGCTGGCGGACGACTTGGGGCAGAAGCTCAACAGCGGCAACGTGCAGCGTTTCCCGTGGCCCGCGAACGCGCGGCTGCGCTACCAGGTGGTCGTCAACGTGGAGCAGTTCCACGGCGTCAGCGGGCGCGAGGCGATCTTGGACGTGTCCTGGCTGGTGGAGGACCCCGGCAGCCGCGCGATCCTGAGCCGCCACCGGGCGAGCCTCCGCGAGCCGATCCAGGGCGACGGCTACGAGCCGCTGGTGGCCGCCGAGAGCCGCCTCCTGGACCAGTTGGCCGGGGCCATCGCCCGGTCGGTGCGGAGGTAGGCGTCGGCTGGTAGCGTCCCGATTGAGATGCGGGATGCAGGATGCAGGATGGCAGAGGAGCAGAGCACGCGTGCCGTGCCAAAGCTCTGTCATCCTGAGCGCAGCCGGAGGACCTCGCTAGCTTTGGTACCAGCTTTCCTTGCTCCGCCAGCTTGGCAGGGAAGCTTGTCCGCCCTCTTTCTGAAAGAGCGCGCGCCAACATCCTTTGTGGCAGCCCGCTGGCGGCGGGAGCGTGGGTATCAAAGCTAGCGAGGTCCTCCGGCTGCGTTACACTCCGCTCAGGATGACAGAACTTGGCAAGGCACGCGTGCTCCCTTCGTCCGCCCCCCCCGCCCCCCCCCCCCCCCCCCCCCCCCCCCCCCCCCCCCCCCGGGCCCCCCCCGTCCAGCAGGAGCCGGTCATCCGACATCCCGCATCCCGCATCCCGCATCCCGCATCGGCGCGCAGCGCCCTCCGCCCTCCCGATGAGCATCTCGCCCGCGGCTCAATACCCGCCGCTGGCGTGGAACCGCTCGCCGGTAAGCCAGCGCGCGTCGTCCGACGCCAGGAACACGGCGGCGGCGGCGATGTCGTCGGGCATCCCTACGCGGCCCAAAGGCGTCTGGGTAATGGCCAGCTTCTCGAAGTCGGACTCCGGCCCGATCATGCCCGCGGTGCCTTCGGTCCGCACCAGGCCGGGGTTAAGGGAGTTGACGCGGATTTTCCTGCCGCCGAGTTCCTTGGCGAGCGTGCCCGTGATGACATCCACCGCGCCCTTGGTCGCCCCGTAGACCGCGCCGCCCGGCATGGGAGAACGGGCGATGACCGAGCCGATGTTGATGACGCTGCCGCCCTCGCCCAGGTGCTTCGCCGCCGCCTGCGTGACGAGCAGCAGGCCGAGCACGTTGGTGTTGAACTGCCGGTGGAACTCCTCCTCCGTGATGGCTTCGAGAGGTTGAAATCCGTACACGCCCGAGTTGTTGACGAGGATATCCAGGCGGCCGAACGCCCGGATGGCCCCGTCGATGATGCCCTGCGCCCCGGCGGCCTTGGACACGTCGCCGCCCACGGCGACCGCCTTGCCCCCTGCCTTGGCGATGGCGTCGACCACCGCGTCCGCGCCGCTTTTGCTGGACGCGTAATTGACGACAACCGACGCGCCCGCTGCGGCGAGCGCCTTGGCGATGCCCGCGCCGATGCCCTTGGATGCGCCGGTGACGACGGCGACTTTGCCAGTGAGTTTGCTCATATGATGTGTGTTTTTCGTGTGTACGTTGCCGGAGCGAACCGCCGCCGCCCCGGAGGATCCGGGGGGCGCGGTTCGTATTTCCGTTGTTCTGACAATACGAACAATGGAACAAAGTGTCAAGCTGGGTTATGTTGCCGGACGATGAAACCCCTTTTCCACCCTTCGCTCGAAGACGTGACCGTCGAGGGGATTCTCCACGCGCTCTCGGACCCCGTGCGGGTGGCGATCTTCATCGAGATCGCGGGCTCGGCCTGTCCACGCACCTGCTCGAATTTCCAGCAAATCCGCGAGAAACCCGTCCCCAAGTCCACGCTCTCGCAGCATTTCAAGGCGCTCCGGGAAGCGGGCTTGATCCGGGGCGAGCGCCAGGGGGTCGAGATGCACAACACCTCGCGTTGCGCGGAAATCGAGCGGCGTTTCCCCGGGTTGATCGAGGCGATCATTAACGCCCACCGCGTCCAGGCGAAAGGCAGCGGATGCGCGGGCGCGGCGACGAAACGCCGGCCGGCGGCGGCGCGCGCCTGAACCCTCCGGGCAACCGGCGCGGTCCGCCCGCCCGGCCGCGCGGCTTCTCACATCTCCCCGCGCCGTAGTTCGCCGTGCAGAGCGGCCAGGTCCGGGTCGGCCAGCGCCAGGGGCCGGTGCGCGGCGTTCATGGCGATGGCGCGGGCGAGGTGGGCGCGGGCGGCGGCCAGGTGGCCCAGTTGCGCCTCGTAGCAGGCGAGATTGTAGGGGATCGTGGATTCCTCCGGGTGCCGGTCCTGGGCGGCGAGCAGGATGGCCCGCGCGGCTTCCAGCGACCGGCAGCGCCGGGTCGCGTAGGCGAGCGAGAGCGGCCACTGCGATTGCCCGGGCTGCATGGCGGTCAGGCGCTCGCTGGTCAGGAGCATCGGCACCCAGTCCTTTGCTTCCTGGTACACGGCCACGCGCAGCGCCAGCACCTGCCACTCCGACCGCCGCGCGGGGTCGATCTCGTCGAGTTCCGCGCCCGTGTCCGCCGCCATGCCCAGCTCCAGGTAGCCCGCAGCGGCGGAGAGGTGGCGTTCAAACGGGGTCATGGAGCACGGCGCGGGAAAACAAGGGTTTGATGCAGAAAACGTCCGCGGGCGCCTTCCCGCATGTCCCCGGCGCGCAGAACGTGCCCGAAACCCGCTGCCCTTGGTTGTAGGGTCGTCTGGTCAGCCGCGCCGCGGCGGTCGTCACGCTTGGTAGGAATGGCTCTCCGAGCCGGTCCCTGATTTCTCTGGACCAGATGCCATCCATCAAAGAGGCAGATAGTTTGGGACCGGCTCAGAGAGCCATCCCTACCAAGCGTGACGACCGCCGCGGCGCGGCTGAACCGAACCTGTACGCCGCTTTTGCGCTTGCCGCCCGGACCGCGCACCGCCTACCCTCGGGGCCGCCATGCCCAATTTGGCCGTCGAAGTTCGCGGGTTGCAGAAATCCTACGGGGAGAACCACGCCGTCAAGGGGATCGACCTCGCCATCCCCGAGGGCGAAATTTTCGGCTTGCTCGGGCCCAACGGCGCGGGCAAGACGACGACCATCGAAATCCTGGAGGGCATCCGCGCGCGCTCGGGCGGCGACGCGCTCGTGCTCGGGCTCGACCCCACCCGGCAGGCGGCGGCGCTCAAGGACCGCATCGGCGTCTGTCTGCAACACACCAACCTGCCCGACCGCATCCGCGTCGGCGAGGCCATGCGGCTCTTTTCCCGGCTGTACTCCCGCTCGGCGGACACCGACCAACTGCTCGCGCGCGTGGACCTGGCGGGCAAGAAGCACGCCTTCTACCGCACGCTTTCGGGCGGCCAGAAGCAGCGGCTCGCCATCGCGCTGGCGCTGGTCAACCGCCCGCGCCTCGTCTTCTTCGACGAACCCACCACCGGGCTGGACCCCGCCGTGCGGCGCGAGATCCACACGCTCATCGGCGAACTGCGCGCGGACCACTGCACGGTGCTGCTGACCACGCACTACATCGAGGAGGCCGAACGGCTGTGCGGGCGCGTGGCCATCATGACCGAGGGCCGCGTGGCCGCCGAGGGCAGCCCGCGCGAAATCCAGGAGCAGACCCTGGGCAAGGCGCTCGTGGAGGCGCGCTTCGCCGCGCCCGTGCCGGAGGACACGGCGTTCCCGGCGGCAGGGTCCTGCGAGCGCGCGGACGGCGGGCGGGCGCTCATCCTGCGCACGAACGACGCGGGCGCGTGCGTCTCGGAACTGGTCCGCTGGGCCGACGCGCACGGCACGCGCCTGGAGGACGTGGCCGTGCGCCGCGCGAGCCTGGAGGACGCCTTCATCGCCCTGACCGGCCGCCGCCTGCCCGAGGAGGGGTAACGTTCCCATGAAAGCCTACCTCGCCCACACGGAGAACGCCCTGCGGCTGCTGACCCGCAACAAGGTCGCGCTGTTCTTCACCTACCTGTTCCCGCTCATCTTTTTCTTCCTCTTCGGCGGCATGTTCGGCGGGGCCAAGAACACGGGCGCGATGTTGCAGGTCATCTCCGTCGTGCTGACCATCGGCGTGCTGGGCAGCGGCCTGTTCGGCGCGGGCATGACGACCGTGCAGGAGCGCGAGGAGAACATCCTGCGCCGCTTCAAGGTCACGCCTTCGGGCGCGCTGCCCATCCTGCTGGCGACGCTGACCTCGGGGCTGATCGCCTACCTGCCCCTCATCGGGATCATCATCGCGCTTTCGCGGGTCTGGCTGCACGTTCCCCTGCCGCCCCGGCTGCCCGACCTATTGGTGTTCTCCAGCCTGGGGCTGCTGGCGTTCCGGGGCATCGGGTTGTTGATGGCCTCGGTGGTCAACTCGTCGCAGGAGGGACAGGCCGTCGTGCAGATCCTCTACCTGCCGATGCTCCTGCTCAGCGGTGCGATGCTGCCGCTGGAGATGCTGCCCGCCTCGCTGCAAAAGCTCGCCGCATTTTTGCCCTCGGCCTACCTGTTCAGCGGGATGCAGTCGATGCTGTTGGACCAGCAGAACCTCTGGCACAGCGCCTGGCAGGCGCTGGCGCTCGTGCTGACGGCGGGCGCGGCGACGTTCCTGGCGCTTAAACTCTTTCGCTGGGACAAGGACGAGGCCGCGCCGCCGCGCGCGAAGTGGTGGCTCGTGGCCGGGATGGCCCCGTTCGTGTTCCTGGGCCTGACGCAGCTCAACTCGCAGGCGCGCGTGGTGGAGGAAAAGAAGCAGACGCGCGCCATGCACCGCAACCGCCAGTTCGTGGTGGAAAACGTGCGCGTCTTCGTCGGCGACGGCCCGGTGATCGAGCGCGGGCGCGTGCTGGTCAAGGGCGGCAAAATCGTCGAGGTGGGCGAACAGGGCGGCCTGCCCGCGCCGCCCGACGCCGAGGTCATCAGCGGCGCGGGCAAGACCCTCTTGCCGGGCCTGATCGACATGCACGTCCACCTCGGCGCGTCGGGCTTGCCCAAGTATGACCCGGACGAGAAGAACCCCGAGGACCGGCGGCTGGCGGCATACCTTTATTGCGGCGTGACGGCGGTCCGCAGCGTGGGCGACTGGCTCGACCGCTCGCTGGCGCTCAAGCGGCGGGTGGAGAGCGGCGAAGTGCTCGGCGCGGAACTCTTTGCCTACGGCCCGCTGTTCACGGCGGAAGGCGGGCACGGCACGGAATACCTCGACATGATGCCCGCCAACGTCCGCCCGCAGGCACGCGACCAGTTCCTGCGGATTCCGGCGTCGCCCGCGGACGCGGCGACCATGGTCCACCAGTTGCGGCTCGACGGCGTGGACGGCATCAAGGCGATCTTGCAGGGGGATTTCGGCAGCATCCATTTCGTCCACCTGGACCCGCCCATTTACGAGGCGGTCGCCCGCGCGGCGCATGCCGAGGGTCTGCCGCTGGCCACGCACACGAACACGCCGCAGGACGTGGAGGAAGCCATCGCAGCGGGCAGCGACAGCATCGAACACGGCGCGCTGTCGGATCACCTGCCGTCCGCCGACCTGGAGGCGATGAAGGCGGCGGGCCTGGCGTATGACCCGACGTTGTCCGTGGTGGCGGTGTTCCGCGACGTGGCGGCGCACTCGACGGCGATGCTCGACAGTCCGCTGGTGCAGCAGGTCGTCCTGCCCGCGAAGATGGCGGAGGCGCGGCAGGCCATCGCCGCGCACACGGCGGGGCCGGGACCGTTCGGGCGTCACCCGGAGTTCAGCGGCAACGTCGCGGCGAACCTGGTGGCCGCGTGGCAGGCGGGCGTGACGCTCATCGCGGGCAGCGACGCGGGCAACCTTTATGTCATCCACGGCCCGACGGTGCAGCGCGAACTGGCGTTGTGGGTGGAGGCGGGGATTCCCGCGCCCGTCGCCTTGCAGGCCGCGACGAGCGGGGCGGCCAGGGTATTGCGCGCACAGGATCGCCTCGGCAGGATCGCGCCCGGGATGCAGGCGAGTTTCCTGCTGGTGGACGGCGACCCGGCGGCGGACATCCACGCGCTGGAGCGAATTTCGAGCGTGGTGTTCCGGGGCGAGATCGTGAACCGCCCGGACCTGTTGAAGGACGTGAAGGGCGAGAGGCACTGAAGGGGGGCGTTTCTGCATCACCGCTGGCAAGGCATTTTTTTGCGGCCGGCGCGCAGAATCGCGTTGAAGTTTCCGCCGTCCGGGCGGACAAAGGCTGCCCGCGATTTTTCTCCCCCGCCTACCCCCAATGAAACCCAAGCCGCTGACCGAAGCCCAATTCCTCGCCCTGCTCGACCGCGTCCTCGCTAAGGTGGTCGCGCGCGACCTCAAGCTGCGCGCCGCCATCCAGAACGAGGTGTCCAAGGAAATCCGCCTGCACAAGGACGTGGCGTCGTTCACGAAGTTCTGCGAGGAGGGCGCGGTGCCCGACCTCAAGCCCGAGACGGTGGCCGAGTTGCAGGAACAGCTCGCGGCCACCTTCGGCAGCGATGCCACCGTGAGCGTCACCCCGGACGAGGCCAAGGGCGGCCTGATGGACGTGGAGATCGTCCTGCCCGACCGCACCGTGACCAGCCAGGTCCGCGTGGACCCCGAGGCCGCCGCGAACGCCGCCGGGGACGACAAGCCGAAGGTGCCCTTCGTGCCCTTCCCCGTGACGCTGCCGCAGGACGCGGAGCTGGTCTGGGTGCTCGCCCGGCGCGAGGACCTGGGACCGGACGAGGCGGGCCGCGCGCTGGCGGGCATCGAGGAGGAGTTCTGGGCGTCCAGGAGCGGCCAGCAGCTCCAGCGCAAGGGCGGCGAGAAGACGTTCGCGGAGTTCATCGCCAACGTGCCGTCGGCGGCGCTGCTCGAAAGCGGGCTCAAGCGGCACTACAAGGAGCCCGAGACGCTCCATGCGCTGCGATCCATCGGGAGCGGCGCGGGGCCGGCAAAAAACGATCAAAGCCTGGACGCGCTATTTTCAGAAGAAAAACCGAAAAAATCCCGGCCGGATGTTTCCGTTGTTTCCGACGTTCCAGACGTGGCGGAAGAACCCGCCGCCCACCCGTTGGGCGGCGAGGACGACGCTCCCTGGGATTGAACATGCGACCCGACCCGGCCAAGCGCATCGATACCCGTGCCCCGCAGCCGCCGCTCGGCGGCCTGGAGGGCGCGTTCGCGGGGCTGGCGGTGCCCGGGGGCTTGCCACCCGGTCCCGAAGCGGACCCGTTACCCAAGGATGAACCGGCGGCGGCCAACTGGAAGCCGGGCCGCGTCGTGCTGCGGCGCGAGCGCGCGCAGCGGGGCGGCAAGACGGTGATCGTCGTGGACGGGTTCGCCACGCACCTGCCGCTCTCGTTCATCGAGACCGTGGCGAAGGAGGTCCGCGCGGCCTGCGGCTGCGGCGGGACGGTCCGGGGCCGGACGGTGGAGATCCAGGGCGACCAACCCGCGAAGGTCCGCGCCGCGCTGGAGGCGCGCGGCTTCCAGGTGGCTGGGGTGAGGTAGCGGCTGACCCATGCCTGTCTTGGAATCGAGCTTCCGGCCGCCCGCGTGGCTCCGCAACGCCCACCTGCAAACGGTCTGGCACGTCGCGCGGCCCCGGCGCTGGCCATTGGCCCACGTCCCCGAGCGCCTGGAACTGCCCGACGGCGATTTCCTCGACCTCGCCTGGATGCGCCGCGACCCGGCTGAGGGTGGGATACACGCCGACCGCCTGGCGATCCTCACGCACGGGTTGGAGAGCGACGCGCAGGCGGGCTACATCCGCGGCATGGCCGTCGCCTTGCAGGCGGCGGGCTGGGACGCGCTGGCGTGGAACTTCCGCGGCTGCGGCCCGGAAACCAACCGGCTGCCGCGCTTCTACCACAGCGGCGAGACGGGCGACCTGGGCGCGGTGATCCGCCACGCGGCGGACGGCGCGCACGGGTACGCGCGCGTCGCGCTGGTGGGCTTCAGCCTGGGCGGCAACGTGACGCTCAAGTACCTGGGCGAAGCGCCGCCGCACCCGACGGTGCGCGCGGGCGTGGCGATCTCCGTGCCGGTGGACCTCGCCGCCAGCGCGGGCGTGCTGGACCAACGGCGGGTCAACCGCATCTACCTGCGGCGCTTCATCGACTCACTGGTGGGCAAGGTGGAGGCCAAGGCAAAGCTTTTTCCCGACGGCTTCGATCTGCGCGGCATCCGCCGGATGAGGACGTTCGCGGAGTTCGACGACCGCTACACCGCGCGCCTGCACGGCTTCCGCGACGCCGCCGACTACTGGGCGCGGGCGAGTTCCAAGCCGTTCCTGCCCGCCATCCGCGTGCCGACGCTCCTGCTCAACGCGCAGGACGATCCCTTCCTCCCGCCCGCGTGCATCCCCACGGTCGAGGCCGAGGTCAACCCGTGCCTGTATCTGGAAGCCCCGGCGCGCGGCGGGCACGTCGGGTTCGTGGACTTCCTCTCCCCCGACCGCGCGACCTACGCGGAACGCCGCACGGTGGATTTCCTCTCCGGCCTCGGGAGAGCATCGCAGCTTACTTGACGATGATTTGACCGGTGTCGAAGCGGTAGAAGTAGCGTGTGCCGTCCGTGTTGTAGTGGCCCGGATTGCTCGCATCCGGGTAATAGTAGAGCACCGTGTTCAGACTGAAGTCGTATAGATACGGAAACGGGAACACCGGACTGGTGTAGAAGAACGTGCTGCTCGAAAAATCGAAGAAATACACACCGCTGTTGCCGTCGTTGGCATCGAAGACATACTCGTATCCGAGGTCCTGATGGTAGATGTAGTTCGGATCGGACAGATAACCATAGTAACCGAAGTATTGACCGACGGCAGGAAATTCGAGGTAGTAGGTGCCGTTGCCCACAGACTGTTCCCCCGTGAAGAATGCCGGGTGCGCGGGAGGTTGCGCCGGGGCGGTCACCTGGAGGGTGGTCGATGACGACAGAGGGCTTTGGGGCGTGATCCACAGGCGTTGTTTCGCCGCGTCCAGCGTGGCGTAGTATCCGACCGGGGTCTGGCTGGCGGTTTCGATGGAGATCGTCGGCATCTCGCTGGAAGTGTATCCATCCACGATGAACAGGGTCTGCCTGAGCGAGGCGCCGTTCGCCGGGGCCAACGTGGTGACGACCGTGTTCTGCGAAGCCGTCACTTCCCAGGCGGCATACGTGGCATTGTAACCGGCCGGGATGTAGGAGAGACTGGTGCTGGCCGCGTTCCCGACTCCCGCCGGTCCACGGGTGACAACCGTGCCCACGGTAGCGGTGAAGCTGGCGGCGGCAGCGGTCTCCATGTCGGCGACCGCGTTGCCCACCGCGCCGCTCGCGTAGCTGCCGTCGTGCGTGCCCAGCACGATGAAGGTCGAGTACGCCATCAGCATCCCGTCGGCGCGAACACCGGCCAGAGGCTGGTTGATGGGATCGGTCGAATGCTGCGAATACCGGGTGGGATTCAGCGAGGAATCGCCGTAGTTGTCGAAGCCGCCGACGCGCCCGAAGTTGCTGCCCCAGGCAAGACGCTTGCTGTCGGTGGGGTCGCCTTTCGTATCCAGGCTGTAGTTGATGATCTGGTAGGCATAGGTGTTGTACGCGGGGAGCGGTCCGCCGAGCATTTGCTGCTCGCGCGGGTCGAACAGGTCGGGGGGATCGTCGTAAATGCTCGTCTGCGTGTCCTGCCCCTGGTCGGAAACGCTGATGGGAACGGTGGCCACGTGACCCATCTCCGCATTGACCGTCGCCGGATTGGCCCACTGCATCGTGTAGGGGATCGTGTTGGAGCGGATGTCCAGCCAGCCGGAACGCGAGGTCACCACCTCCGGATTGGCGGCGGTCGTGTAGAACTTGAACGTGTCGCCGTAGGAGAATCCTCCGACGAGCGCGTCCACGCCGTCGCCGTCGTAAGCCATGTCGCCGTAGGGAGTGCGGCTGTCCGAGCCGAGGTTGCCGGTCGTCGCGCGGGCATCCTGGCAGACGGAGAAGACGGGGTGGTCGCGGCCGTCGGCGAAGAACCATTGCACGGTCGTGGGCACGTTCTGGCCGCTGATCACGTAGCTCGGCATGTCGAAAGTGATGATCGCGTGGCTGCTGCCCTGGAGGGTGATGGCCGTCGTGCCGGGGACGCCCGCGCCGTTGCCGCTGGAAAAGTCGCCGCCGTCGGCGGTGTGATTTTGCACGAAGCCGTCGCCGGAAAATTCCAGCACTTGGCCGAGGGCGTAGTTCTGGGTGCCGGTGCAGGTGCGCGTCTGACCGTTGACCACGTAGGTGTAGCGGCGCAGGTAGCCGGTGTAGGGCCCCGAGCCGGTGGAGTTCTGGTCCACGAGGACTGCCGAGCGCGGTTGGCCGGCCGCGTCGGTCCATTGCACGAGGTGGGCGGGATACCCGTTGTCGGAGGTTGCCGCCGTGACGGTCAGGGCGCGGGTGCTGCCGGTTGCCAGCAGCAGGGGGAGCAGGAGCAGGCAGCCGAGCAGGGTGGACGAGCGCGGGGCCGCGACGGAGATTGTTCGCGTCTTTAAAAGGATGCGTGCTGGAAGCAAGGGAACGTGGACAGGGATCATATGTCGGGATGAGGGATTTTTTGCCCTCACCTTCTTCTCCGCAATTGGCGCAGAAAAGATTCGCAAGATGGAAAATCTGCCGTTTCGCTCTTGCCGGGCGCTCTATCCGACCTGATCCGAGTGATCGCACCGGTTGGCATCCTGCCTTCCGCCTGCCTTGTTTTGCGCCGCCGTAAACTCCCTGTTGGCGGGAAAAGAGGACACGGGAAAGAAGAGTGGAAAGGAGGGACAGGCACGTTTCCCGCGGAAGATGAGGATGGAAAACATGCCTGTCTCTCCTTTCCCAACCAGAGATCGCCTGCCCGGCGGGAAGCATCCTATTTTCTGGCCGGGAAATCCATTTTCCAATCAGTCGGCAGGATCGGGACGTTCTCCTGGGCAGCGCCAGCGTCGAGCTGCCTGGCGTAGTGCTTCCAATGCAGGTCCGGCTGCGGGGTAAAGGTGAACAGGCTGGCGCTCGCGAGCAACATCATCACCAAGGCCGCCGCCGCCGCGGCGCGCAATCTGGCGCTGGCCGCGTCGTAGAAGCAAACGATCCCCAGCCACATGGCAAACAGGTACACGGGATAGAAATAGCGTCCCGCGCCGCGAAACGGGTCCAGCCAGGCCACCATTTCCGGCTGGGTCTTGTTGATGGCGCCCACGTAAACGGACGCCGCGCATCCACCCAGCACCAGCGCCGCCCAGCGCCGCTTTCCCTCCATCCGCCACAGGGCCCAGCCCAGCAGCGCGAGCAACGCTGGTGCGATCACGTAAAACCCCGCGCCGATGTAGCCGGGCAGGTGCGCCCCGAAAAACAGGCCGCCGGGCAACTGCATGCCGAGTTCCTTGATCCACTGGTGCGGATCGCGGCACCACGCCGTCTTGTACGGCGGAGATTGGCGGATCGAACAGAATTGCACCGCGGCGAGGCTCCAGGCCACGGCCACCAAGAGGCAGTTGTAGGGCGAAAACCCGCCGCCGACCCGCCGGAAACGCAGTAGGAACCAGGGGGCGAAGAGCACGATGAAAGGTCCGCTCAGCCCGGCGAGCGCCAGGCCGAGCAAATCCATCGCCGCCGACCCGGGTTTGCGGGGCGCGGCTTGCAGGATCAACAAACAGAGGATCGGGGCCAGCGTCCACGGCGACCCGATCAACACCACGACGATCTCCCCAGACTGGGGGACGAGGATCAGCGCTAGCGCCAGGGCGATCCGGCCGCGCCGGTCCATGAGATCGTCCAACCGCGCGCGCAGGCAGAACCACGACGACAGGAGCAGGTACGCCCAGGCCGAGTAGCAGTAGATGGCCGGAGCCCACACCGCGGGCAGCGGCGCGGCCACGCAGGCCACCAGCCGCTGGGCGAAGATGTAGTAGTCGGGGTACGGGGTGAACAAGGTGTGCCACCCGCCCGCCCGGGCCTGGGAAAAAAGGATGATGACATCCTCGGCCCAGAACTGCGGCCGGGCGACAAAATCCGGCCGGCGGGCGAAAGTGAGGAATGCCACCGCCAACAGCGTCCCTGCCGTCCAGACCCAGGACGGAGGGACCTGCCGCGGCGGGGCCGGTGGCCTGTCCGTCGTGCCGGCGGGAGAAGAGGTGCGCGCCGGAGGCCCGGGATGCGCGGACGGACCGCCGGTGAACCGGAGACTCGGAGGCTGGACAAACCCGGAGTTGGCAGGAGCTGACACAGCCGCTTTTTGTTCTGCCCGGTGTGGCGAAGCAAGCCAAAAACGAGGCAGGCGTCTTTTTGCGGAAGCCGATGGGAAACATGCCTGTCCCTCTTTCTCACGGGCACGCCCGCCATGCGTGCGCGCAGCCGCGCCCTGCTGGCGAAGCTCGCGCCTTTGTGATCGGGTGGACCTTCCAGATAGCCGCGCAGCGGCGGTCGTAATCATGGTAGGGATCGCTCTCCGAGCGACTCCCTGACCGTCTGGAAGGAACGCCTCCCGTCACATCGGAAGAGCAGACAATTTGGGAGTCGCTCGGAGAGCGATCCCTACCATGATTACGACCGCCGCTGCGCGGCTATCCGGAAGGCCGGACGCAAAACACCCGCCATCCGGGTGGGTGGAAGCCCCGGATGGCGGGTGTGTGCTTGGCCGTCGGCGACGGCGGGGAAGCTTGGAAAAGCAGGATCAGGCCGCCACCGAGCGGCGGGCACGCAGGACCACGCCAGCAGCGAGCGCGAGGCCGGTCACGGCCAGGGTCGAGGGCTCCGGCACGGCGGGCAGGGCCAAGCCATTCACCTGGATTTCCTGGGGACCATCCGACAGGCTGCGGTAAGAGTTCGTGCCTCCGACCGAGAAGAATGCCGTGTCCGCCGCAGGCAGGGTCGCCCCGAAGGCGGCCGCGTAATCCGTGGAACTGGTGTAGGTCCACTCGACGTTCGCAGCCGTGTTGCTGGCAAGCACAAAGAAGTAGCCGGTGTTCGCCTGCAAGGTGAAGGCGCTGCTGACGGTGGCAGTGGTCATATCCATCGTGGAATCGAAGGCCAGCGTGAAGCCGGTGAACAACGACGAACCGACGGTGCCGTTGGGGTTGCGGCTGTAGACCGAGAAGGTTTCGCCGCCGACGCTGGAGGTCCCGGTCTGTTGGAACTGTACGCTGGTCAGTGAGATGGGCCGGTTGCCGGTCAGCAACGCTTGCCCGATTGCCATGGAATTTTCACCGAAAGGGGGATTGGCGGGGTCGAGGTTGCTGACGACGACCGAGGCGTGTGCCTGGTGGGCGGTTAGCCCGAGGAGGGCGACGCCGAGGAATACGCTGGACTTGATTTTCATGTGCCTGGATTTGTCGCTCGACCGCCCCGGCGGAAGGAATTTTCCGCCACCGTTGGTTTTTGCAACCCGCCAGATTTAGCAGCGGAACGCAACACGGCAAGCGTTTTTTGCGTCTCATTTCCGACACATGAGAAGATTGTTGCAGTTGTGCGATGAGCAAATGCCGACCGTTTGAAGCAAGTTCTCTCTGTGGGTGGTTTTCCAAAGCGTCCCGCTCCCGTGTATGGCATGGAAAACGATTTTTCCGTCACCCAGCCTGGTGGCTGACCGGCCACGCCTCTTTTTGCCCGATGACGCTGCTGGCGCGGATGGCCTCGCGGCTGAAGGACCAGGGCGCGATTGAGGCGATGACGTGCCACCACGGGTTCAAGGCACGGATCAAGATGCCCGACAGCGCGGGGACGGACCGGCCCTGCGAGATCGAGATGAAGAACAACCCGCGCGAGGGGTATTCGCTGGCCGTGCGGCGGCTCGCACGCCCCCCGGCGACGGAGGGGGAGCCAGCCGCCGGGCAGGGCGCGGTCGTCGTTGCACTGGCTCAACTCGCCCGGCTTGTCGCGCACGTTGTCCACGCGGACGTGCTTGACCAGCGCCGTGTTCTCCGGGGTGATCTGCTCGAACTTCGTCGGCGTGCAATGGTGGTGCGCCGGGTCGAAGAGCACACCGACGTTCGCCGCACCCGAGCGCCGGGCGCAGGCTTTCACCAGCGGGCCCCAATGTTCATGGGGGCAGGATCGTGGCTGAAAACGTCCAGGCTAGCCCTGCTCGTCCAGCGGCAATTCCATCTCGGCGGGCGGCGGGGTTTTTTTGCCTGCCGCCGGGGCCTCCGGCGGCGGCACGCTGCCGCCGAGCAGCGCGCGGAAGTCCGCCTCGGTGAGCACCCTCACGCCCAGGGTCTGCGCCTTCGCCAGCTTGCTGCCCGCTTCCTCGCCCGCCAGCAGGTAGCTCGTCTTGTTGCTCAGGCTGCCGCTGACCTTGCCGCCTTTTTCCTGGATCAGTTCGGCGATCTCCTCGCGGGGCTGGCTCAGGGTGCCGGTGATGACCCAGCGCGTGTCCGCCAGAGGCAGGCCGCCCGCGGCCCGTACCGGGGCGGGGTCGCGCTCGCCGAAGTTGAGACCGGCGGCGCGCAGCCGCGCCAGGCTCTCCAGGTTGGCCGGGTTGGTGAAAAACTCGTGCACGCTCAGGCCGACGACCTTGCCGATGTCGCGCGCGCGCTCGATCTGGTCCAACGGCGCGGTCAGGATGCCGTCCATGGTCTTGAACTGCGCCACCAGCGCCCGCGCGCCCGAAGCGCCCAGGTGCAGAATGCCCAGGCCGAAGAGCAGTTTCCACAGGGGGCGGTCCTTGCTGGCGGCGATGCCCGCGACCAGGTTCGCCGCGCTCTTTTCGCCCATGCGCTCCAGGAGCGCCAGCGGCGCGGCCTGCAACCCGTAGATGTCCGGGATGGAGCCGACCAGCCCCTTGCCGACCAGTTGCTCGACCATCGCCTCGCCCAACCCTTCGATATCCATGGCACCGCGCGAGGCGAAGTGTTGCAGCCGCCGCCGGACCTGCGCCGGGCAGGCGATGTTCTGGCAGCGGATGGCGACGCCGTCGGGGTCCTGTTCCACGGGGCCGCCGCAGGAGGGGCAGGCCGTGGGCATGTGGAAGACGCGCTCGCTGCCGTCGCGCAGGTCGGTCCGCACGAGCACCACCGCCGGGATGATCTCGCCCGCCTTTTCGATGGCCACGGTGTCGCCGACCCGGATGTCCTTGCGCGCGATTTCCTCGGCGTTGTGCAGCGTTGCCCGCGCGACGGTCGTGCCGCTGACGGGCACGGGCTCCAGGATGGCCACGGGCGTCAGGACCCCCGTGCGGCCGATCTGGATCTGGATGTCCAGGAGCTTCGTTTCGGCGCGTTCGGCCGCGTACTTGTAGGCCATCGCCCAGCGCGGCGACTTCGACGTGAGTCCGAGGCGCTGGCGCTGCGCGAACCCGTCCACCTTGACCACCGCGCCGTCCGTCTCGTACTCGAAACCGTGCCGCACGGCGTCCAGTTCGCGGATGGCGCGCAGGATGCCTTCGGCGTCCGCGGCGGTCCAGAGCTTCTCGCTGATCCGCAGGCCGCACTTCGTCAGCAGGGCGAACATCTCGCTCTGCGAGTGCAGCGTCGCGCCGCCGCCCTCCATCAACCCGAAGGAGTGCGCCACGAACGCCAGCGGACGCCGGGCCACGATGGCGGGGTCCAGTTGCTTGAGCGAACCGGCGGCGGCGTTGCGCGGGTTGGCGAAGAGCGGCTTGCCCTCGGCCGCGCGGGACTCGTTGAGCTTGGAAAACCCCGATTTGGGCAGGTACACCTCGCCGCGCACCTCCAGCTCGTCCGGCACGCCGTCGCCGTGCAGGCGGCGGGGGATCGTCTTGATCGTGCGCGCGTTCTGGGTGATGTCGTCGCCCTGGACGCCGTCGCCGCGCGTGGCGGCGTACTGGAGCGCGCCCTTCTCGTAGAACAGCGACACGGCCACGCCATCGACCTTGGGTTCGATGATGACGGGCACCTCGCGGCCCGGGAGCGACTTCTGCACGCGGCGGTAAAATTCAACCACTTCCTCCTCGGAGTACGTGTTGTCCAGGCTGAGCATGGGCACGCGGTGACGGATCTGGGTAAATTCCTCCAGGGGCGCGCCGCCGACGCGCTGGGTAGGGGAATCGGGCGTGAGCAGGTCCGGGTGAGCGGCTTCGAGATCGGCCAGTTCGCGGTAGAGCGCGTCGTATTCCTGGTCGGTGATGGTCGGGGCGGCGTCCTGGTAGTAGCGGTGGTTGTGCCCGGCGATTTCGAGGCGCAAGGCTTCGGCGCGCTGCCGGGCGGGATCGGGCGCGGGCGGTGTGGACATGGGAGGATGATACGCAAGAACCCCGTGCAAGGCAGCGCGATTTTCACCGTGAGATGAGATTGAAAACAACCAGGAAACTTAGCCATCTTGTGCAAAAATAACCATTCTGTGTTCGGGTAGGAAAATTCATTTGTCCGGACGGAGAACAAAAAATCATTTCAGATGTAATTGACTCAAAATCAGTAATTTATCTTGACAAATTTTCGTCGGCCTCCCTGGTAATCAGCCTTGGTTGCTCCAGTGCAAACAGGTTGGCACACGCATTGCTAAAGGAGAACTCGTTCGTGCATAACGAACGGGGAAAAAACCAAAGGGCAGCCTGACTGGAGGGATTTCGTTGAAAATCCGGGGGGAATCTTTCAACTGGGCCAGTCAGGCTGTTTTCCTTTGTAGGGCCGGGGATTTCAACCCTCCGCACGGAGCCGCTCCAGGAGCCGCCGCGCCCGACCGCTCTCGATGGTTTCCCGACCGCGCGCCACGCCCGCGCCGAGGTCGTCCGCCAACCCCGCCACGACGAACCCCGCCGCCGCGTTGAGTAGCACGAGGTCGCGCCGCGCGCCGCCGATCTCGCCCGCCAGGATGCCCGTCAGCGTGCGTGCGTTTTCCTCGGGCGTGCCGCCGCGCAGTTCGCCGAGGTCCGGCGCGCGCGCGAGCCCGGCGTCCTCCGGCACGAC
>CALMAQ010000166.1 GCA_937859745.1 uncultured Verrucomicrobiota bacterium | reverse complement strand
TCGCCGGGGCGTCGCCCTGCGCGCTGCACAACCGCCTCCTGGCGCACGAGCCCGTGTTCCTCTCCGCCCACGGGGGCATCAACTTCTTCATCGGCAACAACGCCCTCGCCAACGGCTACCCGCAGATTCCCGCCCCCCTGCACGCCGACCAGCAAGGCATGCTCAAGGATTCCATCCTCTGGGCCGAGCGCGCGGAGGGCCGCCCGCTCAAGCGCGTGGAGGTGTCCGCCTTCTGGTCGCGCCTGGCCAGCGAGTACATCCACGAGCACCCGGCGGCCTGGCTGCGGCTGCTGGCCGTCAAGCTGGGCAACTTCTGGAACAAATTTCCCTACGACGACCTCGGCGTCCTGACCCCCTTCCGCGAGAACGGACTGCTCCTGCCGGGCATCGGCTTCGGCACGGCGGCGCTCCTGGGCCTGCCGGGGATAGGCCTGGCGGCAGGCCGGCGGCCCCGGGCGCGCTGGATCATCGCCGCCGTCGGGCTGCACATGGCTTCCCTGATGACCGTGTTCGTCACCGAACGCTACCGCCTCGCCGCCGTGCCCGGGCTGCTGCTCCTGGGGGCCTTCGGGCTGGTGGAACTCTGGCGGGAACTCTCCGCGCGCACGCTCTGGCAGGCCGGCCACCGGCGGCCCTGGGCGGGCTACGCGCTGGCGCTGGCGGCGGCGCTGGTCGTGGTCAACCGGCCGGTCGATCCTTCCATCAGCGACACGAACGACTTCAACAGCGCCCTCGCCGACATCGACAACGCGCGCCTGGACCGCGCCCAGGGCAAGCTCGAAAGCGTCCTGTCGCACAACCCGCACAACGCCGAGACCCTCTTCGCCCTGGGCAACGTCTGGATGGAGCGCGGCGACCACGACAAGGCCAAGTGGTATTACCGCCGCACCCTGGAACTCGACCCGCAGCACCACCGCGCGCTCAACAACCTGGGCGTGCTGGCCTTCCAGGAGCGGCGCTGGCCCGTGGCGGAACTCTTCCTCAACGGGGCCCTGGGCATCGAGCCCGACGACGCCAAGACCTGTTTCCTGCTCGCCCAGGTGCGCTACGAGCGCGACGACCTGCCCGGCGCGCAGACCGCGCTGGCCGAGGCCCGGCGGCTCAACCCGGCCAACGGGGAGTTCGTGAAGTTCGGCCAACGGATCGACGCCCGGGCGACGGCGGAAAGGCCGTGATGCGGAGGGCGGCTGCGCCGCCGACGCAGGATGCGGGATGCAGGACGACGGAAAGATGAAAACTGAACATGCCTTGCCGACCACCCTGGAAGGGGGAGGGCTCCAGCCGTTGCCCGAGCTTCGCCTCGCGCCGGTTCCTCTCTCTGATCCTGCACCCCACATCCCACATCCTGCATCCCGTTCCCGCCGGTTCCCGACCCTCCTCTTGGCAGCCATCGTGGCGGCGGGGGGGATCGCCCTGCGCCTGGTTCACTGGGCCAGGTTCCAGGGGGCCGGCTTCGACGAATCGCTCTACCGGTACTACCTGGCGCAACTGCTCCAGGTGGGGCTCGGGGGCTACCCGGAGATCGTGGACCACTACCTGGCCGTGCAGGAGAAACTCTCCGGCTCCATCCTGCCGCCCACCCGCTTCCTCTACATCGGGTGCGCCTACCTGTGGCACGGGCTGTTCGGGGGCGAGCCGCTGGCGTGCTTCTACGCCGTGTCGCGGCTGTTCGGCGTGCTGACGCTCGGCGTGGCGGGCGGGTTCGCGCGGCGGCTGCTGGCGTTCGACCAGCGGCTGGCGCTGGGGGCGTTCGCCCTGTTTGCGTTTTCGCCGTTGCAGATCCACTTGGCCCAGCACGCGCTGGCCGACGGGTTCTTCGAGTGCTTCGCCCTGGGCACGCTCTGGGCCCTGTGGGAGTGCCTGCGCCAGCCGGGACACCGGGGCTGGCTGGGCACCTACGCCGCCGGGCTGGCGCTGATGGTCACGACCAAGGAGAATGCCTTCTTCGTGTGGGTGGCGATCCTGGGCCTGCTGGCGGCCAACCACTGGCTGCGCTGGGGCACGCCGACGCGCGCCCTGCTGGTCCTGACTGCCGTGGGGCCGCTGGCGGGCGTGGCCGTGCTGGTCAACCTCGCGGGCGGCCTGCGCCCGCTGGTGGACGTGTACCGCCTGGGCGTGCCCAAGAACCTCCAGCTCGCCTACGCCATCGCCACCGGCGACGGCCCCTGGCACCGCTACCTGCTCGACCTGCTGACGGTCAGCCCGCTCGTGTTCCTGCTGGCGGCGGGGATGGCGCTGCGGCTGCGCGCGGGCGAGGAGCGCGACCGGGCCTACCTGTTCGGGCTGGTGTTCATCGCGGCGAGCTACGCGCTGATGTGCAACGTCAAGTACGGCATGAACCTGCGCTACGCCGCGATGTGGGACCTGCCCCTGCGCGTGCTGGCGGTGGGGCAGCTGGGCCTGCTGGCGGCGCGGGCGGGCCGCTGGCAGACGTGGGCGTTGGCCGGGATGGTCGCGCTGCTGTGCGGGTACGACGTGTACCAGTACCACCGGCTGGCCGTCGATTTTCCGCTCTACGAACTGGCCCCGGCGGACCTGCTGCGGGCCTTGCAGGTGTTGAAGTAGAGGAAGGACGGCCTCCCGGGCACCTGCCTCCGGCACTGTGCGCCCGGGGTCGCCGGGTCATGTCAGCTCATTGTTGTAACAGCTTGGCTTTGAGCTATTCAAACCAATTTCTCGGCGTCACCGACCACTCGGACGGTTTGAAATTTTCTGTTGAAAACTGCTCTTTGGCAGTAGCTTACATCTGATTCCGAAACCGGAACTTCTGGTTAACGACCAAAGCCTAGCGGCACCGCAGGTGCCCGCTGGGGCGAGGGGTTAGGCGGTGCGGTCATGAAAGATGTGCACCAAGAGCGAGAAGCTCGGCGGCAAGATCATCGCCGCACGTGTTGCCAGCCTCGCGGGCGAGGGAGACAGCGGTAGCGCCGGAGCTGGAGCGAAGGTTGAGGTCGGTGCCGCGTGCAGATAATGCGCGGAGCATCTCGACGCGCGGACTGCCAAGGGCAGCCATGTCGGCAAGCCAGTGAACGGCGGTATAACCGCGGTATTGGTCGGTGACGTTTGGGTCCATGCCAGCAGACAGGCAGCGGTTCAGTGCATCAAGATCGCCGCAGTACGCTGCGTAATGCAACTCTGTCATGCCGCGCTTGCCAACGGCGGGACTGAACAGGGTGGGTTTTGGGGCGTCGCTCATAGGTTGCGCGAGCACTGCCTAACGACCAAAGCTCAGGTGCAGCCGGAGGCGAGTCAAACGTGGAGTGGAAGAGAACGCCCATCGCCTCCGGCTGTCACCTGGAGCGGCTGGTTAGGCCGGGCAGGTGAGTGCCTGCTCGATGACAGCAGATAACCAAAGAACCTCCTCGCGGAAAGTGGGCTGAAATGGACCGAGAGGCTTTCTGATGGGAAAGCGGTACAACCAATCCTCGACGAACTGACCAAGGAGCACCACGCTGCCACTCTGCTGCTCGAAAGAACCACGAAAGTAGAACCGCTGCACGGAAGTGCCGAATGGTAGCGGGCGATTGTGCTCCAGGTGGACGCACCCTTGGCTGACGCTGCCCATGGCTGACTCGGTGGTTTCCGCATCGAAGCCTACTGGCACGATGAGATCGGACAGACGCTGCATGGACTCGGCAAGAGAGAAGGCGCTGCGGAACGCGACGGAGTGCGGAGGAGAGAGGTCTCTGGGGAGAACGCTCGACATAGGAGAGGCATCAATCCCGTTGGCCTAACTCTACTTATGCTGCATCATGTCGCATAACACTTTTTATAAGATCATCAAAAACAATGCATTGCAGAAAATTGACCCCCTCTTACGAAAAGACCCTTCTCAGACGCGGTAGCAGACGCTGTTTCCGGCCATGATTTCAGCAACACCTTCTGGTGGAGAGAAGCGAAGCTTTCAACCAAAACTTCCGAATCGCCGATTTTTGTAGCTCCCTGATGGAACTTTTTCCACAGGCTTTTCCTGATCAAGGTGAGGGGCGTCTCCGGGGTAACGAGAGAGACCAGTTCTCCAACGGGACGCTGTTCACCCTGGATGGCGTCACCTACCTGATCGACGACCCGGACAACCAGGGGACTGGTCTCCGCGCATGCGGCTGTCACGAACCTGTTTGGCCGCGACGACAACATCAGCATGACGGTTGTCGCCAGCCCAGAGCCAGGGACATGGGTGGGGCTGGCAGTGGTCGGCTGGGCGGCCCGAACGAACCGGCGGCAATTACGCGCATAAATTCGGTTTAATTGCCCGAAATACCCTGATTTAGTCGCCGGTTGTGTCGGACGTGTCGGTTGTAGCCAAAAGCGCGGCAATACCTGCGGACGACAATTTCTCTCCCAAGAGAAAATCTACGAGATGAGATTTCGTATTATCGATAATCTCCTTTGTGAAAATGCGAATGAGACGAATTTTCTCATACATTGCTGAGAATTATTGTCTTGATTGGCACTTCTCAATACTTTTGTTCGCGCGATACGGCAATCAAACTGTGCTTCTCATGGCTGTTTGACCCCGCAGTGTATCGCTGGTTTGGACGGTCTGTTCGAGCAGATGGTGGACGCTCGGCAGGGCCTGGGCGCGCACGAAAATCTGGTAGGCGAACAAGCTTGGGCTGACCCAAATCAAAGCCTGGTTGAGCCGCAGCAGCCACCGGCTCAGCCAGCCGTCGCCGACCGCCAGCGGGAACGGCGCGGGCACGCCTTTGGTTTCGATCACCCGATAGCCCGTTTGCGCCAGCAGCTTGCCCAATGACCCGAACGTGAACAGGCGGCGGTGCGTGCGGTCCAGGATGCCCCGCCGCCCGTAGTTGAACCCGCCGAAGAGCAGCATCAGCCGCGTGACGAAGAAGCCCACGTTGCCCGCCGTGATGACCACCTCCGGCCGGTGCCGCCGGGCGGCGAAACGCATCTCCTCCATGAACCGCTCGGGCTCGTCGAGGTGCTCGACCACGTCCAGGAGGAAGATCTGGTCGAAGCGCGACACGTCCACGGGGAACTCCGCGCCCTGGAGGTTCCAGGCGATGCACTCGCGCCGGGCCCCGGGCTGTTCGGGGCGGCAGGCCGCGTCCGCGCCGGGCCAGGGGGCGGCGTCGTCCACGGGGCCGTCGAAGCCGTCGTCCACCGCCGCGGCGGGGACGAACTCGCGCGCCGCGGGCGGCTGGCCCAGGTTGGTCACGTCGCAGGCCAGGCGCGCGAGCACGGGCGACAGGTCGGCCTGGCCCGCGCTGACGTTGAGCAGGTGGCCGCCCATGACGGCGGCGTCGAGCGCGAAGGTGTGCGAGGACGGGTAGTCGAGCTTGAGCTGGTAGGAGCGCCCGGGCGCGCCCACGTCGAAGCGGCGGTCGTAGAGCAGGTCCATCCCGTGGACCCGGGCGCGCAGCATCGTCTTGCACACGTCCCAGGCGTACCGGAGGCCGTTGACCCGGCACACTTCGTCCCCGTAGTGGGTCGGGATGGGCAGCTCTTTGATCCGCAGCCCGGCGCGCACGAACTGGACGATGATCTCCGTGTCGAAGTGGAAGTCGTTCGTGTTGGCCTCGAAGGGCACCTGTTGGAGCGCCCGCACGGAGTACAGCCGGTAGCCCGAGTGGAACTCCGTCAGGTCCGAGCCGAGCAGGCAGTTCTGGAAGCGCGTGAGCACCTTGTTGCCCACGAGCTTGTAGAGCGGCATGCCGCCCGCGCGCGCGCCGCCGGGGTTCATCATGCGCGAGCCGAAGACGGCGTCGGCCTCACCCGCGATGAGCGGGGCCAGCAGTTCGGGCAGGCACTCGGGGGCGTACTGGCCGTCGCCGTGGACCAGGGCGACGAAGTCGAACCCGTGCTCGATGGCGTAGCGGTAGCCGAGCTTCTGGTTGCCGCCGTAGCGCTGGTTCTCGGGGTTGCGCAGGACGTGGACGGTCAGCCCGCAGTCGGCGTGCAGGCTGCGGACGTAGTCCGTGCCGACCTGGAAGGTGTCGTCGGTGGAGGAGTCGTCGATGACGAGCACCTCGACGCCCGGGCGGTGCAGGATGGGCGGGATGCGGTCCAACACCCAGGGCAGGGTGGTGGCCGCGTTGTAGGCGACGATGAAGACGAGCACGCGCGGCTGCGTCTGTGGGGCGGCGGCGCGGCCGGGGGCAGGCGGGTCGAGGACGGCAGTGGCGGCGGGCGTGGGCATCCTGCCACCCTGGGGAAGCTAGAACCGCGCCAAGGCCGGGGCGGGGCGGAGATTTCAGGCCGTTGCGGGTGGACGAGGGTTGCCGCGGGCCCGCCACGAGCAAACGACGACAAAGACGCCGCCGACGAAGCCGGAGAAATAGCTGGTCGCGCCGACGGGTGCTCTGACGGGGACCCTTACTGGCCGGCCGGTGGCTGCCAAAGCTCCACCTTGTTGCCTTCGGGATCGATCACCCAGCCGAATTTGCCGAAATCGGACTCGTCGACCTTCTCTTCGACCTGCACGCCTTCCGCGCGCAGCGCCGCCAGCAGGGCGTGCAAATCGTCCACGCGGTAGTTGATCATGAACGGTGCCGCGCTGGGAGCGAAGTGGTCCGTGTCCGCGGCGAACAGGCTCCAGGCCGTGGTGCCCGCGCCTTCCGGGTTGTCCGGCCCTTTCCAGTCGAACGCGGCACCGCCCCAGGCTTGCACGTCGATGCCGAGATGCTCCTTGTACCAGGCGCCGAGCGCCTCTGGATCCCTGGACTTGAAGAAGATTCCGCCGATCCCGGTGACACGTTTCATGGCTGTTTTTTTTGCTGGCAAGGTTGGATGATGAAGTTCCGCGTGGCCTAACGTTTTGGAAGGGGACCGACTTCCATGGCCTGAATCAAGCCGTGCTCAAGGGTGAACCGGTGGCCCACGTGCTCATCGGCAAGCACGGCCCCAGCCAGGTCGCGCACGACCTGATGGACATCGACCAGAATGCGCCCGGCCTCCTGCGGGTGGAAGGAAACCGGTTCGACGTGCGGGTTGATCTCGCTCCATTGCTCCGTCCAGTAAGCGCGGACTTCCCCGGGCCCGCGGACGAAGCCGCCTTTGAACGCTCTCGGCCAGGCCACGTCCGGAGTCATGAGGGCGAGGGCGGCGGCGATGTCCCGCGCGTTGAAGGCCGCGTAGGCCGCCCGGAGCACTTCAATTTCCGGGGCAGGTTGATCCGGCATGAGGGGTGGGGTGAAGGGGAGGCAGCGGGCCTGACAAACGACCGGGCAAGTTCTCGTCCAGGATGATCGTCACGACCGTGCCTCTGAGCGGGCGAGGCGCAGGAACTCCTCGGCGTCGGCGCGGCCCACCGAGGGAAACTCTTCCAGGAAGCCGTCCAGATCGTAGCCGTCCTGGAAGTAGTCCAGCAGCGTTTGGGCAGGAACCCGCGTGCCACGAAATACCAGGGTGCCGCCCATCAGCTCAGGATCCGAGTGAACGGGACTGTGGTGGAGGGTGATCATGGGTTGAAGGTAGCTCGACCGCACAGCCCCAGCAAGTTACCGGCGCACTGCAAAAGCGGCTTAACGACCAAAGCCTACCGGCACCGCAGGTGTCCGCTGGGGCGCGGGGTTAGGTTTAATCGGGTTGGTGCAACGTCGCAACGGCTTCCTTGGCCATGTAGGTCCAGCCGAGGAACGTTTTGCCCTGGAACACCCGCACAGGAACACAGTTCGCCGGCACATTGGCGGGACGCTCCTTGGGCTGCTCCTGGAAGTAATCTGATTTGTCGGCAGGCTCGCTCGAAGACAATTCGACCGCGTCGGTTGGCAACTGGCTGTTGGGCGTGAATTGGGAACGCAGCTCCTGGGCTAGCTCTTTAGGCAAAGGGCCGCCCGTCACTGTTTTGTAGCCGACGAAAACTCCACGCTCGTAGATGCGAGCCACGTGCGTGTGCTCAGTGTCTTTGACCAACGCTTCCTGCTCAGCGTCGTAAAAAGGATCACCCGGCTTGGGCAACTGCCAAGGGGTTGCGGTGGCTGGAGCGTCCTTCGCGCGGATTTCAATGCTCGCTGGCGGCAGCTTCTCGGCCACGGTGGCATTGTTTTGAGCGAGCAGGCACTGCATAGGAGCGGCTACTGCTAGCATCAACAGGAAGCGCGGAATGTTCATAAACCTAACGACTAAAGCTCAGCGACCGCAGGTTCGCTGGAGCGAAGGGTTAAGCGGTGCGGTTCGGATCGTTGACGTTGAGCCAAGAGAGGAAGCGATGCAACCTATCCAACAGGCCAGTGGCTCCAGGGCAGTCGCCAGCCACATTGTAGGCATCTCTCCCGGTATCCTTGTCCAAGGCGAGAATATCGAGGCAGCATGCGTGGTCCCACGCGCAAAATTGGATGAGGTGCTTGGCCGTCTCGAACTCGGCACAGAGCGTCCGTCCGTAAGTTTCTTGCCGGGCGAACTTGAGTTGCGTGCCTCCAATTTTCCCGCGGTGTGAAGCGATCCACGCCGCGACGTAGTCAGTAGCCTTCACAGGATCGTCATTCACAGTATGAGCGTAGCGCCGCTTAACGCCCAAAGCCTAGCGGCACCGCAGGTGTCCGCTGGGGCGAGTGGTTAAGTGTTCGGGAGGGCGACAGTGACTTCACGTGCACCATCCTCTGCTGGCCCGTAGCGTAGCACTGCGTGACCACCCTCCAGCAACTCGTTGTAGGTGACGAGCACCGGCTGGATCACCCGAAGTAGCTCGTCCGCGTTGGGACCGTACATGTAGAGAACGCATTCCCCTTGCCCCACATCGTTGCCATCGAGTTCTCCGGCTTCGGCTGACTCGATGGCTTCGGAAAGCGCCTCTTCCAATTCGAAGACGGGATCAAGGTCAGAAGCATCGAAAGGGAAGCGGAGTGTGACGCAGTGATCGGCCATAGGGATAGAGAAACGGAGCGGCGGCAAGCGAGAACACTTAACTCTACTTATACGACATAATGTTGTATAACACTTTTTATAAAATACTTGGATTCAGTATATTGTGGTATATCAACCCCCTTTCAAGAAATTGCCCTCTTTTGAAGTGGTGGCGAACGCGGTTTTCAACCCTGATTCTGGCGGCGGCCTCCAGCGTCGGTAAGACCGCCACGCCTTCCACGGCAGCTTCCCCGGCTCAGTTGGCCGCCCGGGTGTAGGCGGCGAGCATCAGGTAGACGATCACGCCCGTCACGGACACGTAGAGCCAGATCGGGAACGTGTAGTGGGCGATGCGGCGGTGCGCGGCGAACCGGCCGCTCAGGCTGAAGAAGAACGTGATGAGCACCATCGGCAGCGCCACCACGGAGAGCAGGACGTGGCTGGCGAGCAGCAGCAGGTAGGCGGTCCGCACGCTCCCGGCGTCGGCGGGGAAGATCACGTCGCCGTGCAGCGCGTGGTGGAGGATGTAGCTGAACAGGAACAGCGTCGAGAAGGCGAACGCCGTGGCCATCGCACGCTGGTGCGCGACGAGGCGGCGCTTCATGATGAAGTAGAAGCCGACGCACAGGGAGATGGCGGCGGAGCCGTTGAGCACGGCGTTGAGCGCGGGCAGGAACGTCAGGCTCTGCGCGAACCGGGGCGGGGCCTGCCGGAAGTAGAGCAGCCAGAACAGGAAGGCGCTGGCGACGGCGCTGAGCGCGAGCAGCCCGCCCACGGCCCCGCGGGCTTCGGGCAGGTCGGGGCGCTGCGGGGTGTCGGTGAGCGTTTCCATCGTGCGCCTGTAATAGAAGGGCAACGGGCCGTTTCCGCAAGCCCGGCCGCCGCTTCCGGCCGGGGTTCCGGCGCGCAAGAGGCCGCCCCGTCGGGAGATGGTCAATCCCCCCTTCCGGGGATGGCAGCCTCGGGCAACGCGGCCAGGCCGCCGCCGCAAACACCACTTTTTCTGCACTTGACCGAAAAAAAATGTCCGTTGCCCGCGTGTTTTCGCGCATGCGCCAGGGAAGGGCAGGAGCGTGGAGGCGCGTCCGCAGGATCTCGCCAGCATGTTCCAACGTCCCGGCCACACCGTCATCACACCACAACTCGCCACCAACCATGCCATTGTTCACCCGCTCCCACTTCACCGCTCTGATGATCGCAACCGCCGCCGCCTCGGCCGCACCGTTGCACGCGCAGAGCATCATGTCGGCCTACACCGTAGTGGGTCCCGCCGACACCATCACCGCTCCGTTCACGAGTTCCACCGGCACCACCACCGCCGACGTGTTCAGCGGCCCCGTCGAGATCCGGGTCTCGGGCACCGGGAACGCGCTGTTTGGCAACGTCAACGACGCCTTCTACTTCACCAGTTCCCAGACGGAGACCTCCCCCTCCAACGGCGACTTCGAACTGGCGGTGGGCACCCCCGCCCATCCGTTCGTCGGAGAGTCGGACGGCATGGGCGGCCGGAGCGACGCCATCAAGTACGACATCGTCTTCATCGACGGGGTAGGCGCGGTGACGCCGGGGACGATCCCCGCCTACAGCAGCACCAACACCTACGATTTCGTGATCAACGTGCCGAACCCGACCGCGACGGCGCTGACCTTCGGGGTGAACGACGGCGGCTACGGCGACAACGGGGGAGCGTACAACATCACGGTGACCCAGCTTGCCGTGCCTGAGCCCTCCACCTGGGCGCTGCTGGGAGCTGGGGCCGCCGGGCTGGGTCTGGCGC
>CALMAQ010000165.1 GCA_937859745.1 uncultured Verrucomicrobiota bacterium | reverse complement strand
TCGCAGGACCGGCGGACGGCGCTAGTGATTGACTGCTGGCAGCGGATCGCCGTATGCCGCGCAACATCCTGCCCCGCTGGCGCGGGTTCAACCTGCTGGAAATGTTCACCCCGGACAGCCGGGAGCCGTTCCGGGAGGACGATTTCCGCTGGATCGGCGGCTGGGGTTTCGACTTTGTGCGCCTGCCGCTCTGCTACACGCTCTGGACGCGCGGCAGCGATCCCTTCTGCCCCGACGCGGACGGCGAAGCGTTCGCCCGGCTGGACGCGGCGGTCGAGGCCGCGGGGCGGCATGGCCTACACGTCTGCCTGAACCTGCACCGCGCCCCCGGCTACTGTGTTGCGCGCCAGCCCCGGGAACCGTTTAACCTGTGGCGTTCGTCCGAAGCCCTGGAGGCGTTCTGCCTGCACTGGCGCACGCTGGCCCGCCGCTACCGTGGGATCGGCCGGGACCGCCTGAGCTTCGACCTGCTCAACGAGCCGCCGCCGGCCGGGGTGGGGGGGGGGGTGACACCGCGGGTCCTGCGCCCTCCACACCGCGCCGCGGCGGCGGGGTGGGGGGGGTGGGTCCACCCGGCGGCGGCACGAGCGGGTGATGCGCGCCGCCGTGGCGGCCATCCGGGCGGTGGACGCCGACCGCCTGATCCTGCTCGACGGGCTCAACTACGGGCGGCAGCCGTGCCCGGAACTGGCCGATCTGCCCAACGTCGCGCAGAGCTGCCGGGCCTACGAACCCTTTGATCTTACCCATTACAGGGCTGAATGGGTCCCCGGCGGCGGGCGCTGGCGCGAGCCCGACTGGCCGCTGCGGCGCGACCTGTTCGGACGCCGGTGGGCCCGCGCACGGCTGGAACGGGTGTACGCCCCCTGGCGCGCGCTGGTGGAACGGGGCGTCGGCGTCCATTGTGGCGAGGCGGGTTGTTATCACCACACAAGTCACGACGTGTTCTTGCGGTGGTTCGCGGAGGTGCTGGCCGTGCTGCGCGAGAGCGGGATCGGCTGGGCGCTGTGGAACTTCCGCGGGCCGTTCGGCGTGCTCGACTCGGGACGCGGCGACATGGGCTACGAGCCGTGGCACGGCCACGCGCTCGACCGCCGGTTGCTCGACCTGCTGCGCGCTTCGTAACGGCGTGTAAGAGGCCACTCCGCCTGCGGCGGGGTAGACCCTCGCGGGCTTTCTCATAACTCGAAAGCAAGCTGGTCGCCGTCCCGCGCGGCGGGCAGGTCCGGCACGGGTTCAACGAAACGCACCCCGACGCCGAGCAGGCGCACCACGCGGCGCGCCCCCTCACGCCGCATCCAGCCTTCTTCCAACAGGGCCTCGTAGGCGGCCAGTTCCGGGCGCGTGCCCCCGCGTTCGACCGTGGTGTGGCTGAAGTCCGCGAATCGCAGCTTCACGAACAGCTTGGCCACGGTGCGGTCCGTCTGCTTTTGCAGGTCGAGCAGCAGGTCGGCATGGAGTTCCTGCAACCGCTCGCGGCATTCGGCGAGCGTGAGGAGGTTGGTGGGAAAGGTGTTCTCGTTCGAGAGGCTCTTGCGGATGCGGTTCGCCTCGATGGGGCGCACGTCGATGCCCCGGCAGCGGTCGTACAGGTCGTGGCCGAACTTGCCGAAGCGCGCCTGCAAATCGGCGCGGTCGAACGTCTGGAGCTGGCCGCAGGTTTCCACGGCGAGTTCGCCCGCCAGCCGGGCGGCCGTCACCTCGCCGATGCCCGGGATCTTGCGCGCGGGCAGGTCGCGCATGAACGCGGCCACCGCCGCGGGCTTGATCGTGTGCTGGCCGTCGGGCTTGTTGAGGTCGCTGGCGATCTTGGCGAGCATCTTGTTGGGGGCCACCCCCGCGGAAGCGGTCAGGCCAGTGAGCGCCGTGATCCGCTGCCGGATCTCGCGCGCCACCTCCGTGGCGGGACGGTGCAAGTGCGAGACATCGAGGTAGGCCTCGTCGAGCGAGAGCGGTTCGACCAACGGCGTGTAGGCAAAGAAGATTTCGCGGATGCGCGCGCTCTCGGCGCGGTAAAGGTTGAAGCGGGTGGGGACCACGATGAGGTGGGGGCACTTCGCCAGCGCCTGGAAGGTGGGCATGGCGGAATGGATGCCGTACTTGCGCGCCTCGTAGTTGCAGGTGGTGAGGACCCCGCGCCGGGTGTGCGAACCGCCGACGGCGAGCGGCAACCCGCGCAGGCCGGGCTGCTCGCGTTCTTCCACGGCGGCGTAGAAGCAATCCATGTCCACATGGATGATCTTGCGGGACGTTCCCGGAGCCTCGTCCAACCTGGGCGGCGATTCGTTCACAAAAGAGCGGCGCGGACGGCGATGTCCCTGAGTCTAGCATACCCTTTTCCCGGGGGGAACCTTGTCGAACGGGTTGCCCGCAGAGCGGAAAATTACCTTTCCCTCAAAAAATGGAGGGTTTCGCCATCAGTTCCTTACAAGCGGGGGTTGAACGTTTAAGGCAGATGACTTCCCGGCTTCTCCTCACGACCGGCATCGCCCTCGGATGCTACCTCGCTTCCTCCTGGACCGGCCTGATGGCAGCGCCGCAGCCCGACAGGCCGCAGGGCGGCACTGCGTCGGGGGTCTTGCAGACCGCTGACGGGACCGGGGGCACATCTGTCGAAACCTAGACGGTGGCGGGGACCGTGGCCACCGACACGGTGGTTTACACCCTGACGGACCCGGCGGAGAGGCGCACCGTCACGACCGTGACGACGGCCAACACCGACGGGATGACGACGGTCGAGTTCGCGACCTCGGCTTCGGTGCCACCACCGCCTTCACTACCACCACCGCGTACACGCGCGGCCCCGACGAGAGCGCGGTCGGCACCGGCACGTTCACCGCCGGAGGCGGCACCGCCGGAGGCGGCACCACCGGAGTGCTGACGGCCATCGTGACGAAGGCCGGACAGGCCAAAGCGACCAGCTTCAATCTTGCCAGCGCGGCCAACGCGCTGACCCGCTAGGCGCGCCTGGAGGAGCACGCCAGCAACCGCACAATCCTGCAACAGGCGGACGTGGATGTGCCGGGCACGGCGACCACCGACACGATCAGCCGTTCCGACGGCACGCATCACCCCCGTTCCTGAGCGATGACCGCCTTCCGTCGGAGGCACGGTCTGGCCGCTTGCCTGTTCGCCGTTGGTCCGGGCATCGCCGGGTGCACCTTCCGCGCCAGGCAGGGTTTCGGGCCGGACGGAACCCGGTTCTAGCGCTCGGTCAGTCCGGGGTTGAAGGTGGGACTGCCCGGACTCGGCGGTCTGGGCGGCGGACTCCAGCGGACGGAGGAAGGGGCTGACCTTGGAGGAACAGCGAACGGGGGAGGAATGCGTCGAACGTCACCGCGCCGAGTGGACGAAAAGGAGAGCGGGTGAAGGGAATCGAACCCTCGTATGCAGCTTGGGAAGCTGCCGTTCTACCATTGAACTACACCCGCGTTGTCGGGCTATCATGCGCCGTGCGCGGCGGCCCGTCAAGGCTCAAGATGCCGGGCTACTGCCACGAGAGAACGTCGTCGCCGGTGCTCGTCGTGCTCGCCGTGCCGGCTTTCCCATATTGTCCGTCAGGCCCGTAAGTGTAGGCAATCGCTCCGAACCGGAGAACCTGGGTGGGGTCTGTGGCGGCCGCATCGTCAGCGTTCACCGATGTTCCGGCGGGGGAGTAGGGATTGTAGATAGATTCGTTGTAACCCGCGTCCATCCGGATGCAGTAGCGATTCCCCCACGAATCGACCAGATCTCCCACCGCCACCGTTCTGGTTTGCGAACCCGGGGCGGGGTTTCCGCCGCTGAGATTACCCCCAGTGGGGACAAAACCCGATCTGGGCGCGGTCGGGTTTTTGGCTGTCCGGGCTTCGAAGTACTTGACGTGGCGGTTGTTGTAAGCCAACGCTCCGGTCGTGCTGTTAGGGTCGACGGCGGTGTTGATAGCCTGGAGGACCTTGAAAAGCTCGGCATTGCCGGTGCTGATGTCGTAGGTGGTGTCCACGCCAGAAGCGCCCGGCGCTCCCCCCGCCGCCACGGGATTAGGATATTGGCCATACTCCACCTGATAGTTCTTGACCGCGGTGACGATCTGCACCGCCATCGCTTTCGTCTCCACGGCCTTCGCCTTGGTGGTCACACTGCTGACCACCGGCAGGAGCAAACCGGCCAGAACCGCGATGATCGCAATGACGACCATCAGTTCAATGAGGGTGAATGCGCCCTGGCGCGAACGTGCTGGGGCCGAACGCAGACGGGGACGGGGGGAATTCATACAGGGAGGGGACAACGACAAGGATTACATGCCTGCCTCACCCAGAACAATTTCTTTCTCGGCGCATGCCGCCGCGACGCCAGCGGTCACGGGGCAGCCGTGGGCAACGGGCGCTTCGCCAGCGGGATGACCGGCGCGCCGCCGTGCCAGATGGCACCCAGGCGCATCGTCTGGCGGATGTCGTCGAGCGGGTTGCCTTCCAGCACGAGAAAGTCCGCGCGCTTGCCTGCCTCCAGCGTGCCCCGGTCGGCTGCCTGGCCGATGACCTCCGCGCTGCGGGAGGTCGCGCAGACGAGGGCATCGGCCGGGGAAAGTCCGGCCTGGACCAGAAGCTGGAGTTCGCGGTGTTCGCTGAACCCGGCGACCCGCGTCGGCAGCGCGCCGGAATCCGTGCCCATGGCGGTGGGGATGCCCGCATCGTGGAGGGTCTTGACGTTCCGCATCGCCATGGCGAACGCTTGACGGTTCCGCGCCGTGCTCATTTCGCCGTTGATCTTTTCCCGGTATTGGGAGCTGAGCCAATTGGCGAGCAACGCCGGGTCCACCGAGGCTCGGAACATCGGCTCGCTCATCCAGGCGGGATGCTCCGCGTAAACGAACTGCGATTCGTCCAGCGCCAGGGTGGGGATGTAGGCGACCCGACGCTGCTTCATCAGGGAGATGAGTTCGTCGTCCACCGGTTTGTCACGGATGCTGTGCGCGACCACGTCCACGCCCGCCGCGACGAGCGCCTTGGCATCGGCGAGGTAGAACAGGTGGGCCGCGACGCGCAAACCCTGCCGGTGCGCCTCGTCGATGGCTGCCGCGGAGACCTCCGGGCTCATCTTCGGCAAGGTACCGAACATATCGTCGAGCCAGAGTTTGACGAGGTCGGGGTGGCGGGCGGCGGTCTCGCGGACGGCGGCACGCGCTTCCTCGGCGTTCCCGGGGCGGTACACCTGGCCGCTGGGTACGGGGAAGGGCGGCACGCCACCGCCCACGCCCAGCCCGCGGTCCGCCGTGAAGATGTCCGCGCCGGGCAGCTTGCCCGCGCGCTGCTCCTCGCGCCATTGGTAGAGCACGTCCTGGTTGACGCCCAGCGACATGACGGCCAGCACGCCGTCACCCTCGTACCGCGCGAGTTGCGTGGCGACGTTCTCGCGCGTGTAGTTCTCCACCGAGGGAGTCGCGCTGCCTTTGACCAGCCCCAGGTGACTGTGCGCGCTGATGAGCCCCGGGATGATCGTCATTCCGTGGGCGTCGATGACGCGGCTGCCGGCGGGCGCAGGCGGTTGGGCGGAGCCCGACGCCGCGACCGACACGATCCGGTCGCCCCGGAGGGTGAGCGTGGCGTTTTCCAGTGCCGGATGGCCCGTGCCGTCGATGATCCTCGCGCTGTTCACAATCGTCGTGACAGGTTCATCCGCCCGGGCCGCGGCGGCGGCGAGCGCCAGGGCGAGAGGAAGGAGATAGCGGTGGAAAGGTGACATGTGCATCGGAAAAAGGGCGGTTCATGCCGGTCACGGACGAGCCACTCAAATCAGGAGGAGCGGGCTCAACAAGGCAGCGTCGGCCAGGACACGCAGGACGTTCAGGGTGAAACGTTTGCTCTGTTGATCGAGCAGGCCCAGCAGCAGGGCGCTGGCCGCCAACGGCAGGAAGATCGCCGACCCTGAGAGCCGCCAGCCACCCGCCGATGCCGCCGCGAGCGCGAAGCAGCACGGCCGCAGCCGCGCGGTGAGTCGGGGGTAGGCGTTGAGCAGCGAGGCGGGGTTGCGTACGTCCTGGGCATGCGCCTCCCAGACGGTGATCAGCGCGCAGTTGCAAAAACAGAGCCCGCCAAAGAGCGTGACGGCTAGCACGGTCCAGGGACTGCCCACGCCCGCCTGACTCCACGGGAAGAACGCGGTCCCGACCGCGAACATTGCGCCGACCGCTGCCTCCTTGGGCAGGTGCCGGGTCCACTCGCGTGATCCTCCGCCGTGGACCAGCCAAAAATAGGCCAACGCCACTGCCAGCAGGATCAGGCCGTGCCGGAACTCGGCCCGGGTGAGCAGGCAGGGGCTCAGGATGGCCAGAACTCCCGCCACCGCGACCGCGAGGACCGACAAAGGCCGACGCCAGCGGGAATGAAAGGTGTGGCGCAGCGAGACGGGGTCGCCCGGCACCGCGCGGATGGCATCGACGAGCCGGTCGGTCAGATAGATCAGCCAGACGCCGAGCCCCAGCACGCAAGGAGCGGGCCAAGGCAGGCGCACATGCGCCGCGCTAGCCCATCCCCATTGCCAGACCACCGCGACGAGCGGGGCATCCAGGCTCAGGACGTGCGGCCACAGCCACCACGCCGTCGGAGAGTAGTCCGCCACGGCGGGGGGAATCCGCGTGCTGCCCCGCAAGGGCCAGCGGCGCACGGATGCGGCGATGGTCGAGGAAGACGCGATCATCGGTGTCCGGGTGCGCGGTCGGGCGAGTGGCGGCGGCTTCAATGATGATGCATCACCGTTTCCGCCTCGTGCGGTGCGGCATCCGAGCCGTGGGCGGAGCCCCTGTGATGCAGCCAGAAGAGGATCGCCGCCACCGGCAGGGCGGCAAGGTCCAGCCAGGAGGTGTAGTTCCATTGCAGGTGCATGTGCTGGAGGGTGCTCGGCGGCCGGGGGCCCGTTGGCAGCCAGCCGCAAGCACTGAAAATCAGGTCCACGACGATGCCCGCGCCGACCATGGACAGGAAGAGCACGGCGGTGATGTAGGCGGCTGGCCGGCCGCCAAAGGACTTCCGGTAGATCAGGATCAACGGAATGATGAGCAGGTCGGCAAAGATGAAGGAAAGCACGCCGCCGAAGCTGATGCCGTCGCTCCAGAGCAGATTCGCCAGCGGCAGGTTGCCTACCGAGCAAACAAAACTGGCCACCGCGATCAACGGACCGACGCATGCGTTTTCCACGAGCCGCCAGCCCGCGGGGCCGTGTGAAAGGAAGAGCGCCTTCCACCATGCCTCCGGGATGAGGACCGAAAGGTAGCCAGCGATCAGGAAACCAACGGCGATTTCCTTCCATAGCATCTGCCAATCCATGACGAACGCAGTGCCCAGGCGCTGCCAGCGGCCCGGCTGCGCGTGCCCGGACGCGGCAGGTTCGTGGCCGTGGTGTGCGTCGTTCCCGTGGTGGCAGCATCCACCGCCATCGTCCGGTCCTTGGGCTTCGGCGTGGGCGCGCGCGGAGCTTTCCAGGTCGCGTGGGAAGAGGAGCCGGGCCAGCGACCACAACAGCCCGACGAGCACGAACGAGCCGATCACCTCCGCCAGCACGAAGCGCCAGCCCAGGAGCAGCCACAACACCGCCCCGAGTTCGATGACGAGGTTTGTGGAAGCGAACATGAAAGCCAGCGCCGGAACGAGGGCTGCCCCTTGTGTGAACGCGCTCCGCGCGGCGGCGGCGGCGGCGTAGGAGCACGATGAACTCGCGGCTCCGAAACCCGTGGCGAGCGCCATCGACCGGAAGTTCACGCGGCCAAAAATCTCGCCCATTCGCTCCTTGGAGGCGAAAGTTTGCAACCCGGCCGAGACGGCGAAGCCGACCACCAGCGCCCAGAAGGTTTCCCAGCCCATCAAGACCGCGTGGTAGAGCCCTTGCCAGAGCCAGTGGATCGACATGGGTGGATGGTGGTGGTGGTGGTGGCGGGGACGCTTCCAGCCCTCATCTCATTCGTGGATGGGGGCGGCTTCGGATTGTTCCCTCACCGATTCGTGGTGGTCGGCCACTCCTTCCTTGCACGAACCGTTTGCCGATGATGGGATTCGTACCCACGCTCCGGTTCCCCAAAAAACGGCGTTAATCCCGCCTAAGTCTTTCGTGGAAAAACATTTACCTGGGAATTGAGTGTGGTTGGAGCGGGTCAAACAGGCCATGGTGGAAAGCGTATCTGGCAATAAATGGCAAGGATTCTGTGGCCTGCGTGGGGACAAGATCAAGTGGCCCCGGGCAACGAAGATTCTACGCCAAGGGTCGAAGTTTGCCAATAGCCGGTGTTCCCGGCCATTCCTCCCGGGCCGCCTGTGCCTTCCTTGGAACCATCGACCCCGGGGGCCTGGCTGCGGTCACGCGGTGAAGGGGCGGTCGTCGGCGTCAAGCCGAAACCAGCTGCGCCCTGTCCCTAGCACCAGAGGCGGGCGAACCAACGGCGCAGCTCGACCGTCACCCGGGCCTCGAACTCTTCCGGCTCGCGCGGGTGGATGTGGGTCATTCGCCGAATTTCACGGCGACTCAGCCGCTTGTTCTGACACCGGTCCCAGATAGTGTCCCGGCAAACCCCCATCCGCTCAGCCGCCTCTCGGGCGGTGAGGAGACGAGGAGAGCGGGGGTTGGGCGCATGGTAAACAGCGGTGATTACAGGCTTACTCCTCCTCGAAGGTCGGTTTGCGTTAGCCCCCCGTTCGTGGGGAAAGAAGAGCGTTCCCATTCCAAGCACCTCGCTGCGCGTATTGTTCGCGGCCCTGCAAACACTGGAGGAGAAGGGCGATTAGGCCGCGCACGAGATTTTGGTCGGGGAGGTGCCTAACCGCGTCGAACTGGATGGCTGGCCATCTCCTGTGTACCTCCGCACCCACAAGCCGCGTTGCGCGGCGCCTGGCTGATCCCGGCGGAAAACCTTTTCCGTTACCTCACCACACGCGGCGAAGGCGCGCGGCATCGCGCCGGTTTGCCACCTGTCAGCTTTGGGTCATCACCCAAGGCTTTTTGTTGGCTTCCATCGCGCGACGACGCCCGACCGCATTTAGCACTACACCAAAAACAAACCAAACAGTATGAACAAGAACACCACCAACCTCGATCCCACTCTTCAAAACGTCAGCCCCGGCCAGCCCCGCAGGACTGCCGTGGTTCGCCAGTGCGCTCCGAGATCGAACGCACGCGCATGGCCTTGTAGATGAGCGCGCGGCTCTCCTTGGGCACAGGCGGGTCCTGCCTGCCCCAGATCATGAGCAATTCGCCCTTGATCTCCTTCATTCCGTCCAGGCTGTCGTCGTTCGTGCCCTTGCCGAGGCTGCGCTGATGGATGTCGGTGGCGTAGAAGTTTACGCCCGCCTTTCACGATTCGACTGGGTGTGCCTAACAGTGTTCCGATGATCTGGACGTTGTCACCGTGTTCTCATTCTGGGTTCCGTGCCGTTGCACCCGCGCGGAAACGTGGCTTGCCCGGCGGATAGTCCATCCGAGGAAAAGGTTCTCCTCGGCCTTGAATTGAATCCTCTTTAGCGGCGAACCTGACACGGCATGGAAGTGGCTGCGTTTCGTGGTCCTTCTTTTCACGAGGGAATCAGGACCACTCGTGTGCGTTTCAGCGTGATGCTCTCGCACCGAACCCATCTTCCTCCATCCCACCTGTGCTGATGGTCAGTCAACTGCTGCCTGCAAAATCCTTTTCAAGTCCAATCCCCCCGCAAAGCTCGTATCGGTAACAAATTCTGACCCCTATGTTTATGTCTCGCTCCTCCAAACCGCACCAGTTGCTCGCTCGCGGCTTGGCCGCCGCTCTCGGTTCGTACTGGATGTTAGGGTACGGCGTACCTGTTGTCTGTTTGATCTCCCAAACAGCGCAGAAATCCTCGGCCCAGAGTGCCGCCAGCGTGACGGTGCAGGCCGGTACGCCGCTGAGCACCCTTCCAAGCGGTGCGTTCGGGGTGAACACCGCCGCCTGGGACGGCCTGCTGCTCGACGGCCCCGTGCCGAACCGGCTCCAGCAGGCCGGCATCCACACGCTGCGCTTCCCGGGCGGCAGCGTCACGGACGTTTACCACTGGCAGAACAACACGGCGAGCCAGGGCCAGTACATCAACCCGAGCAACACCTTTGATGCCTTCATGGGCGTCGTGGCCGCGAGCGGCGCGCAGGCGCTCCTGTGCGTGAACTACGGCACCAACCTGGCGGGCAACGCCGGGGGCGACCCCAACGAGGCCGCCGCCTGGGTGGACTACGCCAACAACACGAAGCGCTACGGCGTCAAATACTGGGAGGTCGGCAACGAGGTCTACGGCAACGGCGAGTACGGCTCCTCCTTCGAGACCGACCTGCACGGCGACCACTCGCCCACGGCCTACGGCCAGAACGTCGTGCAGTACGTCAACGCCATGAAGGCCAAAGACGCGACGATCAAGGTCGGTGCGGTCCTGACTGCCCCCGGTCAGTATCCCGACGGCCAGTCACCAAATTGGAACACCAACGTCCTGGCGCAGTGCGGCGGAGTGATCGACTTCGTTATCGTCCACTGGTATCCGCAGGAACCGGGCAGCGAGGGCGACAGCTTCCTGCTCAACGCACCGGCCAGCCAGATCAGCGGCATGGTGGCGACGCTGCGCTCGCTCATCAGCCAACATTGCGGAGCCAACGCCGCCAACGTGCAGATCTTCGTGACGGAGACGAACTCCGTTGCCTACAACCCGGGCAAGCAGACGGTCAGCTTGGTCAACGGTCTGTTCATCGCCGACGACTACGCGACCTGGCTGGAGCAGGGAGCCGCCAACGTGGACGTGTGGACGCTGCACAACAGCGCCAGCTACAACAACAACAGCGGCTCGCTCTACGGCAGCGCGACATTCGGCGACTACGGCATCCTCTCGGCCGGGCAGGGGCCGGAACCGGCGGCGGACACACCCTTCCCTGCTTACTACGGCATCCAGATGCTCAGCTACCTGGGCAAGGCGGGCGACCAGTTCGTGGGCGTGTCCTCCAGCCAGGGGCTGCTCGGCGTTCACGCGATGCGGCAGGCGGGTGGCAACTTGGCGTTGCTGCTCATCAACAAGGACCCCGCCAACTCGTACGCCGCCAATGTGTCGATCAGCGGATATACGCCCGCGACGAGTTCGACCGACTATTTTTATGGTGAGTCCACCGGCAGCGGCGGCATCGCTTCGGCCACCAGCGCGGCGGGAAGCACTTTCACGCGCACCGTGCCACCGTACTCGCTGACAACGGTGGTAATGCGATCCAGCGGCACCATCCCTACGCCCACGCCTGCGCCCACGGTAACCCCCATACCTACCCCGCAGCCGACGGTGACTCCAACCCCAACCGCTACTCCGAAGCCGACAGCAACCCCCGCACCAACGCCCACGCCAACTCCGGTGCCGGTACCCTCAGGTAACTACACCGTCAGCTATGTGGTCAATAATCAGTGGAGCAACGGGTTTACCGCCAACGTCACTCTCACCAACAACAGCACGGTGGCCACCAACGGTTGGACGCTCACTTGGACTTTCCAAGGTAACCAAGCCATCACGAACCTTTGGAACGGCAGTGTCACGCAAAATGGGCAAAGCGTGAAGGTGACCGATGCCGGTTATAACGCCTCAATCCCGGCGGGAGGCTCGGTCAGCTTCGGCTTCCAGGCCAGCTACAGCGGCAACAACGTCAACCCGACGAATTTTGTGGTCAACGGTGCGTCCTCCGGCAACCCGATCCCGACTCCAACTCCGACGGCCACACCCACTCCTACGCCGACACCGACGCCGGTCCCAACGCCCACGCCGGTCCCAACACCAACACCCACGCCGACTCCGAAGCCTACCGCCACACCGACTCCAACGCCGACCCCGACTGTCACGCCAGCCGGCGCGGTCAGTGTCAGCTACGCGGTGAATAGTCAGTGGAACAATGGGTTCACCACCAACGTAACCATCGCCAACAGTGGCACCACGGCAATCAACGGTTGGACGCTCACCTGGACCTTCCCAGGCGATCAGGCGATCACCAACCTCTGGAATGGCAACGTCACGCAGATTGGGCAGGGCGTGAAGGTCACTAACATGAGCTACAACGCCACGATTCCGGCGGGAGGCTCGGTCAGCTTCGGCTTCCAGGCCAGTGACAGCGGCAGCAATCCATCCCCGGCGGCCTTTTACCTGAATGGCACGGTGACCAAATAGCGATCTCGTGCTGTGGAGAGATCGTGTCACGCGCGTTGCGTCTGCACTAGAACCGGCCCTCGGCCACGCCATAGCGATGGGGCGCGGGTTCAAAGTGGTAAAAGTGGCTTCCTGTCACCCGGAAAGGCGCGTTTCGTGCAGAAGCCTCGGTGATGCAGACACGTTGCTGTGGTCGGTCAGGGTCGCGGCGATGCGACGGATGGAAGCGGTGACCTAAAATCGTCTGCTTGGCTCGTATCGTCCATTGTCCTGCGGCGCTCCGCTTGGAGAAAAGATGAATCCTTTGGCTGGAAGAGACGGAGAAAAGAGGCGAACCCGTAAGCATGTCGCCCACGTCCAGCCGGACAAGACCATATCCTTGTCTTGCACGGACGCTTCTGATACCCCAACGGGAGACCCATCCAACCATCAATGCCGCAGAACCTAACCTCCGACCCCTCTTCCGGACCCGGTGGGGATTGCGCTGCCGCCGTGGACGATGCCTTCGAGCACTTCCGAATCTGCCGCCGTGAGGATGGCAAACTCTGGGAACTTGGGCGCGGCAGCATGGGAGTCACCTACAAGGCCCTGGACACCAACCTGGAGTCCCCGGTCGCCCTCAAGGTCATCAACGCGGTTCTAATCGACCGGGAAAGTGCCCGGGAACGCTTCGTGCGCGAAGCCCGCGCCGCCGCGAGCCTGCACCACCGCAATGTGGCCAGCGTGTACCACTTGGCCAACAACTCCGCTAATTTTTTCTACGCGATGGAGTTCATCGATGGCGAGACCATCGAGCACCTCGTCACGCGCGCGGGCCCTTTACCCTGGCGGTCTGCGCTCAACGTCGCTTTGCAGGTCACCAACGCCTTGATGGCGGCGTACAACAAACACCTCGTCCACCGCGACATCAAACCCGCCAACATCATGTTGGTCGAAGAGGTGGGGGAGGACGAGCGGATCGTCAAGCTCATCGACTTCGGCTTGGCCAAGTCCCTCGTCGAGGGTGACGACGCCATCTTTAATACGAACACGACCGGTTTTCTGGGCACGCCGCTCTACGCGAGTCCCGAGCAATGCGACGACCTTCCCCCCGACACCCGCTCGGACATCTACAGCCTGGGTGTCACCGTCTGGTACATGCTCAAAGGCGCGCCGCCCTTCATTGGCTCGCGCGGCAAAGTGTTCAAGCAGCATCTCGACAGTCCGCCGCCGTTCGACCAACTGCCTGCCGAGCTACCCGATCCCGTTCGTGCCCTGCTGGGTAGGATGCTTGCGAAGGAGCGTGCCGATCGCCCCCAAACGCCCGCCGACCTGCGCCGGGAGATCGACGCCTGCTTGCGGCAATCTCCCTCGCCCGTGGATGCTCCTGAACCGCCCGCCCCCCTGGACGATGAGAAAGCCGATGAAACCATGGTTGGTGCCACGGTGGTCAGCAACCCACCGCGCGTGGGACAAATCTATGGGGGACGCTACCAACTCACGCAACTGGTCGGCGAGGGGGCCAGCGGAAAGGTTTTCCGTGCGTTCGATGCGCGACAGGATGGGCGGGTGGTGGCGGTGAAAGTCCTGCATCCAGGCCCGTGGCTGACGGCGCAAGCATTTTACCGGCTCCAGGGTGACATCGGGCGGCTGCGGGACGCCCCGCATCCACGCCTCATCCACCCCGTCTGTCTGGAGCGAGTTCACGGTTACAAGTACGTCGTTTCGGAGTGGATTGAAGGTTTCTCGCTGGCGGACTTATTGGCAGGGCAAGAACCGCTGGCAGTGGACGGCGCGGTACGCCTCCTCATGCAAGCACTCGATGCGGCGGAGCATTGCCGTGCTCACGGTCTGCGTAAACTTGCCCTCGGCACCCATCAGATTTTATTGGTCGTGTCCGGCGTACCAGCCGGTGATCTCGCCGCCGCCCGAAGCCGCTTGCGCCTGCCGTCTTCAACATGGCCGCAGGTGTCCATGATGCTGGACGCTCTTACGCCCCAGTTGCCAACGGTTGGCAATACCGCTGCGGGTAGACAAAAGCCGGTCAAGCCGTGGTACGTGCTAGCACTAGCTGATCTTTTTCTTCGGATGGTCGGTGGCACCTTGCCGGATGCGGGAGCGAGCGGAGAGTTCGTGCCATCAGCGAATCTGAGCGAAGAAGCCAATGCCACCTTGCACTCCGTCTGGACGGATGGGTCTGGCTTCCAAACGGAGAGAGATTTCTGTGACACGCTGTTCGCCACCTGTGGGCTGAGTTCCGCGCGGGTGGGCGGAAACGAAGGGGTGGTCCGCGTTCGCCATCCATTGGCTACCCTGCCCGCTACCTCGTCTCCGTCGCCTTTCCAAGCTGCCCCAGCGGCCTCCGCCCGACCAGTTTCGCGCCGCGAGAGTAACCGACCCGTCCTAACATCGCCTAGACAAGCCAGCGCACCGAAGTTGGGTGGGCAACCTACGCCCGCACAAGCGATGGCGGCCACTCCCTTGGAGATGGTGTCGCAACCACCATCCAATTTGTCCAACCCAACGGACAGGTTGCCGAAGCAGCCCTCGGTACCTAGTGAAGAAGCCTCCAGCGTGGTTGGGCACAGTGATACGGAGGTGGACATTCCTCCCTCCCGAGCATCCACGAATACCACCATCGATCCTTCAAGCGGAAAGCCTCTTTCTCACTGGTTGGGTTTGGCAGGTTTCGTGGTGCTCCTCCTAGGCACAACGCTCGTGTGGTCTTTCGTCAAATCTGCGGGGCACACTCTGGCCTGGATAGCCAGCAGCAGGCAGTCTGGCCAAAAGCCGCCAGGGTCCGCAGCATCTTCTCTCACCCTCGAAGCTGTGCGCGCCGCGCAGGCGAAAGCCTATTTGTCCAAAGCTCTGGATGACGCGGTGGGACTCACGGACGCTTTCGACAAAGCCAGGACCTTCGCAGAGATTGCCGCCGCACAGGCAGAAGGGGGAGATCAGGAGGGCAGTCGGCAGAACTTTGCCGTCGCGTTGAGCACGGCACGGGACATGACAAACGATTTTGACAAGGCGAGGGCCCTCAGAGGAATTGCTGACGCAAAGGCCCAGGTTGGGGACATTCCAGCCGCATTGAGCACTGCGCGAGACATCATGAAAGCCGACTACAAAGTCTCGGCGCTCGCCACGATTGCGGTCGTGCAGGCAAAAGCAGGAGATCAGGAGGGCAGTCGGCAGAACTTTGCCGTCGCGTTGAGCACGGCACGGGACATCACCGGGGTTCTCTCCAGAGCCAGGACCCTCGCCGAGGTTGCGGTCGGGCAGGCAAAGGCAGGGGATGTGTCAGCCGCGTTGAGTACGGCGCAGGACGTCTCGGGGGCCGAAGACAAAGCCTCGGCTCTTGGGGAGATCGCCGCTATTCAGGCGCAGGCTGGGGACATTTCAGCCGCGTTGAGCACGGCACGGGACATCCCGGCGGTGGTCTCCAAAACCAAAGCCCTCGCGGGGATCGCTGCCGCGCAGGCAAGGGCTGGAGATCAGGGGAGCGCGGAATCCATCCTGTCATCGATACCACGCGGATTCGACAAAATCCGAAGCTATGTCACGGTTGCCCAAGCGTTGCTCAAACCAGCTAAGGTAAAGCGCGGTCCTGGAGCCTGAAGGATCCACGGAAGGTGTCTTGGCGGCGCATGGCTGGACGAGGCGCCAACTTCCGGAGCCACCCGGTGGTAAGCCTCGACTTCTTAGAAGGGCATGGGTTCTGAGCGGCCCAGCCAGACGGTGTGGTTTGAGCGGTTGCACGGCAAACAGTGCCAGCTTACGCGAGGCAATCGCTCTGGCCGTCCTTCCGTATTTTCCGAGTCGTACGACCCACGCTACATTTTCCACTTCGACCTGGGCTGCGAGTACATCTTTGACGCGCAGGACGGCAAGGGCGGGGTGTATTTTCATGTATTCGCCAGCAGCGACTTCTTCTACACGGGCTCGAACTTCCCGTTTCCTTATTTGTACGACTTTGGGCTGAACTCGACCGTGTACTGTTACCCTAGTCCGTCCAACGCCGGCCACTACAACATGAACGGGGTGCGCTATTTCTACGTGTTCAGCACTGGTCAGATCATCTCGAAGCAGTGCCCCTAATACTACTCCGTTGGTTGATCGTAGGGGAAGAACGCACGACAGAAAGTGCAGTCGTGTTTGGCGATGCGCGTCAGCGCGCGGTTGACTCTGCTCTCGTCGTTGAAGACGAGGCGCTCGGGCGCGATGCCGACGATCAGACAGGTAGCTTTCGAGCGTGCCGACTGCCTTTTACTTTCGATCACTTTGGTGATCAGGTTGGGGACCGTGCAACCGCGCTCCGCAGCAAGCCGGTGCTGGATGAAAAACTCGGTGGCTTGGCTCAAGGTAGTGGAAAAAGGCTTTAACCGTTCCACGCACTCCAGGTCCTCATGACGTGGCGGTTCAGGCATCTAGGCTAGTCGCGTGCTGGAGTTCTCCCGCCGCGCACGAAGATCGTCGGCGAACTGTTGAGCCGCCTTGCGCGCGTGGAAAAACTTGCGCCCTCGTTTCCCGCCGTTCAATTCGGGCGGCACGGTCACTTTGAAACTGTAGCTCGTTCTGAGCACATAGCTACTCTACCCAGGGCGACCTATTTTCCGCTGAGCGTGGTATCCTTGCAGGGTGGGGGCATCCAAGATGTGGCGAGAATCTGGCAAGGCCAGCTCGGGAACCAGCCATTTTCGGCGGCAAATCTCCTGGCGGGAGAACCGTCGTAAATTGGCATGAATTGGACAGTTGCCGATGGTGGGACTCGAACCCACACACCCCTTTCGGAATAACGGATTTTAAGTCCGTTGCGTCTGCCATTTCGCCACATCGGCTATTGCCAACCAAACTCTATCTTTGAACGGGTTGAGTGCTGTGCTGCGCAACGCCTGCAATGTCTGTGCCGCGCTTTGTAGTCTGCCTTCCGGACTTAACACGCCACGAAGTCAAGCCACGGAGGCAAAAAGCACTGCCACGGGAGAAGTTTCCAGCCGGAGCGTGGCTGCCGCAAGCGTAAAATCCCCGGTTGCCATTTGCGTCATGGGCTTGGACTGGCATCGCCCATATCCGATGAGGCCTGATGATTTCGAGCTTGGACTCGCCGTGCGATCCTCCTAACCTACCGACCGACATGCCCAACCGAACAGAGCAATGATCGCCAAATTCATGTTCGGCTGCCTGTTCATCGTGGCAGGGTTCGGCCATTTCGGCTTCACCGGTGCGTACCAGCGGATCGTGCCGCCCGTGTTCCCGCAGCCAAGATTGATCGTGCTGATCAGCGGGGTCGCCGAGATCTTGCTCGGCGCGGCGCTGCTCGTCCCGGTCACAACGCGCCTCGCCGGTTGGGGGCTCATCGTGTTGCTAGTGGCTGTGTTCCCCGCGAACGTTTACATGGCGCTGCACCCGGAGCTTTTCCCACGCATCCCCGTCTGGACGCTATGGGTGCGCTTGCCGCTACAGGCTGCGTTGATTGCCTGGGCTTATCTTTACGCCAAGGCTTGAAGCGTCCGACCCACCGGAACTTCCCGCTCCGGGCAAGGAGCGATCAATTCCGCCTTCCGCCGCGTCTGCCGACGCCGTGGATGATCCTCCCGACAACAGCAAAAGGAGACCCCCCGGAAAATTGCACAACAGGTCGTTCACCACGGTCAGCAGCGAGAGCGCAACGATCGACTCTTTGACGCCCGCTCCCGCCCCGACGTGCGAGGTCAGGTGCCACTGCTCGAAGTAGTAAAGCAGGATGAACTCACGCAGACCGTAGCCGTTCACTGAAACAGGCATCATCATCGCGACGAGCACCACGGGCCAGACGAGGAACACTTGCCCCACGCCTAAAGGAATTGCCAGGGAGCGCGCGAACAGGAGCGCGCTGATCATCCCGAGAGAATGAACCGCCACGGCGAGCAGAAATGCGCTCGCCACCGTGCCATCCAAGCGGCCACCTTGCGCGAGCGCCCGTCGCACGCTTTGCAGATGGCTTCCTACCCTAGCCATGATTGCCCGACGGCGACGCCATGCCACTAGCGAGACGCACGCGGCCAGCGCCAATCCGACCAGGAAGGCCAGACCCCAGGCCGGAAGGTGATCCCTCCACGAACCCGGTGCCACCCCCCGCGCCAGTTGGCGGAGCATCGCGCGGTCCCCGCACGCGAGTGCCACGGTCGAAAGCGCCACCAGCGCCACCAGCGCCATGAGACGATCCGCCACGAGGGCGACGAGCGTCGCCGCCCGGGCATGCGGAAAAAGCTGACCCACGCGGTAGAACTTGACCATGTCGCCGCCCATGCCGCCCGGCAGGAAGTTGTTGCAAAATTGTCCCGTCCACGTCACCGAACAGGCGCTCGCGCGGCTCAGGCGCACCCCCCAATGACGGAGCATTCGCCGGGTGCGCTCCGCCATCAGGAACTGGCTGGCGATCCCGGTGAGCGAGCCCGCCAGGAGGGGGACGAGAACGACCCCGCGAACCAATCGGATGACCGCGAACCAATCCAACCGGCTGAGCAGAACGGCGATGAGCGCGAGAGAGCCCAAGGCGCGCAACAGAAACCGGACTCTCGGGTGTTTCACGGGTGAGAAAGTGGTCGGAGCGTGCCAGCACCACCGGCTCCAAAGGGCAGCCGGCAACTTCGGGTGGCGCGCCGGTGGCGCGTTGCGTTCCTATCCTGCATAGCTGTCATGCGTGCTCCAAAGGTCTCGAAGGCCAACGTCAACGTGCTGTCCTGCCGCCTCACAGGCAAGCCGGAATACTAGACGGCACGATGAACTTCCCGCTCCCATGCTAGCGTTCCTCACCGGTCCAACGCCTGCCGACGTTTGGCGGGCGTCGAGTTGGCGTCAGGCACGCTCGCGGCGGGTTCCGGCAGGTCGCGGACGCAGTGACCGGATTGTAGCACGACGGGGTAGACGACATCCGCCGGGCTGAGTACCAGAGGAGAAAAGTCCAGCGACCCTAACGGGATTCGAACCCGTGTTCACGGCTTGAAAGGCCGTTGTCCTAACCACTGGACGATAGGGTCTGAACGGCAGCGTCCACAGACGCTCCAGAAGGTTGAATATGTCGGAAGTCCCCGGCCTAGCAAGCGGAATGTTTGGCTTGGGCGAGTACGAGAGCGGCGCTGCGGGCCGCCGCGCCACGGTGGCTCCCGAGCACCTGGTATGCGGCTTCGGCGAGCCGCTGGCGTTCGGGCGCATCCACCAGCAAACGGGCACAAGCTTCCTGCAAGCCGCGGCCGTCACCGACCTGAACGACGGCATCCGCAGCAACCAGAAAGCGCATCAGGTCGGCGAAGTTCTCCATGTGGAGGCCCGTGACGACCGGTTTGCGCGCACTGACCGCTTCAGCGGGGTTGTGGCCGCCCACCGCCGTCAGGCTTTTGCCGATGAAGACCACCGTCGCCGCGGAGTACCACGTGCCTAGTTCTCCGGTGGTGTCCAACAGCAGCAAGTCGGGCGTGGCCAAACTTCCCGCCCGGGCAGTGGAGAGATCCGTCCCCTGGAAGGTACTTCTGCACGCGACGCGCAATCCGAGCGGTTGCAGCGACTTGAGTATTTCCGGCGTCCGCTCCACGTGGCGCGGCGCGATGACCAGGAACAGATGCGGCGACGTTTTCCGCAGGACGAGCAGGCTTTCGGCGAGGACGACTTCCTCCCCCGGATGCGTGCTGCCGGCCAGCAGCACCGGGCGGTCGGGGCTCACGCCGAGGACGGGCAGCAACTTCCGCCAGATTTCTGCCACCGATTCTCCGGGCGATGTCCCGTTTGCCAAGGTCAGCGGCAAGAACGAGGTCGAATCATCGTACTTGATGCTGCCGGTGTAGCGAATGTTCGCGGTCGGCACTCCCAAGCGGGACCACCGGGGCACGTCGGTTTCTTCCGAGACGCAAACGAGGTCCAGGCGACCGAACAATGTGGCGCTGAGACGTGGAAAACGGCGGAACCGTCTCTCGGAGCGCGGCGATAGACGGGCGTTCACGAGCGCCGTGGGGATGCCCCGGTGGCGAGCCTCGGCCAGTTGGTTCGGCCAGAGGCCTCCATCCACCACGACTAGCGAGGCGGGCCGTAGGGTGCGAAAGGCGCACCGCACCAGGGGGAGCAGGTCGATGGGGGAATAAACCACTTCCACGGTGGCATCGGTACGTTCCTGCGCCAGCCGGTAGGCCGTCGTCGTCGTCGTGGAAAGGATCAGCGTCAGGCCGGGAGCCTGTGCGCGCAACGCGGCGATGAACTTGAGCGCGACGAGCATCTCGCCCACGCTGACCGCCTGGAGCCACATCCGGGGCGGACCCCCGGCCAGCCGCGCTTTGAACTCCGGCGAGTACCATCCCAGCCTCTGGCCGAAATGCGCGCGATAGTCACCGCGGCGAACCATCCGCCACAGGTATCTTGGCAGGAGGGCGAGGAAGACGAACGGGAAGCACAGGTTGTAGAACCAGAGAAACAAAGCGTGTCAGGAGGGATGCCGCTCAGGCGGCGGGTGACTCGGGGCAGCGGCGACACGGGCCAGGAACACCACCTCAGCCGTGCCGTAACGCTTTCGCCGCAGCACCTGCCAAAGGTGCTCCGCAACCAGCAGCGGGGTCCTGGGAGACTTTTCCAACACGAAGATTCCTTCCGGGGCGAGCAGCGTCCTCAGATGGTCGTCGCGCAGCAACCGCGTGGCGATGTCTTCGGGGTGATCCTTCGTCTGGTAGGGCGGGTCGGCAAAGATCAGGTCGAACCGGCGGTACGACGGGTTCCTGGCCGAGCGCGAGCAGTAGCCATGCGCGTCCGAGCAGATCACCTCCCCGCCCGTTTCCAGACGCGCCTTGGCAAGGTTCTGCCGGATGCAATCAGCCGTGCCACGATCCTTTTCCACGAAGACCGCGCTGGTGGCTCCGCGGCTCAAGGCTTCGATGCCCAAGCCGCCGGTCCCGGCGAAAAGGTCCAGGACAGCGGCTCCTTCAACCCGCTCGGCGAGGCTCGAAAAGACCGCGGCGCGCACCTGGTCCATCGTCGGCCGCACCTGGCCGCCACGCGGACACTTCAAGGGAATACCACCGGCGATGCCGGCAACGACTCGCATCGCCATGTGGGGGAGATCAAGGATTGCCGGGCGGCAGGGTGGCTTCCGCTTTCGGGTTCTTCGGGTGTAGCCGCTTCGATTTAGGGGCGAGGAGGTTGCGTAGGAGGCCAGTGGAAGGCCCGGCGAGCACCCGGTCAAAGAGATTAGTGGTGGGCTTGTCGAGCGGGCCGGTCACGTCGAAGTCGATGTAACGGCTGCCCGGCGCATCGCCGTTCGACGGGGTGAAGTTCATCTCGATGAACTGCGGCAGTTGGTGGCTGATGGCCTGGTCGATGGTTAACCGGCCATGGAGTTCGAGTTCGTCCTCGCCCGTGGAATACCGGCCCTCGGCGCGAATCTGCAGGTCGTTTGAAGCCAAGCGCAGCGGCGCGATCTGGAGTTCGTCGCCATCGAGGCGGCAATCCAGCTTGGCCTCCTTGAACTGCAAGTGGCTCAGGTCCTGGATGCGGAGCATGTCCCCGAGGAGCTGGAGGACGGGAAAATTGCGGATCTCCGCGCCGACCAGGCTCAACTGTCCCGTCGCCTGCCGGTGCTCGGGGTTGTCCGAGCTTCCCTGCAAGCTGAACCCGCCCTGCAACCGCCCATCCATCAGCCGCAACTGGCTGCCCGCTTCCCGGATCAACTCGGCAAGGTCCACGCCATCGACGCGGCACCGCGCGGAAAACGGGGAGCCCGCTTCTCCGCTCCGCAGGCGGTACTCGGCTTGCAACTCGCCGCCGGCGAGTTCGCTGCGGCCGTTGTCAATGGACAACCCGGAGCTTTCGTCGTAGGCGAAGTTCGAGCGAAAGTTGGTCAACAGGATTCCGGACCGCGCATGGATCGCACGGCCAATGTGCAACTCGCCGCGGGCTTGCCCGTCATCCATCAGGCAACCGTCCAGATTCAATTCTTCCAACCGCCCGAGCAGCTTGCGCTGCTGGTTGAGCAGGTCGAACGAGCCATGCCGTACCCGGAGCTTTTCCACCGTGGTCAGCGACGGCGTCCGCGTGACAGACGATGCTTGGGCAACGCGGGTGGCCGGCTCCCTGTCGGCGGGCGCAGGCGCTCCGGCCGATGAGGTGGAAGTGGTCGCGTCCGGCGGGAGGAGCGTTAAATCTGCGGGCGGGACTGCGAGCGCAGCATCGTTCTTTTGGGGACGCAGCGGGGAAGCCTCTGGCCAGACCCAGCGCCCCTCCTGGTTCTGTGCCCAGACCAGACGGGGATGGTCGAGCAGGATTGCCTCGACCTCCAGGCGCCGATATCGCAGCAGCGGCCACCAGGCGGCACGCAGGCGGAAGCTGTCGGCCGTCAGCAATGCTCCGTCTAGTGAGTGTTCCTCCGAGGGTAGCAGCGCCGGTTGCAAGGTGATCCCGTCGAGCCGCAGACCTTCCCAGGGGGTCAGCGTGGTCTTCTTCAGCGTCACGGGAACGTGCAAGGCCGTGGTGAGCATTTGCCGGATGCGTTGTTGCGCGCCCTGCGATTGCACATAAAGATTGGCGACGAGCAGCAGGGCACCGAAGCCAATCATCGCCGCCACCGCTGCGCTCACCGCGAACCAGCCGAGTTTTCTCACGTTGAAACAACCTAATCGCTCGCGCCTGGAAGGGAAGGGTGAAAGTCGGTGCCTGTCCGACGACCGGGTTTTCGTGATTTACAACCCTGCCGCGCGCAGCGAGCGTTCTAGGGGATTGCGGGAGAAAATCCAGGCCCTCGACCCGCGGGCGGTCATCCGTCCGACGGTCGGGCCGGGCGACGCGGCGGCGCTGGCCGCGGAGGCAGTCGCTGCCGGGTTTCGCACGGTCGTGGCGGCGGGCGGCGACGGCACGATCAACGAGGTCGTCAACGGGCTGGCCGGTTCGGACGCCACCCTTGGACTGCTCCCGCTCGGAACCATGAACGTGTTCGCCGCCGAGCTGGGCATCCCGGGAAACCGACTCAAGCGTGGCTGGGAGATCATCGCTCGGGGCCACACGCGCGCCGTGGACCTCGCGCGGGCGAATTCGCATTACTTCGTGCAACTGGCGGGAATCGGGTTCGACGCCCAGGCCGTGGCGGGAGTCGATTGGGCGTCCAAGAAGAACTTCGGGCCGCTGAGCTACATTATCTCGGCCGCCAAGGTGGCCGCGCACCGCCCGCCGCTGCTGCGTGTAACCAGCGACGGCGTGACGCGCGAAGGCTCGTTTGTACTGGTGGGCAATGGCCGGTTCTACGGCGGGCCGATCAAGGTCTTCAAGGAAGCGGTGATCGACGACGGCAAACTTGACGTGCTCGTGTTCAAGAGCTTGGGCTACCTGGACATCTTCCGCTACATCCAGCACGTTCTCATGGGCACGCACCTCGGTTTGCCCGACGTGGACTATTTTCAAACCGCCGGGCTGGTGGTAGATTCCGTCTCCGGTGAGGACGTGCCCTTCGAGGCGGACGGCGAACTGGCGGGCTACGCGCCCGTCACGATCCGCGTGGACAAGGAACGCCTGAATGTGCTTGTGCCGCCCCCTCGTTCGCCTTGAAAATCCCCGTTTCGATCGGCATGGCTTGCATGGAATGGGCGGTGGACACCCTCATGAAACGGCGCGCCTCGGATGGGAACCGCTTTTGCTTTGAAGAATTCCGAATCGATGAGCAGTAATCTCGGCGAACGACCTGTCTTTTTTGACCTTGGAGGCAAGCGCTGGCCGCGCACGCGGCGTCTGCTGGTCCTCCTCGGGCTGCTGCTTTTCCTGGGTGCCGTGTTCTTCGTGCAATCGCTGGTGATTGCCCCGCCGCTGGTGCTGCCGTTGAAGCTCAAGAAGCTCAAGGAACAGCTCAAGGCGTTGCAAAAACAGGGCGCGGTCGCTCCGACCACCGCGGCGGCGAACGCCGAGGCCATCAAATCGTTCTACCAGACGCCGGCCGGGAAACAGCGACTGGAGGCGTTGCAAAAGCAGATGGCGGCGAAGAACGCGCGCCCGATCAAGCCTTCCAACCAGATCCGCCTCGCCTTCACCGTGGGGTGGGACCCGAACAGCTTCGATTCGCTCTCCGCCCACGCCGACAAGATCACCCACGTCTGCCCGGAGTGGTTTACCCTGACGGCGGCGGACGGCACCTTCTCGGGGGAGAATAACGTGCCGCTGCTCCAGTTCATGGCGGCCAACAAGCACCTGGTGCTACTGCCTTTGCTCACGAACGTCTCGGGCGAAACGCGGGTTCCCGAAGCGGTGGAGAACTTGGCCCACGGCCCTGCGGGACCGCAGGATCTCTTCGTTGAAAACCTCAAGCGGCAACTGCTCGACATCCATGCGGGCGGGGTGTTGATCGACTGGGAGAACATTGACGCCGCCTACCAGGACGACCTGAGCAAGTTCCTGACGAAGGTGTCTTTCGGGCTCCACGACGCCGGGCTCCAGCTCTGGCTCCAAGTCCCGGTGGGCGAGGAGCGGCAGGCGTACGACATCAATACCCTCGGGGACGTGGTGGACTTCTTCGTCGCCTCGCTCCACGACCAGGTGGCCGAGAGCGACCCGCCGGGGCCCGTGGCGGCGCAGAACTGGTACGAGAACTGGCTTTCGGCCATCGCCAGCTACGACGACCAGGAACAGTGGGTCATCTCGCTCGGCACCTACGGTTATGATTGGCCCAAGGACGATGCCCCCACCAACCGCACCGGCTGGCAGCGCGCGGACACGATCAGTTTCGCCGACGCCATGAGCCGCGCCGCCTACGCGGGCGAGGGGAACACGGAAAGCGGTTCCCCCGAGTACAATCCCTCGTTCGACTACACGCTCGCGGGCGTGAACCACGAGGTCTGGTTCCTGGATGCCCCGAGCTTTCTCAACCAGGCGCGGGCGGCGCGCGCGAAAGGCTTCACCGGACTGGCCATCAGCCGTTTGGGCACCGAAGACCCGCTGCTCTGGACGGCCATGGATATGATCGGCAACCCCCGGCTGACCAAGAGTGACCTCGCGGCGTTGCAGGACCTGCGGACCGGGCTGGCCATCACCAACATCGGCCAAGGCGAGATCGTCACCGCGGACATCTCACCCGACTCCGGGCACCGGCAGGTGGAACTCGACGAGAAGACCTCCCTGCTAGCCACGAACTACGACAAGTTCCCGCGCTACCCCACGTTGTACCACCAAGGCGCGGGCGGCGAACACCAGGTCGTGCTGACCTTTGACGACGGGCCCGACCCGACGTGGACGCCAAAGGTCCTCGACATCCTCAAGGAAAAGCACGTCCCGGCGACGTTCTTCCTGATCGGTCAGAACGCGGAGAACTATCCCGGCGTGGCGCGCCGCTTGGTCGCCGAGGGCTACGAATTCGGCAGCCACACCTACACCCACGCCAATCTTTCGCTGGTGAGCCCCGAGCGGGTGCGGATCGAACTGGACGCCACGCAGCGGCTGCTCCAGACGGTTACGGGCAGGGCCACCACTCTGTTCCGGCCACCGTACGAGGCGGATTCCCGCCCCAACGAACTCTCGGAGATCACGCCGCTGGTGATCGCCCAGAACCGCGACTACCTCACGGTGATGGAGAGCATCGACCCGGAAGATTGGGAGCGGCCCGGCGCGGACGTGATCTTCCAGCGTGTCAAGCAGCAGCGCCGCAACGGCAGCATCATCCTGCTCCACGACGCGGGCGGAGACCGCTCCCAGACGGTCGAAGCCCTGCCCAAGATCATCGATTACCTGCGAGCGCGGGGCGACCAGATCGTGACGTTGAGCGAGTTGATCGGCACGAACCGCGACTCGGTTAACCCGCTGCTGAAAGCGGGCGACCAATCCTTGGCGAGGGTCGCCAGCGGCATCGGCTTCCGCGCCCTGCACGCGGCGTTCAGCTTCCTGTGGGCGTTCATGATTGTGGCGACGATCATGATCGTGCTGCGGACGCTACTCATCATCTATCTGGCGCTCCGGCATCGCCGCGCCGCGCCGTCGGCCGCCGGTTCCCCACCGGCCGGGGTGGGTGGGCACCCCGGCGTTTTCCCGCTGAGCGTCATCATCGCGGCCTACAACGAGGAGAAAGTGATCGCTGCCACGCTGGACTCGGTGCTCGCCACCGACTATCCCGGCGACGTGGAAGTGCTCGTCATCAACGATGGCTCGAAAGACAGCACGGCTGGCGTCGTGGAAGCGGCGGTCACCAGGGACAACCGGATCCGGCTGCTCAACCAGGACAACGCGGGGAAGAGCGAGGCGCTGCGGCGCGGCGTGGACCTGGCCGCGCACGATCTGCTGGTCTTCCTCGACGCCGACACCCATTTCCAACCCGACACGTTGGGCCACCTCGTCGCCCCATTTGCTGACCCGCAGGTTGGCGCGGTCTCCGGGCACGCCCGGGTGGGCAATCTGCGGAGCTTCGTCGCGCGCTGCCAGTCGCTGGAATACATCTGCGGGTTCAACCTGGACCGGCGCGCCTACGACGCCTGGAACTGCATCACGGTCGCGCCCGGCGCGGTGAGCGCCGTCCGCCGGCAGGCGTTGCGCGCCGTGGGCGGGTTCCGTTCCGACACCCTGGCGGAAGACACCGACCTGACCCTGAGCCTGCACCGGCACGGCTACCACGTCCGCTACATGGCTGGTGCCGTGGCCTGGACGGAAGCGCCCGAGACGATCAGCTCCTTGGCCAAGCAGCGATTCCGTTGGTGCTTCGGCACCATGCAATGTCTCTGGAAACATCGGGACATGCTGTTCAATCCCAGGTTCCGCGCCTTGGGCTTCTTCAGCCTGCCGAGCATCTGGTTTTTCCAGATTATCTTGGTCGCCCTGACTCCGATGGTCGATTTGCTGCTGCTGGCGTCCGTGCTGCTGGGGGACGGCGGGGCGGTCCTGCCTTATTTCCTGACGTTCCTGGTGCTCGACCAGATGCTGGCCATGCTGGCCTGCGCGCTGGAAAAAGAGCCCCTGCGGCGCAGTTGGATCATGATCCCGATGCGTCTGATCTATCGTCCGCTGTTGAGCTGGGTCGTCTGGAAGTCCATCGTCAACGCCGTGCGCGGTGTGCTGGTGGGCTGGGGTAAACTGGAGCGGACCGCTTCGGTCAAGGTGCCGTCGCGGGTGTGAAGCGAGGGTGCGGACGCAAAAAGATGAAGATCGGAACACAAGTGCGCCGACCGCACGGCAGGTTCATCCGAGCCGCCGTCGCCCGGGGTGGCTCGACCGCCGGGCTGCTGGCGCTCGCCTTCTTGCTGGCGGCGTGCGGGAAGACGCCTGCCACCCACGAGACGCCACCGCCCGGACTAGGCGCGCTTCTCACGCTGCTCGTGCCCTCGCAGGGCGCGTACACGGGTGCCTACATCGACTTCGGCGACACCGAGGACAACGTGACGCTCGAAGGGATCGAAGCGTTCGAGGCGGACACGGGCAAACACCAGGCCATCATCGCTTTTTCCAGTTGGTGGGGGGAGGGCAGGTTCCCCGGCCTCCAAGCGGAGATCGTGATGGCGCACGGGTCGGTGCCGCTGATTTTCTGGTCGCCTTGGGATTATCCTTACAAGGAAGCCGCTGGTCCCGACAAGTTCCGGCTCGACAGCATCGTCGCCGGGCAGTGGGACAGTTACATCGACGCCTGGGCGGACGCGGCGAAAGCGGCCCGCAAGCCGATCTTCGTCTCGTTGTGCAACGAGATGAACGGCGACTGGTTTCCATGGTCGGCTAGCTACTACGGGGGGGCGGAAGTGATCCCCGACACCAACCCGCCACGATACGCCGGACCGGAGTTCTTCAAGCGGACTTATCGATACATCGTGGACCGAGTGCGCGCGCGGGGCGCAAACAACATCCTCTGGGTCTTCCACGTGAACAATTATAGCGAACCATACGAACCCTGGAACGCCTTCAAGGAGTTTTACCCGGGACCGGACTATGTGGATTGGATGGGACTAAGCGTTTACGGCGAGATGTACCCCAAAGGAAAGTGGGACGAGTTCGAGGACATGATTGACAAACCCTATGCCGAGTTGGCCGCCGTCGATGCGAACAAGCCGATGATGCTGACGGAGTGGGGTTGTGGCGAGTTCCCCAACAACGGCAGCAAGGCAGACTTCATCAGCGAGGGGTTTGAGGGCATGATCAAATCCTATCCGCGGATCAAGGCGGCAATCTACTGGAACGAGCGATGGCAAAACTCGCCCACCCAGCTTTACAGCAACCTCCGCATCAACTCGTCGCCGGATTCGCTCGAAGCATACCGGCGCGGGGTCGCCGATCCGTACTGGTTGGACCATCCTTTGTACCGTTGAGCCGGGCTCTCTGCCGCCTTCCTACAGATCGAAGAAGGATTTGAGTTTGTCCACGAACCCAGCACGATATGCCTCTTCCTTGGCCGCCAGGACCCCGGTTTGCTGAACCGCCGCCTGCACGATGCCTTCCGTCTGCATCTGTCGGCTGGCCAGCAGTTCGCTCAACCGCGGGAGCAGCCCGGAATCGCGCGTGAAAATCTCCGCGAACAAGGGTTTGGTGATCTCGATCACCTCGCAATCGGTCACGGCGTAGATGCTGGCGCTACGCTTCTCGCCGGTGAGCAGTGACATCTCACCGAAACAGTCGCCGCTGTGCAAGGAAGCCAGCCAGGTGGAGGCGTCGCCGTGCAGCACGCTGACGCGCGCCTCGCCCTTGATCAGCACGAACATCGAGGAGCCCTCGGCACCTTCCTTGATGATCGATTCACCGCGCCCGTAGTGGTGAGCCGCAGAACGTATAACGAGTTGCTTGAGGTGATCGTCCCCGACGCTCTGGAACAACGGTTGAGCGCGCAGGAGCTGTTGGGTGGCGCTCGCGCGTTGTTCCTCGGCGGATTCCAAGTGCTCGCGCAGGGGTTTGTGGGCGCGCTCGACGTGCAACTGGCGGGTCGGGTAGGGAATCTTGATGCGCTGGCGGCGCAGAGCGTACCAGATGTTCGTGCGCACCGCATCGGCGGCAGCCGCATGGAGGCGGTGGTCGTCCAGCCAGAAACGCACCTCGTAGATGACCGCGCTTTCCCCGAACTCCTTCAGGAAGACGCTCGGCGTCGGCTGATCGAGGACCTCTCTCGCAGAGGAGGCGGCGCGCACGAGTAGGTCCTTGACCAGGTTGGGCGGTGTATCGTAGTCCAAGCCGATTTCCAGGCGCATGGCGTGCCGGGTGTTGCCGCCGTGGAAGTTCACCAACGTCTGCCGCACGATCTGCTGGTTGGGCACATCGAGTTGCACGTCGTCGGCCGTGATGAACCGGGTCGAACGCCAGTTGATCTCGACAGCCCGCACGTGCCGGTTGTCGATCAGCAGCCAGTCGCCCACCGTAAAGGGCCGGCCGAATTGCAAGGCAAACCCGGCGACGACGTTGCCCAGAGAGTCCTGCAAGGCAAAGCCCAGGATGATGCCTACCACCCCGGAAGCCGCGAGTAAGCCAGGCACGCGGACGCCGTAGCCAAATTCCAGCACGAGCAGCCCTGCGGCCAGGAGCAGGACCCCGGCGGTCATCTCCCGGACCAACTTCGGGACGGCGGCCCGACGCCGCTCCTCGAAATACCAGCGCCAGAAAAACTGATCGATCAGCCTGCACGCCACACCGCTGCCCAGCAGCGCAGCCACCGCTCCCAGCTCGCGCCGACCGGGCACATCGACCCTCAGCAACACCATCGCCAGGTAGGGACCGAGCGCCACCGCGCAGATCTGGTACACCCGGCCCAGCCGCGCGCCGAGGCGCCGCTTGAGCAACCGGCCCACCGCCACCAGCAGCAGGTAGCTGACGAGGGCGGCGAGCAAGATTTCGGCCGTCAGGTCCGCCCGGAGTCCCTCCACCAGGAAACTGGCGATGACGGGAGAACGGAACATAAGGGCGCTTCTAGCACCCTCTCGCATGACGGGCAAGCCTTCTGACCGAGCTGCCGCGTGCAGCCCGGCATTTCACGCTTCGGTCGCTTCGAGAAAGCCTTCCAATTGCCGGATGCGGGTAGGGTGACGCATCTTGCGAAGCGCCTTGGCCTCGATTTGCCGGATACGTTCGCGCGTCACCTTGAACTGGCGCCCGACCTCTTCCAGCGTGCGGCTGTAGCCATCGATCAGTCCGAAACGCTGTTCGAGCACCTGCCGCTCGCGTTCGGTCAGCGTTTCGAGCACGTCCTTGATTTTGGCCTTGAGCAAAACGATGGCCGTCATGTCGGACGGGTTGTCCGCGCCCTTGTCCTCGATGAAGTCGCCGAAGTTGGTGTCCTCGCTGTCCCCAACAGGGGCCTGAAGCGAGATCGGCTGTTGCGCCATCTTCAGCACGGCACGCACGCGCTCGACCGGCAGATGCACCTCTTCGGCCACCTCCTCGGGGGTTGGTTCCCGGCCGTATTCCTGGACCAACTGCTTCTGCACGCGCATCAGCTTGTTGATCGTCTCGATCATGTGGACCGGGATGCGGATCGTCCGTGCCTGGTCGGCGATGGAACGGGTGATGGCCTGCCGGATCCACCACGTCGCGTAGGTCGAGAACTTGTAGCCGCGCCGGTATTCGAACTTTTCCACGGCCTTCATCAAACCCATGTTGCCTTCTTGGATGAGGTCCAGGAAGGAAAGGCCTCGGTTGGTGTACTTCTTGGCAATAGAAATCACGAGGCGCAGGTTTGCCTCGACCATCTCGTCCTTGGCCTTGCGAGCCTTGCGGAGCCAGCCTTTGAGTTCGTGGTATTCCTTGATGAAGTCGTCGGGCGTCAGCCAGAATTGGTGCTCCATCTCCTTGAGCTTCGCGCCGTACTGCGGATTGGCCGACGCATGAACCTGCGACTGCACCTTGTGCAAGGTGTTGAAGTGGTCGTCGGCGAGGCTGACGAACTCCTCCGTGACCTTCTGCTTGAAGTAAAACTTGGGATAAAGCTTCTGCAGCCCGTCGAGCTGGCGCTGGAACTCCTTGCGTCCTTCCGCGCCGACCTTCTGGCCCTGTCCGGCCTGCTCGTGGTAGAGCCGGGTGGAATCGTTGCTGAGCTGTTCCAACTGCTCGCAGAGTTTCGGGAGGGCTTTGAGGTAGCGTTCGCGACTCTCGATCTTCTTGTCCAGGATCACCCGGTCGAAACGTTCGCGGCCTTCCAACAGCTTTTGCGCGAGGTCGAGGTGCGCCCGGGAGATGAAGCCGAAACGGTTGAGGTTCTTTTGCACCCGGGATTCCGCATCCTCGATGCGCTTGGAAATTTCGACTTCTTGCTCGCGAGTCAGCAGCGGCACCTGCCCCATCTGCTTGAGGTACATCCGCACGGGATCGTCGAGGATGTCGAGTCGGCCCGTGCTGTCGCCCTTCTCCTCGTCGGACTTGTCTTCCTTTTCCTCTTCCTCGTTCTCGTCGTCCGCATCGGCTTCCTGCTCCTTCTTGAGGTCCTTGAAGCGGTCCACGTCCGACGCCTCGATGATGTCGAACTCCATCGAGCGCAGGCGCGTCTGGATGGATTCGATGAGGTCGGGATCGTTGACGCCGTCCGGCAGCGCCTCGTTGAGATCGTCCCAGGTGAGATAGCCCTGCTCCTTGGCCAGCTTGATCAGTTCGCGAATTTTCTCCTGCGTCTCGTGCGCCTCGGCCTGCACCCGCTTGATGGGCGGCGCGACGTGCGGAATCGCCTCGGGAGCGGCGGCTTTCCTGGCCGGTACCGCGCCCTTGGCGGGGGAGACATCGGCTTTGCCCTTGACAGCGGCCTTGGGCTTGCTTTTGGATGGCGGATTCGCGGGGGCTGCAGCGCGGGGAGACGGAGAGGCGGACGCAGACGGATTCGCTTTGGCCATGGTGACGGGAACAGGGCGGTCGGTTAGAAGGCCCTGATAATCAAGCACCCGGTGAGCATGGCCGGGATCATCAGAGCCTGGCAATATCTTTAAGCCGAAGTTGAAGGTCAAGGATTTCTTTCAGCAAGCGAGTCGTTTCTTCGGCGGTCGCGTCCGGTAAACGTATCCGGCTTTCCAGGGCGGTGATCCGCTCCTTGAGCAGAGTCTTGGCGAGATCGTGCCAACTGTCGCATGCGACCATCATCGGCTGGCCGAACGGGCGCTCCATCAGCTGACCGGTCAGGAACGACTCGGCCTCCGGCGGCAGGGTGGCCAAGAAGGCGCTGGTCTCCGAGAGGTCCTGCACGTTCAACTTCGCTTCCAGCGCCTGCACGAGCAGTTCAGTCCCGGCGATCTGAGGCAGGAGTTCCCGCCAGGGTTGTGCGAGCAGCCACGCGCGGGCTTCCTCGTTCTCCAGTGCCAGCCGCAACAGGAAGACGACCGAGTTCGGAGGACGCTCGAAAGTCGTCGGCGCGTCCGGCGCGGCCGCCCCACCCTCCCGCGCTTCCCCGGCGCGGAGGTCGGCCTCGCCGCGCTCGTAGGTCTTGGCCGGACGGCGCTTCTTGAGCAGACGCCGAAAATCCTCCGCCGAGATGCCCAGCCGGGCGCTGACCTTGTTCACCACCGCCTCGCGCAGGACCGTCTCGGTGATGAGCGCCACCGATTCCGCCATCCGCTGGCTGAACCCGGACTTCCCGCGCGGGGTGTTCAGGTCGAACATCCCGCTCAACCTTTCCATCTGGAAGTCGAAGAAGTCCTGCGCGGCGGCGATCCGCTCGGCGAACGCCATCGCTCCCTGCCCGCGGATCAGCGAGTCCGGGTCCTCGCCCGGCGGCATCGTAGCCACGCGCACGGAGACGTTCGCTTCGAGCAGCGACGCCAGGGAGCGTTCGGCGGCCTGCTGCCCGGCGGCGTCGGCGTCGAAGCAGAGCACGGCTTCGTCGGCGAACCGCTTCAGGACCACGGCCTGCTGGCTGGTGAACGCCGTGCCCTGCGGGGCGATGACATTCTTGATGCCCGCCTCGAACGCGGCGATGAGGTCAATCTGCCCTTCGCACACGATGGCGAAGCCCAACTCGATGAGTTCTTTCCTAGCCATGTGCAGGCCGAAAAGCACCTTCCCCTTGGTAAAAATCGGCGTCTCGGGCGAGTTGACGTATTTTCCGCCCTTGGCGTCTGCGGAGAGCACCCGGCCGCTGAAGGCGATGACGTTGCCTGACTCGTTGCAGATCGGGAACATCAGGCGGTCGCGGAACGTGTCGTAACCACGCGAGTTGCCCTTGCCGGGATCGTTGGGCGGCTTGATGAGGCCGCTCTTGAGCAACTCCTCGTGCTTGTAGCGGCGCTCGGTCGCCCAGCGCAGCAGGGCGTCCCACGAGTCCGGGGCGTAGCCGAGTTGCCAGCGGGCGGCGACCTCGCTCGTCAGGCCACGCGCCTTGAGGTATTCGCGCGCTTTGGCCGCCTCGTTGGTTTTGAGCAGGTTGCGATGGAACCACGCGGCGGCTTCCGTGTGGAGTGCCAGCAAGCGCCGCCGCAGATCGCCCGTGCCCTGCTCGCCCTCGGAGCGGCCGAAGCGTTCCTCGATGATCGGGATGCCCGCCCGCTCCGCCAGGAGTCTCACCGCAGAGGGAAAGTCGATGTTGTCCCGCAAAGTGATGAACTTGAAAACGGTTCCCCCGACGCCGCACCCGAAGCATTTGAACGTCTGGCGGGCGGGGTTGACGTTGAACGATGGCGTTTTCTCCGGGTGGAACGGGCAGCACGCCTTGTAGGTCGAGCCCGCGCGCTTGAGCGGCACATAGCTGTTGATCACCTCGACGATATCGTTGGCGGCTGCGACCTGTTCGAGTGTTTCCTGGGGGATCATGCCGGGAGCGCCAAGAATCCAGCATTGCGCCGGACCTGGCCTTCCGCAATGGTGGGGAGCCCGTTTTTCGCCACCGTCCCCGCCGACATGTTCCGCCTCATCGACCGTTACCTTGCCCGGGAACTGCTCACCTCGGCGGTGTTCGCCGTTTGCACGCTGAGCTTTGTCCTGGTGCTGGGCCAGATCTTCAAGCGGCTCTTCGAATTGATGGTGGACCACAACGTCCCGGCGACCTACGTCATCACGTTCATCGCGTACTTTCTGCCGGTCTCGCTGATCCTGAGCATCCCTTGGGGATTCCTGACGGCGGTGCTCCTCGTCTTCGGCCGTCTATCGGGCGGCAACGAGCTGACCGCCTTGCGGACGGCGGGCATCAGCATCCCCCGCATCGCGCGGCCGGTGCTGGTCGTGGCGGTAGCGTTCTCGGGCCTGTGCCTCTGGATCAACCTGTACGTCGCGCCGCGGGCGCAGCAGAGCCTCAAGGACGCCTTTTTCGAGGTAGCCACGAACGACCCGGCGGCGGCGTTCGATGCTGACCGACCTATCGACCAGTTTCCCGGCAAGCGAATTTTCATCGGCAGTGCAGAGGGCAACCGCCTGGAGAACATCCACGTCTTCAGCCTCGACGCGAACAACAAACCACTGAGCGTCGTCTTCGCACGGAGCGGCAGCCTGGAGACCGACCTGCCGCACCATCAGATCAAGATGCGGCTCGGGAATACCCGCTTCGAGCAGCGCGACCAGACGCAGCCCGACGACCTGACCAAGATCAAGGATGGCATCCTGATCAACGACTGGGTCTTCCCCATCTCCCTCGAAGAACTTTACGCGCAGAGGCACGGCCGCCGACGCGTCGAGTCGTTCACGTTTCAGGAGTTGCGCGACAACCTCGCCAACAAGCGCCGGCAACTCCGCGACGACCGCAAGATCCTGGGCGAAAAACACGACGACGCCTCGAAGAAAGCGGTCAGGATCGACCTCCAGGCGTTTGCCGAAGCTTCCACCGAACTCAACAAACGGTTTTCCTTCTCGATGGCCTGTCTGACGTTCGCCCTGATCGGCATCCCGCTCGGCATCACCGCCAACCGCCAGGAAACCAGCGCGGGATTCGGGTTGAGCTTGCTGGTGGCCTTCACGTACTTCCTGATCATCATTGTGGTGAACACGATCCGCTCGAAGGCTAACCTGCACCCCGAGATGCTGATCTGGCTGCCGAACGTGATTTTCCTTGTGCTCGGCGGGGTGCTCTTCTACCGGCTAAGCCGACGCTGAAGCCGCGTCAAAAGTGGCGAGGCTGCCGGACGCGGCATGGATGCCCGGCTTGTTCACCGCCTTCAAGAAAGGTTCCAGGCCCGCCATCAGTTGGCGGAACATGCCGAAATCCACCTGCTGCTGACCGTCGCTGAGGGCCTCGGCCGGGTTCGGATGCACTTCGATGATGAGCCCATCCGCCCCCAGCGCCACTGCACCGGCGCAGAGCGCGGGCACCAGGTCGGCCCGGCCGCAGCCCTGGCTCGGATCGACGATGACGGGCAGGTGGCTCTCGCTTTTCGCGGCGGCGACGGCGGCAAGGTCGAGGGTGTTGCGCGTGTAGGTCTCGAACGTGCGGATGCCGCGCTCGCAGAGCATGACGTTGGGGTTGCCGCTGCTGAGGATGTACTCGGCGCTCAGCAGCCATTCCTCGATGCGCTGGCTCATCCCGCGCTTGAGCAGGATGGGCTTGCCGGTCCGCGCCGCGGCTACCAGAAGGCGGAAGTTCTGCGAGTTGCGCGCCCCGATCTGGAGCATGTCCGCCGTCTCCGCCACGATGTCGGCGTCGTATTCGCTAAGCAGTTCGGTGACGATTTTGAGGCCGGTTTCCTCCTTAGCCGCTCGCAGGAGCCGCAGGCCTTCCTTGCCCAGCCCCTGAAATTCATACGGGCTGGTGCGCGGCTTGTAGGCCCCGCCGCGCAGGAGGGTCGCTCCGGCGGCCTTGACCGCGCGGGCGGTCGCCAGGAGCTGGTCCGCGCTTTCCACCGAACAGGGGCCGGCGATCACGGCCAACGCCGCCCCTCCCATCGGCACGCCGTCCACGTCGATGACCGTAGGCTGTGGATGAGATTCGCGGCTGGCCAGCTTGTAGCGTTTCTGCACGGGCAGGACGCGCTCGACCTGCGCCAGCGCGTTGAGGCTCTCCAGCGTGTGGTGGGTGGTCTCGTCGCCGATGGCCGCGACGACGGTCTGTAGCGCGCCCGAGATCGTGTGCGGCGTGTAGCCGAGCTTTTCGACCTCTGCGGTCACTTCGTCGATCTGGCTCTGCGTGGCGTGGGGCTTGATGACGATGATCATAAAAAAGGCGTCGCGGAATCGGGCAGGAACCTCCCACGGGAGCGGGGAGGAGGAGGCTACCCACGATGTCAGCCGGAGGCAACTTCCCTTTGCGGGACACCGGGCGGGGGC
>CALMAQ010000164.1 GCA_937859745.1 uncultured Verrucomicrobiota bacterium | reverse complement strand
CGTGGCAGGGCAAACAGGTGCTCATCACGGGCGGGCTCGGGTTCATCGGCTCCAACCTCGCGCGGCGGCTCGTGGACGCGGGGGCGCACGTCACGCTGGTGGACAGCCTGATCCCCGAGTACGGCGGCAACCCGTTCAACGTCCAGGACATCCGCGGCCAGGTGCAGGTCAACGTCGCCGACGTGCGCGACCGGCACAGCATGGCTTACCTGGTCAAAGGGCAGGACTACCTCTTCAACCTCGCCGGGCAGACCAGCCACCTCGATTCCATGCGCGATCCGCACACGGACTTGGAGATCAACTGCCGCGCGCAGCTCTCCATCCTGGAGGCCTGCCGCTGCCAGAACCCGGACATCAAGGTGATCTTCTCCAGCACGCGCCAGATCTACGGCGTGCCGCGCTACCTGCCCGTGGACGAGCAGCACCCGCTCTCCCCCATCGACATCAACGGCATCAACAAGGTCGCCGGAGAGAGCTACCACCTCATCTACCACCGCCTGCACGGGGTCCGCGCCTGCGTGCTGCGGCTGACGAACACCTACGGGCCGCGGATGCGCGTCAAGGACGACCGGCAGACGTTCCTGGGCGTGTGGTTCATGCGGCTGGTCAGCGGGCTGCCGCTGCGCGTGTTCGGCGACGGGCTGCAAATCCGCGACTTCAACTACGTGGACGACGTGGTGGACGCCCTCTTGCTCTGCGCGGCCGACCCCCGGGCGGACGGACAGGTGTTCAACCTGGGCGCAGCGGACTTCCTGAACCTGCGCGACTTGGCCGCGACGATGGTCGAACTCCACGGCAGCGGGCAGTACGAGATCGTCCCCTTCCCGCCCGAGCGCAAGGCCATCGACATCGGCAGCTACCACAGCGACTACCAGTTGATCGCCGAACGCCTGGGCTGGCAGCCGCGCGTCTCCATGCGCGAGGGCATCGCGCGCTCCCTGGCCTTCTACCAGGAGCACCGCAAGCATTACTGGACCACTCCCGACCCATGACGACCGCCGCCATCCCCCAGACGAGCCCCCTGGCCTCCTACGAAGCGCAGGCGGACGAGATCGGCGCGGCCATCGGGCGCGTGCTGCGCGGCGGGCGCTACCTGCTCGGGCCCGAGACCGAGGCGTTCGAGCGCGAGTGGGCGGGCTACGTGGGCAGCGAGTACGCCGTCACGCTCGCCAGCGGCACGGAGGCGCTGCACCTGGCGCTGCGCGGCTGCGGGGTGCGGCCGGGGGATGAAGTCATCACCGTGTCGCACACGGCCGTGGCGACGGTGTCGGCCATCGAACTTTCCGGGGCGACGCCCGTGCTGGTGGACATCGACCCGGCGACGTACAACCTCGACCCGGCGCGGCTGGCGGCGGCGCGCACGCCCAAGACCCGGGCGGTGGTGCTGGTGCATCTCTACGGGCGGCCCGGGCCGGTGGGGCGCGTGCTGGCGTTCTGCCGGGAGCACGGGCTGAAGTTCATCGAGGATTGCGCGCAGTCCCACGGGGCGCTGTGCCGCGGACGGCGGGTGGGCAGCTACGGCGACGCGGCGGCGTTCTCGTTCTATCCCACGAAGAACCTCGGGGCCATCGGCGACGGCGGCGCGGCGGTGACGAACGATCCGCACGTGGCGGAAACGATGCGCTCGCTGCGGCAGTACGGCTGGCGCACCGAGCGTTACGTGAGCGCGGAAGCGGGCTGGAACGGGCGCATGGACGAGATCCAGGCGGCGATCCTGCGGGTGAAGCTGCGGACGCTCGACGCCGACAACGACCGGCGGCGCGCCCTGGCGGCGCGCTACGACGCGGCCCTGGGCGGGGTCCATGGCCTGACCCTGCCCCTGGCCGACGACGCCGACCGGCGCAGCGTGTTCCACCAGTACGTCGTGCGTTGCGCGCGACGGGACGCCCTGGCGGAGCACCTGCAGGCGCGGCGCGTGGGGACGCTGGTGCATTACCCCATGCCGATCCACCGGCAGCCCGCCTACGCCGCGCGGGGGTTGGCGCGCGGCCCGATGGACGCGACCGAGCAGGCCGCGAAGCAAGTGCTCTCCCTGCCGATGTTCCCGCAACTGCCGCCCGAGGAAGCCGACCGCGCGGCGGCGGCGGTGCGGGAGTTTTTTGGGGCTTAGTTTACTGCCCGCTCCGGAAGCGGGGCAGTCCGAACCGGGACCTGGAGAAACGCCCCGAGGCTGCCTCTTACAACAACGTTTGCCGGCTCGTGCGTGCCTCCAGGTCCAGCAGGGCCCGCTTGCGGGTCATGCCGCCGCCGTAGCCGGTCAGCGAGCCGCCCGCGCCGACGATCCGGTGGCAGGGCACGATGATCGACAGGGGGTTGCGCCCGTTGGCCAGACCCACCGCGCGCACCGCCGCGGGCTGGCCGATCCGGCGCGCCAGTTCGCCGTAGGAGATCGTCGCGCCGTAGGGAACGTCACACAATGCCGCCCACACGCGCCGCTGGAAGGCGCTGCCGCCGGTGCCGTCGAGGTCCAGCGGCAGGTCGAACGCCGTCCGCGCGCCGGAGAAATATTACGCCAGTTGCGCGCGGGCGGCGGCGAAGCGCGCGGCGTCTCGGGGGCAGGCAGCGCGCGCCCCGGGGGCGGGGCCGTGGCGGTGGTCCTCCATGAAGAGGCCCGTCAGGCCGCGCCCGGTGGCGCGCAGGGCGATCCGGCCGAGGGGAGAAGGGAAGTCGGTGTGGTAGGTAAGAGGGATCATGGGTGGATTCCCGCCAGACCTTCCCGCCCGTGCGGAGCGGCCAGGTCGAGCAGCGGCCCGGCGGGCACGATGCGCGCCGGGTTGATCTCGTCGTGGGTCATGTAGTAGTGCCGCTTGATGTGGTCGAAGTTCACGGTCTCCGCGACCCCTTCCTGCTGGTACAGGTCGCGCAGGTAGCCGGACAGGTTCGGGTAATCCACGATCCGGCGCAGGTTGCACTTGAAGTGCCCGTGGTACACGGCGTCGAAGCGCACCAGCGTCACGAAGAGACGCCAGTCCGCCTCGGTCTGGCGCGCGCCGAGCAGGTGGCGCCGGGTTGCCAGGCGCGCTTCCAGTTCGTCCAACGTGGCGAACAGCGCGCCGAACGCCTCCTCGTACGCCCCCTGCGAACTGGCGAACCCGGCGCGGTACACGCCGTTGTTGACGGTCTCGTAGATCGTCGCGTTGAGCGCGTCGATCTCCCCGCGCAGGTCCGGCGGGTAGAAATCGTAGGGGTTCGTGGCGAAGTCCGCGAACTCGCTGTTGAGCATCCGCAAGAGGTCGTCGTCCGAGTTGCTGACGACCGCCCCCTTTTCCTTGTCCCAGAGCACCGGGACGGTCACGCGGCCCCGGTAGGCCGGGTCGCTCGCCTGGTAGGCGTCGCCCAGGAAGGCAAACCCGTTGATGGGGTCGCGGGTGTAGCCGGGGCCGTCGCGGAACGCCCAGCCGCGCTCGTCGCGGATCGGGTCCACGACGCTCAGGCTGATCGCCTGCTCCAGACCCTTGAGCCGCCGCAGGATCACCGTGCGGTGCGCCCACGGACATGCCAGCGAGACGTACAGGTGGTAACGCCCCGCCGCGGCGGGGAAGCCCGAGGAGCCGTCGCGTGTGACCCGGCCGCGGAAACGGTCCTCCTGACGCTGGAACTCGCCGTCCGCGGATTGCTCGTCGGGGAATTGGGCGGGGGCGGTCATAGGGGGGTCGGGAAGTGCCCGGCCAGCCAGCGGCGGGCGGCGGCGATTTCGGGCGAAGTGAGCCCGTGCCCGGCCTCGCTCCAGCGCAACGTGACCCCGGCCCCGGCGTCGCGCAACCGGGCGGCGAGGTTTTCGATGTTCGCCGCGGACACGAGCGGATCGTGCCGCCCGGCGGCGAGCAGCACGGGGACCCCGGCGAGGTCGGGCGGCTGCGCGGGCGTGAGCGGGGTCATGGCGCGCATCAGCACGGCACCCGCGAGCGTGCCGGGACGCAGCAGGAGCGTGGCGGCGGCGATGTTTGCGCCGTTGGAATAGCCGAAGGCGACGACCCGGCGGGGATCGAAGCCGTGCTCGGCCGCGGCGGCCCCGATGAAGTCAGCGAGTTCGTGCGTGCGGCGGATCAGGTCGGGCTCGTCGAAGACGCCTTCCGCCAGGCGGCGGAAGAAGCGCGGCATGCCGTTTTCGAGCACCGGGCCGCGCGGGCTCAGCAGAGGCGCGCCGGGACACAGCGAACGGCCGAAATCCAGGAGGCTGTTTTCGTCGCCGCCGGTGCCGTGCAGCAGCAGGAGGACAGGTGCGCCCTCCGCGTTGCCCGGCACGTAACGGTGGATGAATCGAGTGTCGGTCATGGGTGGGTTATTTGGCAGGAACGGTGTCGAGCGGTTGCAGCCCGGCTTCGATCCGCGCACGCCGGGGCTCCAGGAACGGCGGCAGCGACAGGCGCTCGCCGAGCGTTTCCAGCGGTTCGCCGTCGGCCGTGAAGCCGGGGCCCGCCGTGGCGATCTCGAAGAGGATGTTCCCCGGCACGCGGAAGTACAGCGACCGGAAGTAGAAGCGGTCCACCAGCCCGGAGTTGCCTACCTGGAAGCGCGCGAGGTGCTGCTGCCAGGCGCGCTGCTCGTCGGCGTCGCGGACGGTCCACGCGACGTGGTGCACGCCGCCCGCCCCGGCGTGGC
>CALMAQ010000163.1 GCA_937859745.1 uncultured Verrucomicrobiota bacterium | reverse complement strand
CCACCGTCACCATCCGCATTTCGTACGAAACTTTGCTTTGATCAGCGGTTCCTTAATGGAAGACCCTGAACTCGTCGCCCAAGTGCACGGCGGCAACACCGAACTCATTGGCCGCTTGGTCGAGCGATATCAGCGGCACCTCTACTATTTTGTCATCGGAAGGTTCCGGGAGCACACGCAGGCACAGGATAACGTGTAACAAAGCCTCGTCACCGCTTACCGGAACTTGGATTTACTGGCAGATCCCGAAGCCTTTTCCCCTGGGTGAAAGGCATCGCTCTCAACCATTGCCGCAACGAACGGCGACGTTGAAGGAACGCTTGCTCAAGGCCAAACGCGCGGAACTTGGCCTGCGTAGTGGTTGACGCTTGAGTGACAGTTGGGTGTTGCCATGAAGAACGGACGTGAAAACCTTTGTTTCCTGCTGCGCGATATGCGCTAGCACGTCCATCGTCAAGGCGGGCCACGAGCGTTGGAACTGTACGCTGCGTCAACGTCTGGGACGATTCATACGCCACACGCTCTCCTTCTCCAAGGGTGACCGGATGCACGAACTCGCTTTCCGTCTATTCATCCATACCTACAACCAGCAGCCGATATTTAACTATTGATCTTCAGAAAAGCAGCATGAAGTCGTTGGTGCGAGTTGATGGTAGGCTGGTGGCATGAGTGGTCAAGGTTTTGCGTTGGCGTTGGAGCAACGCCGCCTCCTGGCAGTCACACGCGTGAGCGAAGGCTACCGGCAAAAGGATGTGGCCGCTTTCTTAGGCGTGCATCCAGGCACCGTCTGCGCTTGGGTGAGAGCGGCCCGCAAGGCAGGCGGCCTTGCCGGACTGCGGGCCAAGCCTACCCCCGGTCGGCCCCGCAAGCTCTCGCGCCGCCAGGAACGCACGGTGCTGGGCTGGGTGGCCAAGCCGCCCACGCAGTTTGGTTTTGCCAACGATCTGTGGACGACCCGACGCTTGGCCGCTCTGATCGAACAACGCTGGGGAGTGCGTTTTAACGCCAATTACCTGGCGGCTTGGCTGCGAGCGCGCGAGCACTCGCCCCAGCGTCCGGAGCAACCCGCCCTGGAGCGCAACGAGGCGGCCATCGCGCGCTGGGTAGCCGAGGACTGGCCGCGCCTGCAAAAAAAGCCCGCCATGAACGCGCTCACCTCGTGCTGATTGATGAAAGCGGCTTTCTGCTCAACCCGGTGGTGCGGCGCACCTGGGCACGGCGCGGCCACACGCCCGTGCTGCCAAGCTGGGGCCGCCACCGCGACAAGGTTTCGGTCATTGCCGCCTTGAGCGTCGCCCCGCAACGCCGACGCCTGGGCCTGCACTTCCACACGGATGCGAAGCACTACATCGACGCCGAGGCCGTCGCGAACTTCCTGCGGGTGCTCCTGCGACGGCTACGCGGAAGGGTCATCGTCCATCTGGGATGGAGGCAGCAACCACAAGGGACCACTCCTCCGCGCCGTGTGCGCGGACCTCCCGCGCTTGCACCTGGAGCGGTTGCCCGCCTACGCGCCGGACCTCCACCCGGTGGAGTGCGTCTGGAGTCATCTCAAGTATGGGCGCATGGCCAACTTCATCCCCCGGAACGTGCGCCACCTCAACCAGGTGGTGCGAACCCACTTGCACACGCTCGGGAGTGCACCGCGCTTGCTCAAACAACTTTGGAAAGGCTCAAAACTTCCTTTCCCTTCCACTGCATCCTACTTTCCTGAAGATCAATAACCGCCACTACCCGCCCTTGGCAGATGGCATCAACGCCCTTTGCTGGCCGCGCACCTTGCTCGGTAACTTCCGTGAGGTGGTCGAGGCTCTTCCCACCGGCGAGGGGATTGTCACCATAGATGAGTCAACCCTTGAGAATCTGCCCTTGGGTGACGCGGGCAAAGTGACCCGAGACGTTCCGCCCACTGACCAGCAAAGTCTCTGCGCCTACGACCTTCGGCCCAGCCACCTGCATCGGGGCCACTTTCGGAAACCTCCGCAACAACGAGGCTTGGCGGCGGGTAGACATCAGCCTTGTTTTATCTGTGAAAACAGTGTGCGTGCTAGGTCAGCCCGGCGGCACCAACTCTGAATGGCGTGGACCGGCAGCGACGCCATTGAGGGAGTGGTCTGACCAATTTAGACTTCCGCTTTCTTCCAAGGCTTACAGCCCCGATGCCGGCGGAAGGGGTTCAGGGACAGCAAACGGCAGAAAATTGTGATTAATGTCTTGCCAACCGGTCGTCCGACCAAGTAGTACGGGGCGGTCACCGCCAGCTCATCGTTACATCGGTGGTTGAGAGCGACAGCATTTCGTTGGGCGGCTTCCAACGAACGGCGCTCGGGAACTTTAGCCGCTTCCATAGTTTCACCTGCTCTATATGAAGACTGCACTTCTCATCCATCCATCCGCACGCCGCACGCGCTTTCGCGTACCTGCAACGATTTTGACTGCTTGTGCAGGTTTGGCCCTGTCCGGCAGCCCGCTGCAAGCCAATGCCCCTGTTCCTGCCAACTTGGGCGGCGGTCTCGAGTTGCTGGTACAGAGCAAGGTAGACCTGAGAGCCGCCCGGTCCGAAGGCCGTTCCGTGAAGGTTTTTCGGTCCGCGAAGCAAATCGAATACACCAGCCAGGAAGCGGCGGACCTCGCCGACGCGAGCATCACGGACGAAGAAGGTCGCATCATGGTGCTCATCAGCCTCAACGGGCTGGAAAAGTTTGAGAAGGTGCGTGCTGCCGTCAAGGCAAACACCCCCTCGCTACAGATCACCGCCGTTGATCAAACCTACAAAGGTGGCGTCATCGAAGCTTGGGTGCGTGTGGTCGATGTGCCCGCGCTGGCAGAAACTTGGGGGGTGCGTTCGGTTCGGCTCGAAGCCAAGCCCGAGCACAACACGACCCGGGCCGAGATCCTCAAGTCTGCCCTGCAGATGGGTGGAGCTAATGCCACGTCAGGCGAAGCGCTTACCTTGCTGGGTACGGCGTTCGACCAAGGCGTCACGCAGCACCGTGTGGATCAAATCAACAAGTTTTATAATCCGGCTGCCACGCTGGACTACGAAGGTGCGGGCATGAGCATCGCCTGCCTGTCCGACAGCTTCGGTGCGACAACAACGACGACGACAGCCACCGACGTGTCGAATTTTGATCTGCCCGGCGCGTCCAACAATCCGGCTGGCAACACTACTCCCGTAACGGTGCTGGCAGATTATTCGGGCGGCACCGACGAGGGCCGCGCGATGTGCCAGATCGTTTACAAGATGGCACCCAAAGCTGCTGTTGGCTTCGCCACGGCGGACACGGGCGAGGTTGGCTTCGCCAACAACATCCGCGCGCTGGCGGGTCTCGCGGGTTACACCTACAGCGGGCAGACCTTTGCGGCGGACGTAATCTGCGACGACGTCGGCTACCAGGACGAGCCGTTCTTCGAGGATGGCATCATCGGCAACGCCGTGAATCAGGTCAGCGCGGCGGGCGTGTGTTACTTCTCCTCCGCAGGCAACGACATTGGCTCCTACGACTACGACTCGGATTTTCGATACGTGGCGAACGGCACGGGTTTAACCGCCACCGCCGGCAACGCGGCGCTTACCGGCACGAACATCAACTTGGCCAACGTACCGACGAATCTTTACCAGGGCGGATTCCACAACTTCAACCCGAACGGGCAAGACGTCGCCTTGACGTACAACGTCCAGGGCGGCACCAGCCTGCCGGTGACCAACTTCCAATGGAATGATCCCTACGATCAGACCCTCTCGTACAATACGCCGGCCATCTACACTGCGGCGGGCAACATCACCGCCAGCTCTGGAACCACCCAGACTTTCACCACCCCCACGCTGACCGCCGGGCAGAACTACGTCATCACCGAAACCGCCGACTCGGGCAGCAGCTTTGACGGCATTGTTTCCATCACGGATCCGAACGGGAACGTGGTCGTGAACATGCAGGACACTGGTACGGACGAGACGGTCAATTTCTATCCCGGGCTCACCGGGGCCTACACGATCACTGTGGCGGCTTATGCCGCGACGGGGGGCGCCTACCATGTCAACGTCTACACGGGCAACAATCCGCAGATCACGACGGACTTCAACATCCTGGTCTTCGACCTAGAAGGCAATTACCTGCCAAACAGCTCGCTGGTGGCGAACAACATCACCAACAACGTCCCCTATGACGCCAAGCGGACGAGCCCCAAATCGGGCGAACTTCAGGTACAATACGTGGTGTCTCGCTCGGCGATTCCGACTGCGCCGAATCCCGCCAACCACTTCCGCATCCTCATCCGCGGTAATGGCCTGAGCGGCATCGGACCCGCAGAATACTTTACGATCAACACCCCGAACACGAAGGGCCACGCGATGGCCGCGACGTGCAACGGTACCGCCGCTTACAGCGTGTTCCGCCCTAGCCTGCCGGAGTATTTCACCTCGCCAGGACCAGCGACGATTTACTTCGACAGCCAGGGCAACCGCTTGGCGACACCGGACGTCCGTTTGCAGCCCAGGATCGCGGCAGCCGATGCGGCGAACACCTCGTTCTTCTCGTCGGATTCCGCGTCAGACCTCGACACCAAGCCGAACTTCTCGGGCACCAGCGCTGCCGCCCCGCACGCGGCAGCCTGCGCGCTCCTGACATTACAGGCGCATGGCGGCTACCGCAGCATCACGCCCGCGCAGATGACCAGCCTGCTGCAACGCAGCACCTTTCCGCACGACCTTGATCCGAACTATGCCAGTGGCACGGCGCGGACCTCAACCGGCGGCAAAGTGACGATCACGGCGAACAGTGATCTCGGCCTGAACCCGAGCGCGGGCGCGTTCAACCCGAACTCGATTGCGGTGGTATACACCGGTCCTGGCACGCTCGCGAGCCTGACCTTCAATCCAGCAGGTAACGCAAACACTGGAGGCGGCACAACGGACGGCAACAACGGCGTGGATGCCAACAATGCGTACTTTAGCAACGTCTATCCCGGAATTGTATTCGAACCGAGCACGATTCCATTCACGCTCGGCACATTGACGGGCCTGACCTCTGCGGACGTTTCGATGGCGTTCACCAACCAAGCGCCGACTCCCTCGGTTACCGGACAATACTGGACGATGGCGATGACGTTTCCGAACGCCAACTTTACCGGCGGCAAAGTTCTGCGCTTCACCGTGGGTCACGGCCCGCAGCACAACTCGTCGGTGGCTGGCGGGACCGGCCCAACGGGCGGTACGACCTCCACCAGCTTCACGCAGGCCGATCTGTTTGGGGGCACGGAGCTGATCCCGGATGGCACCGGCAGCAACACGGGCATGACCTTCAGTGGCACGACGACCGATGGTGGCGCGTTCAGCGGCACGTTCAAGAATAACATTGGTGCTGGCTACTCGGTGACGGACGGCTACGGCTTCATCAATGTCCAGACCGCCGTCGGTCAGACAGTGCAATGATCGCGTTGCAGGCAGTGGGTCCGTTGCCGTTGGGCAGGTGATCACCCGGAGTGGTCAGAGCGCTGATGCGAACAATCGCATCAGCGCTCTCTCGCGTTGGATCACAGCATGCCAAACGATCGCCCACGCCGTTCTCCTTCCGCTTGATCTGAGTTGGCTTGGACGGTTGGCGAGTACGGTAACAGCTGACGCAATGCTCGGAATGCCGGGACAGCCACCACCGGTTGTTTCTCGTACCTAGCAGACTTTGCTGCGATTTGCACTACACTCCCCTGCGCGGCGCACGGCCCTTTTCCTTTGGCCTCGGCAATTTCTGGTGCGTCACCATCGAACATCCCGGCAGTCCGGTGCCCCCGTGCGTCCACCGTGCTCCTCTGACGCTACCAGGGGTGGCGACGAGGCTGCTGATTAGCTAAATGTTTCCTTCCCTGCGGCCCTCCCGAGCGCATCAGGGGGCAGAACGGGTGGCCCCCCTGGCTTCTCCAGCCAGGCGGCAAACACCGCAAAGCCCATGCCCGCAGCGACTTTTTCGGTCTTAGCCCAGTTGGCAGAGCGTCTTAATGTCATATCTTGTCTACCTAAAACTGACTAATTTTGACCGACGCGGTCATGAGTGGACAGATGCTGCCTCGACGGTTCGATCACTGAAAATCGGGGTGGTGATTACCTGGCTGTTGTTTTCTGCTGAACAGCGAGGTTGTAGTTGGTGATGAAGAGATGGATGGCGTCCAGATGGTTCTCGGCGCATTTGGAAAAGGAGTATGCCCGGCGCACCAAGCGGTTAGTCCTGGCTCGCAAGGTGCCAAACCAGCGTTCCACATGGCAAGTTTCGCCCTCCGCTTTGCCGCAGGAGCGGTGGGTTCTGGCCGGGAAGGCGGCGGCATAGGCATCCCAGTAGTCGCTGCGGGTGGCTCGGCCACGGTAGCCTTTGGGCAGAGAAGCCCGCAAGTCCGCCGCACTTTGCAGGCTCCTATCCCCGAGCGTCCAGCCGACGATCTGACGGGTTCTTCGACAAAGGGCCACCCACAGCCAGAGTTGCTGGGCTTTGCTGCCGACGAAGCTCCAGAGTTCATCGAGTTCGAGCACGTCACCGTTTTTGCCGGGCAGCAGTGTGTCCACGAACGCCGGGAAAGCTTCCGCTTTTTTCCCCCACCCAGCGGATCACCGTTTTGTAGCAGACGCCGAAAGTGCGGGTGATCCCACGGATGCTCATGCGGTCCTGGTAGGCGGACATGACCTGATCTTTGAACTTCTGGTCGTAGCGTTCTCCCTTGGGCTGGAGGATGAACGTGCGTTCACAGTCCAGGCACTTGGCTCGCTGCGCCCCGTTGTCCGCGTGGCCATTCTTGCGGATGTGTTCGCTGCCACAGCGGGCGCAAACGTGAACGACGGTTGTTGAAAGCATCCCCAAACCTCATCCTTGCCGAAACCGTCAGCAACAATCAGGTTTTCACCACCAAAATCGGCTCTTGCTGAAAAGCGGTCCTCAGTGGCCAACAGTGCACCAAATAGTTTTTACCGGGGGACTAACCCGGAGAGTGAAAACCTGCTATCGGCCAAGGATCATCTACTCACGGACGGCAACGGTGTGTTCCTGGTCCATGACTTTAAGCAAGAGCTACCACTCACGGAATCAAGTAATACGTGGCGTCATTGTCTGACTGCTTCGATGCAGAATCCACCGGATTCTTCTGGTTGGCGAGTTCATGGGCGTGGCGCACCGCGCGCATGGTCGCCGAGTATTTTCTGGCTTCTTCGGGAAAAATGCGGTCTTCGGGCAGCCAGTCTTCAAACTCCAGGTTCCGCATCATCTTTTCCAGGTCTTCCCGGACACCTGCAAGGAGTACCGTCAGCCCGCGACGATCCGATTCCCGAAGGAAGCGTTCGAGGTGTTCGACCGCGACCATGTCTGGATTGCGTGTGCGCCGCAGCCGCAACACGAGGCAAGCAGCCCTTGCGCGGACGGTTTCCCGCCGGAGGTTTTCAAACGCTTTTTCGAGTTCGGGAGCGACCCCGAAAAATAATTCTCCTTCCATGTCGTAGATCAACACGGAGTTCGTGCGTTCGTCACCGGATTGCCGCTCGCGCACGACTCGCTCGGAAGTCACCACCAGTTCGCGTACGGAAAGCCGCGAAGCTCGGGGAACAAACATCAGGATGGAGAGCCCGACGCCGATGAGAATGGATTCATCGACGCTGATGAAAATGGCCGCGAAAGCGGTCACGAGCACCAATCCGGCGTCGAAGCGCGAGGCACAAATCGCGTAGCCGAGCCGCTTCCAATCGATCAACCGGGCCGCAGTGATAAAAAGCAGGCTCGCGAGCGCGGCTTTTGGAATGAAACGAGTATAGGGACCGAAGAGCACCACCACCACCGCCACGATCACCCCGGAGTAAATGCCCGACATCCGCGTGATGGCACCGGATTGATAGTTGATGGATGAGCGTGTCAGCGAACCGGATCCCGGCAAACTCTGGAAAAATCCACCGACCAGATTGGAGATGCCTTCGGCGAGACATTGCCGGTTATATTCGAGCGGCTGCAAGGTGTAAGTGGCGATGGATTTGGCAACCGCCAACGCTTCCAGCAACCCGAGAAAGGAAATCGCCACGGCGCTGCCGAGCAGCTTCGAGATCCAAGCCCAATGGATTCGGGCGATGTGAAAGGTTGGCAATGCTGCGGGCACCGTGCCGACGACGGCCACGAGCGAACTGCCGTCCGCCGCCGGGAGCGACCAGCCAAAAACGGCCGCGCTGCTGGCAGCAGCGAGCAGCGCCAGAAGCATGTCCATCTGCGGCAGCCGATAGCGGTTGATGACCCGGCGCAACAGCAGCACGACGGCGATGGTGCCCAACCCGAGGCCAATCGCGCGCGGATTAAATGGTCCACCGATGGTCAGCGTTTTCCAGAGTTGCATCAATGGCGACTGATCAGCGCCGCCCTTCTTGGCCGCGCCCAGGAAGTTGCCCACCTGACCCACCGCGACCAGCACACCCGCGCCCGCCATGAAACCGAGGATCACCGACTCCGAAACGTAGCGCGTCAGGTCTCCCAAGCGGAACACGGCGATAAAGATCTGGATCGTACCAACGATGACCGCCAGCAAGAACATCGCTTGGTAGGCGTCGAGCGCCGAATCAAAAGGTGCCAAGGCGGTGAACACGACGAGCGAGATGGCGTTGGTCGGCCCGTTGATGAGGTGCGAGGAGGAACCAAAGATCGAGCCGATGATCGTCACCACGATCGCCGAGTAGAGGCCGAAGCGCGGATCAACGCCCGCGATGAGCGCATATGCCATCGCTTGAGGAACGGCAATAGCGGCGACCGTAGCTCCAGCCACGAGGTCGCGGCGCAGAACGTCAACGGTATAACCCGAATAAGTTTTGGCTGAAGAAGTGTTCATGGAGCTTTGGCCGCGCGGATTGTGCTGAAGATCCCATTATCACCGAAGAATTTGGTCTGGGCATCGTCCCAGTCTTTGGCGATGAGCGTGATCGGGAAAAGTTGAAAGTCCGGCAGCTGGTCGCGATGCCGGCGCAGGATCGCCTCGTTACTGGGCCGATAGCCGTTTCTGGCGAAAAGTTCCTGCGCCTCGTCGGTGTACAGGTATTCGAGGTACGCCTTGGCTGCGACGGCTGACCCGCGCTTGGCCACGTTGGCATCAACCCACGCCACGCTGGGTTCCGCGCGAATGCTCACGGGAGGATAGATCACCTCCAACTCGCCCCCGGATTGTTGAACCTCGCGGATGGCTTCGTTCTCCCAGGTCAGGTGCACGTCGCCTTCCTTGGCCAAGGCGAAAGTTGTGGTGGCGTCGCGCGCTCCCTGTCCCAATTTGGACACCTGTTGGTAGAGCTGCCGCAGGAATTGGCGCGCCTCATCCTCGCTGCCGCCGCGCGCGACGACCGAGCCCCAAGCCGCCAGCACGCTCAGCTTGCCATTGCCCGAGGTTCGCGGATCAGGCGTGATGACCGTCAGGTGATGGGCAATGAGGTCAGGCCAATCGTGGATGTGCTTGGGATTGGTCTTGCGGACGACGAAGACGACCGTGGACGAATAGGGCTGTGCGTCGTGCGGCAAACGCTGCCGCCAGTCCTTGGCGATCAATCCCCTCTGGACCAACCCTTCAATGTCCGAGGGAAGTGCCAGGGTCACCACGTCAGCGGCCAAGCCGTCGCCGACGGCCCGCGCCTGCTTGGAGGAGCCGCCGTGTGATTGTTCGATCTGTAATCGGCGGCCAGTGGTCTCGCGGTAGGTCCGAATGAACTGCGGATTGAGTTCCGCGTACAATTCGCGCGTCGGATCGTAGGAGACGTTGAGCAGCCGGGGACTTTGATCGTGATCGTAGTTGCCGTAGGTGAGCAAGGCGGTGGCACCGGCGACCAAGCAGATGGCGACGATGTTCAACCGGTGGGTATTCATGATGGGGTAGGCTCCTTGGAAGTGGTAAGCGCCTTGGCTAGAATATCGGCCAAGGTGCATTGCGAGCTGCCGTCTGCATCGAGTTCGTGATCAAGGATAGTCACATTCATCCCCGTGAAGCGCGGCGAGAGCACCAGCCGTGCTAGCAATGTTGTCAGTTCGTCTGCCGCGAGACCGCCCGGTTCCGGCCGATTCACTATGGGCATGATCGACGGGTCCAGCACATCGGCATCCAGATGGACCCAAAAACCGTCGAGTTCCGGCTGCTTTTCGAACGACTCGGCCAGCGCGCGTCCGACCCATTCCATCCCCACGGTGCGACCATCCTCCAACGTGATGAGCCCGATACCGGCGCGTGGCAGTTCGTCATGCTTCCGACGCTCTCCGTCATCCACGGAGCGGGAGCCGAGGACGAGCGCGTCCTGCGGACAAAAACAGGGTCGGCGGCTCTCGATGTTAGTTAGAAGGTCGGTGCTGCTCCCCGCGACAACGGCCAGATCAGCACTCGCCACATCGAATGCTCCCGCGTTGCCCAGGTGATGGTAGTCGTGATGCGCGTCGAGGTACACCAACGCATAACGGTCAGTGGGTGCGTGCACCAAGCCGCAGCCGAGCAGTACGGCGTTATCGTCGCCACCGACCAAGGGAGCAAATCCCTCCACCCGCGCCCTAGTGATGGTGTCAGCCATAGTAAGAGTCAAATCGCACACGACTGACACATCGCAGGAATCTCCTACCCACTGCTCATTCTCTGGATAGGGTGGATGCGGGAGTACCTCCACCTGAGTTGCCCCGCTCCGTTCGATCAAACCGCCTTGGGCGAGAGGCTGCGGCAACTTGCTTGGTTGACGTTCGCGGCCATCCAGATCGCGACGGAGCCCAGCAGTTGTCGGAGCATAGATGAAGCCGAGCGGTCTCATGATTGAAAGTGAGGCAGTGACGTGCTTCAAGCTTTTTGGCGCAGACGCAGCAAACGCTCGCCGGCGGCGTGAAGCGTTTCTTCCTTCTTGGCGTAATGGAACCGGATGAGGTAGCGCACGGGTTCCGCAAAGAAACTGGAGCCCGGCACCGCCGCCACGCCAATTTCCTTCGCCATCCAATGACAGAAAGCCGTGTCGTCCGCGTGGCCGAACTCGGCGATGTCCACGAGGACGTAGTACGTGCCCTGCGGCTCAGAAAATTTCAGCCCCACGCGACGCAGGTAGTCCAGAAATACGTCTCGCCGGAGGGCGTAGGCCGCTGTCAGCTTCTCGTAGTATTCAGAGGGAAACCGTAGTGCGGTCACGGCGGCCTCCTGCAACGGATGCGGCGCACCTACGGTCAGAAAATCATGTACCTTGCGAGCCTGCGCGATGATGGAAGCCGGGGCGATGACGTAACCTAGACGCCAACCCGTGATAGCGTACGTTTTCGACAGTGAGCCCACCGTCAGCGTGCGCTCCCATAAGCCCGGCAAGGACGCCGTGTAAACGTGCCGGTGCGGCGCGTAGACGATGTGCTCGTAGACCTCATCGGTGATGATGAAGGCGTCTGCCTCGCGGGCGAGTTCGCCGATGAACGTCAGTTCCTCTTCGGTGAAAACCTTGCCGCAGGGATTCGATGGGTTGCAGATGACGATGGCGCGCGGTTTTTGAGCGAAAGCGCGGCGGAGTTCGTCGCGGTCGAAGGGGAAATCTGGGGGGTGCAGCGGCACGTAGATCGGGCGCGCGCCAGCGAGGATCGTGTCCGCGCCATAGTTCTCGTAGAAGGGCGAGAAAATGACGACCGAGTCGCCCGGATTGCACACGGTCATCAGGGCGACGAGCATCGCCTCCGTGCCACCGCAGGTAGCGACCACGTGCGCGTCTGGATCAATTTCCATGCCCATGAGGCGCGACTGCTTTTCCGCCAGTGCGCGGCGGAATGCTGGCGCACCCCAAGTAATGGCATACTGATGATGATCACCCTTGGCCATCTCGCGAGCACCAGCGGCAAGCAAGGCTCCGGGTGGATCGAAATCAGGAAACCCCTGCGAAAGGTTGATGGCCCCGTGCTGGTGGGCAACGCGGGTCATTTCCCGGATCACCGATTCCGTGAAACCATGCAGGCGTTGGGCGGTGGCGAGCATGCACGGAGCCCTGGCTCAGATCTCGAACGCCAACCCCGGTTTCAGCGCGGCGATGGCAGCGGACCCCGGCTGCCCGCGCGCGGAAAAGTCCTCCGGCTCCTGGCAGCGCAAACGCCCGGCCGTGTCGCGTGCCTGGACGCGCAACTCGGGCACGGCGGTCGTCTCCATGAGCCTGCCTTTTTGGGGACTGCCGATGGTGAAAATGCGGCGGCTGGCCACCCCGTGCACGTCGCGTACCGCGCCTTCCGCCGCCACGTCCAGCCCGAGCATCAGCGCATCGGGCCGCGCTAGGCCCCGGGCGAAAAGATTGGCTACCAGCGGATCGCCGAGGCGATGGTAGTTACATTCCGGGCCCGTGCAGTTGACCACGTAATCGACTCGCAGCGTTTTGCGCTGCTCGCCCGCCCCTCGCGGCAGGAAGACCACTTCCAGCACACGGCCCCCGTCCATCTCGGCGATGCGCTCGATTCTCCCCCGGTGGCAAACGAGCTTGCCATCGCTTTCCAGTTCGTCTTTGACCGCGAGCACCTCGGGGGCAGCGCGATGGCGATGCGGCTCCCAGAGCGCCCGCAGGTGCCGTAGGAAGCGGCTTCGTTCCGGTAGGCTCAGTCCCTGCCAGAACTCCTGGGTGAACGGGCGTAACGAGTCGACGACGGCCCGCCAATCGCCGCCCGCCGCCTTAGCCTCGGCCACCTGCGCGCGGATTAGACGCAGCATCGCGCGCCCGGTCTTTGGCAGTTCGCCCGCCCGCAGAAACGCCGGCCACGCCACCAGTCCAGCCCGATGCGGCTGCGGGAAGAGTCCATGACGCGAAAGGACGTGGAACACACCTGCGGGCTTGCGCCCGTTAAGCGCGAGCAACAGGTCCAGGCCGGTCAGCCCGGAACCAAGGATCAGCACATCGCCGGCCGCAGCCAACCGCTCGCGGGTCTCGCTGGACCAGGGCGAATAGAGATAGCGCGGGCTGCGGTGAAAACGCGCGTCGCGCAGCCGGGGATCGCCGGGAGGAAACGTGCCCAACGCCAGGATGACCCGCTCCGCCCGTAGCCGACGGCCGTCCGCCAGTTCAACCTGCAAGGGGCCGCCGTGCGTGTCGACGGGAGCGATGTCCACGGCCTCGCCCGCGAGGCACCGCAACCGGCCGTCGGAGCGCGTCGTCGCCTCGTCGAGCAGGCAAGCAAGGTACTTTCCGTAGAGCATCCGCGGCACGAACGTGCCGGCATCGACCTTGTGGAGTCCGAGCGCGGCGGTTGCCGCGGGGTGCGCCTCCAGCCACCGCAGGAAACCGTCCAGGCGGTCCGGGAAGGCACCCATCTTTCCGGCGGGCACGTTGAGCAGGTGCTGCGGGCAGGGCGTGCCGTAGGCCACGCCCCGACCGAAAGCGGAAATTTCCTTTTCGACCAGCGCCACACTGGCGGGCGCTTTACCTTCGGCGAACTCCGCCACCAGATGGACGGCGGTCAGGCTGCCGCTAAAACCGGCCCCGATAATGACCACATCGTAGGAAGGCTCAAAGGTAGGATGATCGTTTTCCATGACGAAGGAGGATGTCAGTACCCAAGAAGATGGGTCAGCAGGCGTTCTTTGAGCGTCACGAACTCGCTTTCACCACGCAGACGTGGGCGCGGCATTCTCACGGAGAGATCCAGCGTGAAGCGACCGTTTTCCATCACCAGAACGCGGTCGGCCAAAGCCACCGCTTCTTCGACATCGTGGGTGATGAGTAACCCGCCGAATTGTTTTTCCAGCCAGAGTTCCTCGATGAGGGATTGCATCTCTAGGCGCGTCAGAGCGTCGAGGGCTCCGAGCGGTTCATCCAACAAGATCAGAGGCGCATTGCTGGCCAGAGCCCGGGCCAGAGCCACGCGTTGACGTTGACCGCCGCTGAGCGCGGCAGGCCAATCTTGGGCTCGGTCCAGCAAACCCACCCGAGACAAAGCTTCTCTGGCTGTCTTGATGCTGTCCGGCCAAGGTGCCGCGAGCACGACATTTTGCAGTACCGTCCTCCACGGCAGCAGGCAGGCGTCCTGAAACATGAGGCGTGTAGCGGGGTTCAAGCCCGCTAGGCGCTGGCCGGCCAAGGTGATGCATCCCCCGGAGACTTGCTCCAGGCCAGCCAGCAGACGCAGCAGCGTGCTTTTGCCGCAACCGCTCCGCCCGACGACGGCGACGATCTCCCCCGGACCGAGGTCGAGGTTGATACCTGAGAGCACCGCTCGGCCGTCGAAGCTTTTCGAGACTCCACTCGCTTGCAACATTGGCCCGGGTGGAATAGGCGCTCGCCTGAGGGAGCGAGGGACGAAAGTCAGTGTTTCGGCGGAAGCTGCGGTCATGGAAAAGTTAGGCGTGACGATAGGCCGGGTTCCAACGCAGCAGTCGGCGCTCGAGCAACCGGGCAAACACATCCGCCAGCTTGCCCAGAATTGCGTAGAGCAGGATCCCCAGGACCACCACGTCGAGTTGCAGGAAGTCGCGTGCGTTCGTGATCATGAAGCCGATGCCATTGTCGCTGGCGATGGTTTCAGCCACGATCAGGGTCAGCCACATGATGCCCAGCGCGTAACGTAGTCCCACTAAGATGCTCGGCAGCGCGCCCGGCCACACGATTTGCCGGAATAATCTCCAGCGCCCCAAGCCGTACACGCGGCCCATCTCAATTAGTTTCGGATCGATGGAGCGGATGCCATGGAGCGTGTTGATGTACAGAGGAAAAAGCACGCCGAGCAGGATCAGGAACTCCTTGCCTTGCTCGCCGATGCCGAACCATGTGATCACTAAGGGGATCAGCGCCAGATGCGGCACGTTGCGCAACATCTGGATCGACGAATCAAAGAACCGATTGGCCCAGGCGGACAAACCATTGATGAACCCCAGCGACAACCCCAAACCGCCGCCGATGGCGAGGCCGATCATCGCGCGCTTGAAGCTTTCCCAAAGATGGATTGGCAGTTCGTGGCTACGGGTCAACCGCCAGCCAGCCTTGATGACGGCGGCGGGAGTCGGCCCGCTTGTCACCGCCCATTGCCAGCCCGCCAGGAGCAGCAACGGCACGATCCAGGGCACCAGACGCACGATCAGGTAACGAGACAGTTTCATTTTACCAGAACGGGTGAAGCGGCGGAAGCCCCCGCGACCGCACCGGAGTTTCGTTGTGCCGATGGCAGCAACTCGTTGGCCATCACCTCACCAGCGTGCGTCGGGCGCGCCGCGGGTGAGGCGTCGGGATCGTCGTGGGTGAGCGGCAGGCGCGCAAAGAGTAGTTCGGCCACCCGGTAAGCTTCCTCCAGGTGTGGGTAGCCCGAGAGGATAAAGGTGTCGATGCCAACGGCGGCGTATTCCTTCATGCGGGCGGCGACCGTGTCGGCATCACCCACGAGCGCGGTGCCCGCTCCGCTACGCACCAGACCGATCCCCGCCCATAAGTTCGGGCTGATCTCCAGGGCGGCGCGGCTACGGTCGGAGCCGCCGTTCTTTTGCAGGGCAAGCATCCGATGTTGTCCGGTGCTGTCTTGCCGGGCGATCATCTTCAGCGCGGTAGCCGCAGCGGCATCCGTGACGTGGCTGATCAGACGGTCTGCGGCCCGCCACGCTTCGTCCTCCGTCTCGCGCACGACCATGTGCAGGCGGATGCCGAAACGCAAACGTCGGCCCTGACGACTGGCGGCAACACGGACCAAGGCGATCTTTTCCGCCACCTGCGCCGGCGGTTCGCCCCAGGTCAGGTAGTAATCCACGTGCCGCGCGGCGACCTCGATCCCTGCGGGCGACGAACCGCCGAAGTACAACGCCGGGTAGGGCTTTTGCCACGGTGGGAAAATGATCTTGGCCCCCTTGACGCTCAGGTACTTGCCCTCGAAGTCCACCGCGTCCGAGCCGGCCAGCAGCCGCCGCCAGATGTGCAAGAATTCGTCGGTGACCTCGTAGCGGGTGTCGTGCTCCTGGAAGATGCCGTCGCCGGCCAGTTCGACGGGGTCGCCGCCGGTGACCACGTTGATGAGCACCCGTCCGCCCGAAAGCCGGTCAAAGGTGGCGGCCATGCGCGCAGCGAGACTCGGCGCGACCAAGCCGGGACGGACGGCGACGAGAAACTTCATCCGCCGGGTGGCACCGATGAGCGCCGAAGCCGTGATCCAAGCATCCTCGCACGAGCGGCCCGTAGGCAGGAGCGCCCCTTGAAAGCCGAGGTTGTCGATGGCTCCGGCGACCTGTTTGAGGTAGTCGAGATCGAGTACACGCCCGCCGGTCGTGGTGCCCAGGTAGCGACCATCACCGTGCGTGGGAAGAAACCAGAAAAGTTTCATGGCGGCTGGAGAAAACGTGACAGGAACGCAGCGACGTTACTTGGTCGGATGGTAGACGTAATCCCCCACCTGGACGGCTTTTGGGAGCAAGCCCAGCTTGAAAAAGGTGTCGGCGACCTGCTGCTGGTCAGCGAGCGCCGGAGCGTCCATGGGGATAGCGCCGTAACTTTCCTTGCGCGCTTCTGCGCGCTCCATGACGGGCAAGCCAATGCCGAGCTTCGGCGCGAGAAAGGCGGCGGTTCCCTTGGGGTCGGCCAGCGCGCGTTTGCCGGAATCTTGCAGTATCTCCAGCAGCGTGGTGACGAACGCCGGGTTGTTCTGCGCGAAATCGCGTCGACTGAAGTAGAACTCACGGTGCGGCGAAAGTTTGGCACCTTCTGTCAACGCATGGGCTTGGGCATCGACCTCCGCCGCCGCAAAGAACGGGTCCCAGATCCCCCAAGCGTCGATGGTGCCTGATTGGAGGGCAGCCCGCGCATCGGGTGGTTGGAGGTAAACAGGAGTGATGTCCGCGAAGGTCAAACCCGCCGATTGCAGTGCACGCGCCACGAGGTAGTGCGCGCTGGAACCCTTGGTAAAAGCCACCTTCTTGCCCCTCAGATCGGCCAGGGTCTTCAGCGGCGAATTTTTTGGCACCACGATGCCCGTGTTCTCCGGGCTGGCCGCCGTGACGCCGATGTACACGAAGGGAACTCCCGAAGCCTGAGCAAAGACGACGGGCGCATCTCCCGAATGGCCAACATCCAACGCGCCCGCGTTGAGTGCTTCCAGAATCGGCACGCCGCTCGAAAACTCGCGCCACTCCACGCCGTAGCCAAGTGGGGCGAGTTTTTTTTCCAGAGAGCCCTCGTTCTTCACGAGCAAAAGTGCGCCGCTCTTTTGGTAGCCGATCCGCGCCACCTTGTCTGCCGCCTGCAGGCGATTCACAGACAATGCCAGCACGAGAGACACCATCATCATGAAAGGAGAACCGATGCGTTTTATCTTCATTGGATGGATCGTAGCGTCACTTCCTTCGCAAATGTCTATAGGCTTGCTAGGTTGCTGTCAAATCCTTACTGTTTTAGTCAGCTTACAGGAGTTTCGATTGTCCGGGGAACTTTTCAAACGTCGTGAGTGCAAATTGATTGCATTAAATGATTTGTTCTGGACACAGTGACTTGGACAGCTGCTCTCAAGCGTTCGAGCAGCGGGCGCAGGTACTCGTAGATGAGCATGTAGAAGCGGGTGTCCGTCTTGTGGCGGCGGATGTGCGGGCGGTTGTTGGTCCAGTCCACATCGCCCCACGTCACCGACGACGCCTCGGCTTGCCCGAAGCCAGCTAAGCCGAGGAACTCTGATCTTGCCCTGAGAACGAGGACCAGCGGGTGTGCTCCAACAAGGAGAGCACAACGGAAATGGCAACGACACAAAGCAAAGACGGCCAGGCGGTTTGACGAGGAGTTCAAGCGCGAGGTCGCGGTGCTGGCAAGTCAGCCCGGCGCAAAACAGGAGCAGGTGGCCCGCGACCCGGGCGTGAGCGCCTTTAGCGTGGCACGCCGGAAGCAGCGGCACGGCGACG
>CALMAQ010000162.1:6525-20449 GCA_937859745.1 uncultured Verrucomicrobiota bacterium | reverse complement strand
CTTTCCCCCCGGACTGCAACCCGGTCGGCGCGGCGGGCTACGGCAAGTTCTACACGATGGGCAGCCAGTCGTATACCACGGCGGCGGCGACCTTAACCCCCGGCGTGGCCGGGGCGGGCCACGACCACGACGAGGTCCTGCACGAGTGGACGGTGGCCGATCCGTCGGCGGCGACGTTCATCCCGGCCAACGCCGCGCAGCCGTTCCGCGAGGTCCTGCGCATCCAGCGGCCGAACTCGAACCACAATGCGGGCTACCTTTCGTTCAACCCGACGGCGGGGAACGGGTCCGACCGCGGCAACCTCTACTTTGGCACCGGCGACAGCGGCGGCGGCGGCGACCCGCTCGGCCTCTCGCAGATGCTCGGCAAGGCGTATGGCTCCATCCTGCGGATCAACCCGCTCGCGCCCGCCGCCACCGACCCGCAAGCGAGCGCTAACGGCCAGTACAGCATCCCGGCGGATAATCCCTACTACATGGGCACGGCGGCGTTCCTGCCCGAGAAATACGCGGGGGGCTTCCGCAACCCGCAACGCTTCACCTGGGATCTTTCCACTGGCCGCCTCTTCATCGCCGACATCGGCCAGAACACGGTCGAGGAGATCGACCTCGGCCAGGCGGGGGCCAATTACGGCTGGAACCAGCGCGAGGGCAGCTACGTCGTTGCCGGCAGCGGCATCGGGGCCAACGCCCGGGACGACGCGGCGACCACGGGCTACACCTACCCCATCGCGGAATATTTCCACTACGGCAGCATCGGCAACGCCGTCACGGCGGGGGTCGTCTACCGGGGCAGCGGCGTGCCGGGCCTCTACGGCCGGCTGATTTTCAGCGACTTCGTCACCGGCACTCCCTACACGCTCGACTCCGACCACATCCCGCCCGGCGGCGGGCAGGGGCCCATCACGGAACTGCGCCTGCGCTCCGGTGGGGTGGAAATGACTTTCCTGGCCATGATTCAGCAGGTCAATGCCTCGGCGGCCCGTGCGGACCTGCGCTACGGCACGGACATCGAGGGCAACGTGTACTTCCTCGACAAGCAGGACGGGGTGATCCGCCGCCTCGTCCAGGCGGCGGGCTCCGGCGCGCACCCGCCCTTCTTCACCGGCGAGGCCGTGTTGGGCAGCGGGGCCTATTACCTGCAGCTGCCCGACGGCAACCCGTTCGGCTACTACGCCTACCTGACCGACCCGCGTTACGTCTATCATTTCGACCTCGGCTATGAGTACCTGTTCGACGCGGCGGACGGCAGTTCGGGCGTCTATTTGTACGACTTCACGAGCGGCACGTTCTTTTACACGTCACCGACGTTCCCCTTCCCGTACCTCTACGACTTCAGCCTGGGCTCACCCGTGTACTACTACCCGGACCCCAGCAACCCGGGACGCTACAACACGAACGGCGTGCGGTATTTTTACGTGTTCAGCACGGGACAGGTCATCACGAAATAAGCGGTGATCGAGCGCGCTTGGGCGCGCCGCGAGAAATGTTTGGACTTTTCCGGGGCGGCTCATAGTCTCGGCGGTCGGATACATGGACGTGGCCGCCCGAGAAATCCTTCCAGACGAGTCGGTTAGCACTTCACGCCTGCGGTACTTCTCGCCCTGGCTCGTCGTGCTGACGCTGGTCTGGCTGGCGATCTACGGTGCGTGTTTCCCGCATCCCGCCGCGCTGGCGGCCCGCTCCTGGCCGCTGGTGCTGGTGGGGTTCGCCGGGGCGGTCATCGGCAACGTGACGGCCATCGGCGGGGGCCTCGTGTTCGTGCCGACGATGATTTTCGCCTACGCGGTCGATCCCGTCGGCGCGCTCAAGCTGGCGTTCGTGTCGCAAGCGGTGGGTATGACCAGCGGCGCGACGGGCTGGCTGCGCCGGGGCGAGGTGCCGCTTTCCCTGCTGAGGTGGACCGTGCCGCCGCTGCTCGTCGGCGCGTGCGTCTCCTCCTTTCTGGTCCGTCCCAATCCGATGCTGGTAAAAGGGCTGTTCGGCCCCATCACGATCCTTGCGGGCGTGCTGACTCTCTACACGCTCAACCGCCGCGGCGGCTTGGCGGACCTGCCCGCGAAGGCGCTCGGCAGCGTGGCGCTGGTGTCGCTGTTCGGGGGGATCATCACGGGGTGGGTGGCCATCGGCGAGGGTGAGATCGTCGCGGCGTTTTGCATGCTGGTCTACGGTCTCAACGCCAACCGCGCCCTGGGTCTGGGGGTCGTGCTGCTGGCGATCAACTCGATCTTCCTGGCCTTGCTCCACGGGCTTCTCTTCGGCGGCGTCCCGTGGAACCTGGCCATCTTCACCGTGCTGGGCACGTTGTGGGGCGGGCGGATGGGGCCGTTCGTGGCGCAATGGTTCTCCTTGCGGACGGCGAAGCAGATTTTCGCGGTCGTCGCCGTGCTCGACGGCACGCTGATCGTGCTCCAGGCCCTCGGCGTCCTGGCGAAACTGCGCGCCTACTGGCGTTGACCCGCCCCGGGTTCCGCCCGGTACGCCCGCGCCAGCAGGCTGACGGGGTGGGCGACCTCCAGGGGACGTCCAGCCAGCTTCGCCCCGTGGGCGAGTTGCAGGTGGCAGCCGGGGTTCGCCGTCACGGCCAGGGCCGCGCCCGTGGCGAAGACGTGGCCCATCTTGCGTTGCTGCAACCGCGAGGCCATCTCGGGCTGGGTGATGTTGTACACGCCCGCGCTGCCGCAGCACCAGGTGGCCTCGGCCATTTCGACGAGTTCCAGACCGGGAATCCCCCGCAGGATTTCACGCGGCTGGCGGCTGATCTTCTGCCCGTGGCAGAGGTGGCAGGCCTCGTGGTAGGTGGCCTTGACGGGGGTCTCGCGGCCCGTGGCCAGCGGGCGGCGCCAGCCGATCTCGACCAGCCACTCGTTGATGTCGCGCAGCTTGCGCGTCCATTCCGCCGCGCGCGGAGCGTAGACGGGATCGTTCGCCAGCAGCCGGTCGTAGGTTTTCAGGTGCGAGCCGCAGCCCGCCGCGTTCGTGATGATCGCGTCGAGGGCGAACGGGTCGAAGGCGTCCAGTTGCCGCCGCGCCAGCGCCGCCGCCGTGTCCAGGTCGCCGTTGTGCGCGTGCAGCGACCCGCAGCAGGACTGCACCGGCGGCGTGACGACCTCGCAGCCGTTCGCCAGCAGGGCATCGACCGTGTCGCGGTTCACGTCGGAGAGCACGATGTCCTGCACGCAGCCCGTGAGCAGCCCGACACGGTACTTTATGCCTCCAGCGGGCGCTTCCCGGGGTTGGATCAGGTCGTCGGAGAACTCCCGGCGGGCGGTGGGAGTCTGGCCTTCGAGCCAGCGGAATCTTGCCGGCAGCAGCGCGTTGAGCCGCAAACCGCGGAACAACGATTGCAACCCGCTCGCCTGGTAGAAGCGCAGCAGCCGCCCCACGGCGCGCAGGAGTCGCGGGCGCGTGAACAATCCGCGCAACAGCACCCGGCGCAGCAGCGAGCGGCGCGGCCCGGCCAGCACGCCCGAGCGTTCCGACTCGGCGCGGGCCACCTCGAACAGGTGCGCGTAATCCACGCCCGCCGGGCAGGCCGTCTCGCACGCGAGGCAGCCCAGGCAGAAGTACATTTCCTGGGCGAACGCCTTCGTGGCGTCCAGCCGGCCGTCGGCGATGGCGCGCATCAGCGAGATGCGTCCCCGGGGGCTGTTGCGCTCCTGGCGGGTGGCGTCGTAGGTCGGGCAGGTGGGCAGGCACATGCCACAGTGCATGCACTGTTGCAGCACCGCGTAATCCATCGTGCGGAGGGTGTCGTGGGCGGACATGGGGGGAGGAAATGCGGAGCTAGAAAATCTTGCCCGGATTGAGCACGTTGCCCGGGTCGAAGGCGGCTTTCACCTGCCGCATGACGCCGAGGTTGAGTTCGCCCAGGGCGGCGCGCAGGAAATCCTTCTTCGCCAGGCCAACGCCGTGCTCGCCGGTGATCGTGCCGCCGAGGCCGACGGCGAAGTCGAAAATCTCCTTCATGGCCGTCTCGACCCGGTGCATTTCCTCGTGGTTGCGCTCGTTGGTCAGGAAGGTGGGGTGCAGGTTGCCGTCGCCCATGTGGCCGAACGTGCCGATCTTCAGGCGGTGCCGTGCCCCCGTCTGCTGGATGAAACCGATCATCTTCGCCAGTTCGCTACGGGGCACGGTGGCATCCTCCAGGATCGTCGTCGGGGCGACCCGGGCCAGCGCGGCGAACGCCGTGCGCCGCGCGGACGCCAGCCGGGCCGCGTCCTCGTCGCTGGCGGCGGTCTGCACCTCGCGCGCGCCGTGGTGCCGGGCGAGGTCCGCCATGGCGGCGGCCTCGTCGGCGACCGCCGCGGGGTGTCCGTCCGTTTCCATGAGCAGCACCGCCGCGGCGTCCCGGGGCAAGCCGACGTGCGCGTAATCCTCGACGCAGTGGATGGTGACGTTGTCCAGGAACTCCAGCGTGCAGGGGATGATCTTCGCCGCGATGATCGCCGACACGGCCTCGGCGGCGTCCTCCATCCGGTCGAACGTCGCCAGCAGCGTTCGGCGGGCGGCGGGCTTGGGGATCAGCTTGAGAAGCACCTTGGTGATGATGCCCAGCGTGCCCTCGCTGCCGATGAACAGGTCGCGCAGGGAATAGCCCGCCACATCCTTGACGCATTTGCCGCCCGTCCAGAGGATTTCCCCGCTGGCGAGCACGACCTCCAGCCCCATGACGTAGTCGCGGGTGACGCCGTACTTGAGCCCGCGCAGGCCGCCGGAGTTCTCGGCGACGTTGCCGCCGATGGTGGAAATCTTCATCGACCCCGGGTCCGGCGGGTAGAAAAGATGGGCCCGTTCGGCGGCGAGCGCCACGTCGGCCGTGCTCGCGCCGGACTCGGCGGCGAGCGCCAGGTTGCGCTCGTCCACTTCGAGGATGCGGTTCATCTTGGTCAGGCAGAGCACGAGGCAGCCGGGCAGGGGCACGCTGCCGCCGCTCAGGCCCGTGCCCGCGCCGCGCGTGACCACGGGGATTTTCGATCTCCCCGCGAGCTTGAGCAGTCCGGCGATCTCTGCTGCCGCCGTGGGAAAGACGACCGCGCCGGGGAGTTGCTGCAAGGTGGCGGTGCCGTCGAAGGAGTAGGGAATCAAATCCTCGGGTTCGCGCAGGCAGGCGAGCGAGGGGAACTGCGTGGCGAGACTGGCGAGAAAATCGGGGGTCATGTCGTCCGGGGGGGGCGGCCGACGGTCAGCCAGGAATCGTCAGGTCGCAACGTAGGCGGCACCGGGAAAGTGCGTTTTCGCTTGCTCCGCTGCAAACCCGGTGGATGATCGTCGTCCGGTTCCGGGATGGCGGCGGCAATGCCGTACTTTCGGGGGATGGCTCGGTTGAGCAATCGTCTTGTCCGCCACGACGGACGACGGATTGTTGGCCATCGTGTCTGGCTTTGAAAGTTACCGGGAATGCGCTTGGCCACAACGTTGTCCGCGGTCTCAAGAGCGGCGCTTTCTGCTTGCCCTCGTGTTTTACGAGTGCATAGTACACGCCGTTGGATGGACACCGATAGAGACATGGCAGCCCGGTCGCCTGGAAAGTCGGCTTTTCGGACGGCTGCTGCGTCTTCATCCGGTCAGGCCAGTCAGGTTACAAAAACAGGCTACAACGCTCTTCTGGGTGTTGAAGATTTGCCTTGCGAACCCTGCTGCGTCAGCAAGTTGGGGGTATAGCTCAGTTGGTAGAGCGTCTCGTTCGCAATGAGAAGGCCAGGGGTTCGAATCCCCTTACCTCCACTTTCCCGGACCGCCCCATCCCAGCGCCGGGAGAGCGGCACCTGACTGTCGGCGTGACGAGGCGACGGTCCGCTTTGGCGTCCGCTACCCTGATTGTTCCGCGCTTGAGCCCACCCGCGGGGTTTGATACGACGGGCAACATGCAATCCCCCTTTTGAGCCATGGGCCAATACTACTATCTCGACGGCGCTGCTCCGGTTGGCCCCTTCAGCTTGCAGGACGTTTACACCCTCGTTGACCGCGGGGTCATCGGACCCGCCACCTTGGTGTGCAAGGAGGGCGGGGCGGAATGGCAAACCCTGCAATCCATCCCCGAACTCAACGGCAAATTCAATGCCACCGCTCCCGCCGAGGCAAACGCTCCAGAATCAGGCCGGAAGCGGCGGAGAAGCCGGATCAACGTGACCGCCATCATCATCGCTTGCCTTTTCGCCCTGGTGGCGATCTACATCACCTACACGATCAGCCACGCCTTCCAGGTCTCCGCACAAAGCACGGGGGAAATGGACCCGTTGCTCGGGCGTTGAATGGGCGCAGCGATCTACTGTTGCCTACCACTCCGTGTCCTCCCAAGCATCGCCAAGCCGGGACAAGGCGATTCCTAGGCGGCGGCGATCCTACTGATTGAGCACGCTGGTCACAGCCGCTACTCCACTGGGGGGCGGCAGGGCGAACCCTCCGCTCGGGCTGCTGCCACCAAAACCGGGCGCACCGGGAAATCCAGGCCCCAGGCCGCTCGCCGGATCACCAATCCCGCTGGTGATACCGGCGACCGGCTGGTTGATGGCACCGCCATGGTCCTTGAAGTCCTTGAAGTCATAGGCCGAGGCCAGGTCTTTCTTGGCTGCGTCCAGGACGGCTGCCAGGGCTTCGGCACATTCCGGGTAAAGCGCGGTTGCCATCTCCAGCGCCTCGCTGGCGTGGGCGGGAGACGCCTGGACCGAGGCTCGCACGATGTGCGCCACGCACTCGCACGAGCGTTTGTCCTCTTTGCGGAGCGTTTCTTCCTCCACGTTGCCGTTCGTCAGCGCCGCCTTGAGGATCGCCGGGGCGTCGTTCCGGTGCGCCGTCGTGGCGCGGTCCACCGCATGTGCCAGGGTCTCGCAATCCGACTTCGGGATGGTCGCACCCGCGGGCAGTTGCGCCTGGAGCAAGCGGACGCCCTGGTCCTTCGCGTCGCCCGCTGCCTGCAAGGGGCCGGCCCACCATGTGAGCGCGGCGAACACTAGCACGGCGGCGGCATGGCAGCCGGAACGCACCGGGAAAGACGGAATGACAGGAAGTTGGCTGTTTTTCATGCGGAATGATCCACGTTTGCTGCCCTTTGTGCCCTCTGCGGTCCGGTTTGGCAAACATTAAATGCCGTCGGCGGCCGGTTCGTGGCCCCGGAACCGCCCGCAGAAAAATCTCACGGCGGTAGCTTGGCCCCGGTCCCCGCCGGGGTCAAGCCACCATCTTCAAAGGCGGGCGGGAAATCGCCGGCCCGCAGGAAGCCACCCGCGCAGGCGCTTCACGGCGGTGCGTGTGACATTTGTGTCACCCGCGCCACCGGTCCGTCGTAACCCATCAGGCCGCGTCCCCGGGCCCCCCAACCCGGAGGGCCGGGCACTCAGGCCGTGTACCGGGCGCTGTCCCCGGCGGTGGCGTCGTAGGTCGAACCGGTCACGCGGTTGGCGGCGTCCGTGCAGAGGAACACCACGGAAGGGGCAACCTCGTCGGGCTGCATCCACGGAATCTTCATCACCGCCGTGGGCAGGCGCGCCTCGATGACCTCGGCCTCGGTGGGGTGCTCGCTCGGCTTCTTGCCCGCCTCCTTGAGCGCCTCTTTCCAGCGGCCCGGGTTGCGCGTCATGTCCGTGTCCACCAGGCCCGGCTCGACGGTGTTGACCGTGATCTGGTGCTCGCCCAGTTCCAGGGCGGCGCTTTTCATCAGGCCGATGATGCCCCACTTGGACGCCGCGTAGGCCGAGCCGTTCTTGAACCCGTGCCGCCCCTGGCCCGAGGAGATGAGCACGATGCGCCCGGTCTTGCGCGGGATCATCAGCGGGGCCACCGCGCGGACCGTGTTGGCGCAGCCGGTCAGGTTCACGTCGATGACATCCTTCCAGTTGGCGTCGGACATCTCGGCGATGGGGCCGTAGATCTGGATGGCGGCGTTGCCCACGGCGATGTCGAGGTGGCCGAACTCCTTGTCCGCGCGCTCGGCGGCGGCCTTGAGCGCGCCGAAATCGCGCACGTCGGCCTTCACGCCGATCCAGCGGCGACCCTGCGCCTCGACGAGCCGGCCGGTTTCCGCGAGTTCATCGGGCGTGGCCCCCGGGTAGACGAGCGACGGGGTGACGGTCTCGGCGATGTCCAGGCCCAGCACGTCCGCGCCCGCTGCGGCCAGCGCCACGCAGATCGCCCGGCCGATGCCGCGCGCGGCCCCGGTGACGAGGGCTCCCTTGCCCGTGAGGCTGAAATTGAGGTGGGGGCTCACGTCGCTCTTGATGTCGCTCGCGCTGCCAGGCTCCGAATCCGCGGCTTGGGCGCTGCCCGGGGCGAGGAACGCGGCCCCAGCGAGGGCCGCGGCGGCGGAGGTGGCCAGCATCTGGCGGCGGCTGACCGACGCCGGGGAGGCCGGGTGTTCGCCGGGGGACGCGGGTTCGCGGGAGGATGAGGGGGAGGGTTGTTCGGTCATGGTAGAGACCGATTCGCGTGTCCCGGAATCCGGGATGCCTCAATGTGCTCCCGCCGGGGCGGGGTCCGTCGCGGCGGCCTCCCGGCGCAGACGCTGCGCCAGCGGGGAGCCGGGATGCTCCCGCGCGAGGCGGTCCAGGGCGGCGGATGCCTCGTCCGCGAGTCCGGCGCTCGCCAGGGCGGCAGCGGTCGCGCGCACGGAAGTCAAGCCCAGGGTTTCCATCTCCCGCAAAGCATTGCTGCGGAGCAGGCGATCTTCCCTCCGGGCCGGTCGCCGTCGATCTGACCGCAGTGGGTGTCATGCTGGCCCCGGTTGCGCCCCATCCGGCGTTGCGCGGCAATTCCGAAGAAAAACCCCGAAAAACCGCCGATTTAGTCGCCGGTTGTGCCAGACGTGCCGGTCGTGTCAGTCGTGCCGGTTGTTTCGGATGTGCCAGTTGTGCCGGAAACGGGGACGGCCCAGTTGCGGGAACGTGCCACCGCCCGTTTCCAACCGTCCATCCGGCTCTCGCGCTCGTCGGCGCTGATCGCGGGATCGAAGCGCCGGTCCGCCTGCCACTGCCGGGCGATCTCGCCGATGTCCTCCCAGTACCCGACCGCCAGGCCCGCCAGGCAGGCCGCCCCGAGCGCCGTGGTCTCCGTGATCCTGGGCCGCACCACCGGCACGCCGAGCAGGTCGGCCTGGATCTGCATGAGCAGGTTGTTGCGGCACGCGCCGCCGTCCACGCGCAGTTCGGCGAGCGGCAGCCCGGAGTCCAGCCGCATGGCCGCCAGCACTTCGGCGCTCTGGCAGGCCACGGCTTCCAGCGCCGCGCGCGTGATGTGCGCCGGACCCGTGCCGCGCGTCAGGCCGACCATCGTGCCGCGCGCGTGGCTGTCCCAATACGGGGCGCCCAACCCGACGAAGGCCGGGACCAGGTACACGCCCGCGCTGTCCGCGACGCTCGCCGCCAGCGCCTCGCTTTCGTCCGCCGTGCGGAAGAAGCGCAACCCGTCGCGCAGCCATTGGATGACCGCCCCCGCGACGAACACGCTGCCCTCGAAGGCGTAGTCCACCCGGTCGCCGATCTGCCAGGCCACGGTGGTCAGGAGCCGGTGCCGCGAGGGCAGGGGCTCGCCGCCCAGGTTGAGCAGCAAAAAGCAGCCCGTGCCGTAGGTGTTCTTGGCCATGCCGCGCTCCAGCGCCGCCTGCCCGAACGTCGCCGCGTGCTGGTCGCCCGCCATCCCCGCGATGGGGATGGCGTGGCCGAACGTGTCCGGGTCGGTGTGCCCATATATTTCGGAGGACGAGCGCACCTCGGGCAGCAGGGCGCGCGGGATGCCGAGCAGGCCCAGCAGTTCGTCGTCCCACGCGAGGGTATGGATGTTGAAAAGCAGGGTGCGAGCGGCGTTGGTCACGTCGGTGGCGTGGACCCGGCCGCCCGTGAGCTTCCACAGCAGCCAGGAATCCACCGTGCCGAAGGCCAGTTCGCCGCGCTCCGCCCGGGCCCGCGCGCCGGGGACGTGGTCGAGCAGCCAGCGCAGCTTCGTGCCGCTGAAGTACGGGTCCACGACCAACCCGGTCTTGTCCTGAAACGTCGGCGCGTGGCCGTCGCGGGTGAGTTCCTCGCAGGTGGCCGCCGTGCGGCGGTCCTGCCAGACCACGGCGTGATGGATGGGCTGGCCGGTGCGGCGGTCCCAGAGGATGGTCGTTTCGCGCTGGTTGGCGATGCCGAGGGCGGCGATGTCGCCGGGCCGGACCCCGGCGCGGGCCATCGTTTCGGACGCAACGCCCACCTGGCTCGACCAGATTTCGCTGGCGTCGTGCTCCACCCACCCGGGCCGGGGAAAGATTTGCCCGAACTCGCGTTGCGAGCAGGACACGATGTTGCCGCCACGGTCGAAAAGGATGGCGCGGGAGCTGGTCGTGCCCTGGTCGAGGGCGAGGAGGTAACGGGGCATAGGGAGAGTCGTGTAGACAACAGGTTGCATCCTTTGCGCGGATGTGGAAAGGGCAGCCTTCGCTACAAGTAGTTTGCCGCCCAGTGTTAGTCCGTTAGCCAGTGTGGAAAGTCATCCCGCCGCAGGCGGTCGTCACGCAAGGTAGGGACGCCTCTCCGAGGCGATCCCAAATCGTCTGCTTTTCTGGTAACTGGCGGCGCTTCTTCCAGACAGCTTGGGATCGCCTCGGAGAGGCGTCCCTACCTTGCGTGACGACCGCCTGCGGCGGGATGACATTTGCCCGCGCTTTCTAAAATCAAGCCTTGTTGTCGAGCATCTGACCATGCTGGATGTGGCCAAGTTCTTTGTGTGCCCGTGATAATAGAACCGCCTCCGCTCTCGGCAGCCTGAGCGCCGTCGATTGCTTGCATCGTTTGAGCGTCCAGCAAATTTCTGCTCCGTCTCGGAGTGGTTCGTGGATGAGGCCAAGGGAAGAAATCCCTAGGAATTTGCAAACAGCTGGCTCACCGTCAAGGCACAAGGAGCCACGCGCGTCGCCGCTCTCGGATTGTCCGATCTTCCGCGCTTTATGCAGGGCTTCCTGCTCATCGCGGGCCTGGATGATGATGCAATTCTGCCACACCTCACACGGAGCAGTCGGGTCATCGAACCGGCTTTTATGGACGGTGCTCAACACAGTCCAGGCCCAGAACCAGTGCTTCTTTGCAATCTTCGCCATTGATGGGTTGTTCGTTGCATTTTAACTTGCAACCAAGCACCCGGCAAAGCAAACCCAGACGGTGGCCGCTCAATCCCGCCACACGAACAGCGCCGCCGTCAGCGCCGTGCCGATGCCGTAGTTCCACCACACGTTGGGCACGAAGTACGGGTACGCCATGAGCAGCAGGCCCAGGAACGTGGGCCGGACCTGACCCATCTTGCGCCCGTAGACGAACGCCACGAAGCCGATCCCGCCGAACAGGAAGTCGGCCACCAGTTCCCAGCCAAACATCGGGTCAGGGCGCGTAGGGGTTGGTGCGCCGCCAGCGGCGGCCGAAGAACAGGTAGTCCAGCGACACGACGCCGGGGCCGGTGATGAGCACCACCAGCCCGAAGATGAGGTAGTGCAGGCACATCTCGTAGTTGGGGCCGCCGGTCAGGCTGACGTAGACCTCGTGCGCGGGAAGGTGGACCTTGAACATGGCGAAGGTCATCGCAAAGAACACGCCAAATGCCGCCAGCGGCGTGATGAACCCGACCATGATCCCGAGTCCGCCCGCCAGTTCGGCCAGCGTCGCCAGGCCCTGCAAGGGCATCGGGATGCTCCCGGCGGGCTCGAACCAGGTCAGCCAGCCGGTGCCCAGATGGTCGTAGCCGTGGCTGGTGGCCTTCTGGAAGCCGTGGGACGCGATGCCCAGGCCGAAGACGAGCCGAAAAATCAGGAGGCCGGCGGCCGCGCGGCCGGTGAGGAAGGGACCGAAGAGGTGTCGCATGGGGAAGATGGCGGCGGGGTCAGAACTTGAGCGGCGAGAGGAGGGATTTCGCCTTTTCCGGGCAGACGGGTTCGGCTTCCGGCTGGGCGGCGGCGAGTCCGAGCTTGCGGCAGAGGCGGCCGAGTTCTTCCTGCTCGGCGGGCGAGAGGACGGACATGGCCGCCTGGATGTGGCGGACCTGGGCGGGGAAGATTTCCTCGATGCGCGCGCGGCCCGCCTCGGTGAGCAGCACGCGCACGTAGCGGCGGTCGGCGGCGAGGCGCTCGCGCCGCACGAACCCGGCGCGCTCCAGGTTATCGACGATCATCGTGATGTTGCCGCCGCTCTGGAGGTGTTTGCGCGCGAGGTCGCACTGGTGCAGGGGCCCGAGGTGCAGGAGGGTTTCGAGCACGCCGAACTGGCTGGCGGTCAGGCCCGTGGCGGCCAGGGGACGGCCGGTGCGCGCCAGGACGCTGCCCGCGGCGCGGGCCAGTTTGATGAAGGCGTTGAGCGCGCGGATTTCGTCCGGTTTTCCCTGGTAATGCGTGGGCATGGAACGGTGAGAGTAGTGTCAAGATGCAGGATGCAGGATGCAGGATGCAGGATGCAGGATGCAAGGCGCAAGAAGCCGGGTGACGGCTGGCGGACGGCGCACGGAGACTTTAACACAGAGGACACAAAGGCGGAACAGAAAGGGCCACAGAAGGCCGGGGGAGAAAAAAGGGAAGGGGACGCTGGACGTGGAGAGCCACGGTGCGGACGCACCTCCCGCCTGCTGTTTTCCTCCATGCCTTCCGGGTGAACACCGCCGCGCGCCGTCCACCAGCCGTCATCCTGCATCCTGCATCCCTCCGCCCGCCCAATCTCCTTGACAAACCGCCGCCAATTTTCCAGGCTGGCCGCCCAGGACGACCCGCCAGGGCGCGGGTGCCGCCCGGATGCGCCTCCGCAAACAGGGGAACACGGGGGACGCCGGGCGGAACGAGCCGTCCATGCAGGAACGGAAACCAGGGCTGTTTCATCAAGAACATGGCTTATCCATTGCCGATTGTGGAATGCGATTGCTGCGAGGGCCGCTTCGTCCTCGACCCGCAGGCGGTCGTCGAGGACCTCATGCTCGAGATCGTGCGCCTGCTCTGCCAGGGGTGCCGACCGGAAGACGAGGAGGGCCCCACGTAGCGGCACGGCCAAGGGGCCACTTGAAAGCCCGGTGTTCCCTGCTATGGGAACCGGCGATGGACCTCGCACAACCCGGGCTGACAAGAGACGCGCTGATCGTTGGTGCCGGCCTGCTGGCGGGCATCATCAACTCGGTGGCAGGCGGGGGCAGCTTCGTGACGCTCCCTGCGCTGGTCGCCGCCGGGCTGCCGTCGATCACGGCCAATTGCACGAGCACCATCGCCCTGTGGCCGGGGATCGTGGCCAGCTTCGGCGCTTACCGCAGTGAGCTGGCCGCGCGGCGGCAGCTCAGCATCGTGATGGCGGTCGTCAGCCTCGCCGGCGGCGTGCTGGGCGGGTGGATCCTCCTGCACACCCGCACGCTCACCTTCGACCGGCTGCTGCCCTGGCTGACGCTGTTCGCCACCCTGCTGTTCACCTACGGCAAGACCCTCTCCCAGCGCCTGAAGATCTCGCTCGGCAACGAGGACCATGCGAGCGCGCTGGTCAAGACGGGCGTGGTGCAGTTCATCGTCGCCATCTACGGTGGCTACTACGGCGCGGGGGCGGGGATCATGGTCCTTTCGGTGCTCTCGCTGCTGGGCATGACGAACATCCACGCGATGAACGCTTTGAAGACGCTCTTGAGCGCGGCGTTCAATTTGTCGGCGGTGGTGTTGTTCATCGTGCTCAAGCGGGTGGTGTGGGGCGACGCGCTCCTGATGATGGGCGGGGCCATCGTGGGCGGTTTCGGCGGCGCGTGGCTGGCGCAGCGGATGCCGGGGGCGTGGGTGCGCGGGTTCGTGATCGTCATGGGCGTCGTGACGACGCTGTATTTCTTCTGGCGAGTTTTGTGAGGGGGTGTTCCGGGGAAGCCGCCGCAGGCGGTCGTGACCAAGGTAGGGCCGGGGGGGGGGGGCGGGGCGGCGGGGGGGGGGGGGGGGGGGGGGGGGGGGGGGGGGGGGGCG
>CALMAQ010000162.1:0-6515 GCA_937859745.1 uncultured Verrucomicrobiota bacterium | reverse complement strand
TCCCCGCCCGGCCGTCGCTCTTCTGGTTGAGCAAGCCGAGGCGGAGAAGCTACGGCCGGGCGGGGGACGCCCGGCCCTACCTTGTTTGGAGCCACGCTTGCAGCGTGGACCACACGCGCGGGCCGAAGACCAACAGGCCCACGGCGGCGGCGGCGATGCTCACCAGGAGGACGCCCGCCGCCGCGAGGTCCTTGGCGCGGCCCACCAGCGGGTGCGGCTCGGGCTTCACGGCGTCCGCCAGCGATTCAATGGCCGTGTTGAACGCCTCGGCGGCGAGCACCGCGCCGATACAAAAAAGGATCAGGCACCATTCCAGCCGTTCGACGCGCCACCACGCGCCCGCGCCGACGGCCAGCAGGGCGGCGAAGAGGTGAATCCAGGCGTTGTGCTCGCGCCGCAGGAGCGCCCACATGCCCCGGAACGCGAAGGCGAAGCTGCGCGCCCGCGCCCGGATGGTGAAGCGCGTTTTGTCGGGCAGCGGGTTCTCGTGGCGCTCGACGATCTTCATGCGCCCGAAGCCAGCTTGTGGACCGTCGTCACCGCGAAATAGAGCATCAGGACAGCCGTCACGGCCTGCGTGACGACGTGCCACATGGGCGTGGCGAAGCGCGCGCCCGCCTGCACCGCCGTGGCCACGAACAGGGTCCAGCCCGCCGCCGCGAGGAAAACGCCGGTGGCCACGAGGAGGAAATCGCGCGCGCCCAATGGCGAGCCGCCCGCCTGCGAGCCGATGACGGCCAGCCAGAAGGCGATGTTCCAGGGACTCGTCAGCGCGAGCGTCAGGCCAAGCAGGAAGCCGCCGCGCGTGGAGTCGAAGCGGCGCGGGGGAGCCGCCTCGGCCGGGCGGCGGGAGCGTTCCCACGCCTGCCACGCGCCCCGGCCGAAGGTCCACGCCAAAAACAGCAGCAGCAGGACGCTGACCACGCCCAGCGCCGTCCGCACGCCCGGCACGCTGACGGCCGCGCCCGCCCCGAGCGACACGGCCACGGCCCACAGGAAATCCCCCGAGCACGCCCCCAGGCCCAACGCCCACGCGGGCAGGAAGCCGCGCTCCAAGCCGCGGCGGATCATCTCGGCGTTGATCGGTCCCGGCGGCCAGGCGACGGACCAGCCGAGCAGGAGGCCTTTGAGCAACAAGGGCAGCGAGGGCATGCGGGCAGGTAGACCATCCGGGACGCCGATGCAAGGCGCGGCGGTCCGGCTAAGACCACCGAGGCGGCGGTTGACGATTCCCACTTGTCAGACGAATTTCGCGGTCGGCGTTTAGGGCTTGTACGGGGGAACGCCGGGCCGTATAACGCACATCCGCTCCAGGGAAAGGCGGTGTTTTCCAGGGGGCATCCACATAGTTTATCCGCATCTCGCTGCCTCCACGATGAACGAACCCATGCAGGAAGCCGCGCGCCGGGTGGCGTCGCTCTACCAACCAGAGTCCGAGCACGACGCCTGCGGCGTCGGCTTCATCGCCGAAATCAGCGGCGAACGCTCCAGCCGCGTCGTCCGCTACGGGTTGCAATCGTTGTGCAACCTCGTCCATCGCGGCGCGCTGGACGCCGACGCCAAGACGGGGGACGGTGCGGGGTTGCTGACCCAGCTTCCGTACAACATCCTGCGGCCGGAGGTCAGCCGCCTGGGCCACCATCTCTACCAGGACAGCGACCTGGGCGTGGGCTTCGTCTTCCTGCCGCACGACAACGCCTACGCGCAGGCGCGGGCCAAGGCCATCACGGGCGAGGTGCTCGAATCGCGCGGGCTGTTCCTCTTCGGCTGGCGCGAGGTGCCCATCAACATCAACGTGCTGGGCGAGAAGGCGCAGCTGACCATGCCGCGCATCGAGCAGGTGCTCGTGGGCAAGCCCTGGGGCATGGACGCCGACGAGTACGAGCGGCGCTTGTTCCTGGCGCGCAACGAGATCGAGAAGCGCGCGGCCACGGACAAGATCAAGAATTTCTACATCGGCTCGCTTTCCAGCCGGGTCATCATCTACAAGGGGCTGCTCGTGTCGGCGTCCCTGGAGAAGTTCTACCGCGACCTGTCCAACCCGGCCTACGAGTCGGCGCTGTGCATCTTCCACCAGCGCTACAGCACGAACACGTTCCCGACGTGGCCGCTGGGGCAGCCCTTCCGCATGCTCGGGCACAACGGCGAGATCAACACCGTGCGCGGCAACCGCAACTGGATGAGCGCGCGCGAGGCGGAACTGTCGGCGGATTTCTGGGGCGAGGACATCGACCTGCTCAAGCCGATCATCCAGCCCGGCGGCTCGGATTCGGCCAGCCTGGACAACGCGCTCGAAGCCCTGGTGATGAGCGGGCGCGACATCCTCCACGCCATGCAGATGCTCGTGCCGCCCGCGTGGCGCGGCAACCCCAACGTGTCGCCCGAACTGGCGGCCTTCTACGAGTACCACGCCTGCTTCAACGAGCCGTGGGACGGCCCGGCGGCGCTGGTGTTCAGCGACGGGGCGACCGTCGGCGCGTGCCTGGACCGCAACGGCCTGCGCCCGGCGCGCTACAAGCTGCGCGACGACGGGCTCTTCATCCTCAGCAGCGAGGTCGGCACGGTGGACATCGACGACGCGCACGTCGTCGAGAAAGGGCGGCTCGGGCCGGGCGAGATCATCGCGGTGGACACCAGGACCGGCAGGCTGCTCCGCGACCAGGAGATCAAGGAGCGGCTGGCCACGCAGAAGCCCTACGGGCAGTGGATCAGGGAGAACATCATCCGGCTGTCCGACCTCGTGTCCAAGGACGCGCTGCCGGAACCGGCGGAAGAACTCGACATCCTCACGCTGACCGAGCGCCAGGTGGCCTTCGGCTACACGAGCGAGGAACTCGACGTGATCCTCAAGCCCATGCTGCGCGAGGGCGCGGAGCCCTACGGCTCCATGGGCGACGACACGGCCCTGGCGGTGCTCTCGCTCCAGCCCCGGCTGCTCTACACGTATTTCTCGCAGTTGTTCGCGCAGGTGACGAACCCGCCCATCGACCCGCTGCGCGAGAAGCTGGTCATGTCGCTCAACACCATCATGGGTTGGCGGCGCAACCTGCTCGGCGAGACGCCCGAGCACGCGCGGCTCGTCTCGGCGGAGGGGCCGATCCTCTTCGAGCACGAACTGGCCGCCTTGGCGGCGCACGACGATCCCGAGACCAAGCTGGCGACGATCAACGTCGTGTGGCCGCTGGGCGAGGGGGCGGACGGCCTGGAAGGCGCGGTCGAGCGCGCGTGCTGGGAGGTGGAGGCGGCCGTGGACGACGGCTGCCGCATCGTGGTCCTGAGCGACCGCGCGACCGACCACGCCAACCTGCCCGTGCCGATGCTCCTGGCCACGGGCGCGGTGCACCACCATCTCACGCGCGTGGGCAAGCGCATGCGGGTGAGCCTCATCTGCGAGACGGGCGAGGCGCGCGACGTGCACCAGATGGCCTGCCTGATCGGCTACGGCGCGAGCAGCGTGGTGCCCTACCTGGCGTTTGCCACCTGCCGCGAGATCGTGGAAAAGATGCCGCCCGAGGGGCGGCCCACGCTGGCGGCGGCGCTCAAGAACTACCGCGCGGGGCTGGAAAGCGGCATCCTCAAGATCATGTCCAAGATGGGCATCTCGGTGCTGGCCAGCTACCGGGGGGCGCAGATCTTCGAGGCGGTGGGCATCGCGTCCAAACTCGTGGAGCGGTGCTTCACGGGGACCTCCACGCCGGTCGAGGGCGTCGGCTTCCGCGAGATCGCCGAGGAAACGCTGCGGCGGCACTCCCTGGCCTACGGCGCACCCGCCGACGGGTCGGAGAAGAAGCCCGCCGTGTTGCAGAACCCGGGCTTCTACCGCTTCCGGCCGCAGGGCGAGGCGCACGCCGTCACGCCGCCTTACATCAAGAATTTTCACACCTTCGTCCGGGACAACAAGCCCGAGGACTACAAGAAGTACGTCGCCACGGCTCTGAGCGCCAACCCCATCAGCCTGCGCGACCTGCTCGAACTGGTGCCGCCCGCGAGCGGCCCCGTGCCGCTGGAGGAAGTGGAGCCCGTGGAGGAAATCCGCCGCCGGTTCACGACGGCGGGCATGTCGCTGGGCGCGCTGAGCCCCGAGGCACACGAGTGCCTGGCCATCGCCATGAACCGCATCGGCGGCAAGAGCAACAGCGGCGAGGGCGGCGAGGACCCGGAGCGGTTCCACCGCAAGCCCAACGGCGACCTGGGCAACAGCGCCATCAAGCAGATCGCCAGCGGGCGGTTCGGCGTCAACGCGACGTACCTGGCCAGCGCCAAGGAGATCGAGATCAAGATGGCGCAGGGCGCGAAGCCCGGCGAGGGCGGGCAGCTCCCCGGACACAAGGTCAGCGCGTACATCGGCCGGCTGCGGAAGGCGACGCCGGGCGTGTCGCTCATCTCGCCGCCGCCGCACCACGACATCTATTCCATCGAGGACCTGGCGCAGTTGATCTATGACCTCAAGCAGGTCAACCCGCGCGCGCGGGTCTGCGTCAAGCTGGTGGCCGAGGCCGGGGTGGGGACCATCGCGGCGGGCGTCGCCAAGGCGCACGCGGACATCATCCTCATCAGCGGCCACGAGGGCGGCACGGGGGCGGCGGCGTACTCGTCGATCAAGAACGCGGGCAGCGCGTGGGAACTGGGCGTGGCGGAGGCGCACCAGGTGTTGATGCTCAACGGTCTGCGCAACCGCGTGACGCTCCGCACGGACGGCGGGATGCGCTCGGGGCTGGACATCATCCAGGCGGCGCTGCTGGGCGCGGAGGAGTTCAACTTCGGCACGGCGGCGCTGATCGCCAGCGGCTGCGTGTACGTGCGCCAATGCCACCTCAACACCTGCCCGGTGGGCGTGGCGACGCTGGACGAACGGCTGCGCGCCAAGTTCAAGGGCAAGCCCGAGAACATCGTCAACTTCTTCAACGCCGTGGCGGGCGAGGTGCGCGAGATCATGGCGAGCCTGGGCGCGCGGACGATGAACGAACTCATCGGCCGGGTGGACCTGCTGCGCCAGAAGAAGGCGGTCCCTCACCCCAAGGCGAACACGCTCGACCTGTCGCGCATCCTCGCCGACGTGAGCAAGCACGACCCGTCCGCGACGCGCTTCCACACGCGCGAGCGCAACGACGGGTTCGTGGACCGCACGCTTGACGACATCATCCTCCAAGACGCCAACGAGGCCATCAACCACGGCCACCCGGTGTCGCTGTCCTACAAGGTGCGGAACACGAACCGCTCCGTGGGTTCGCGCGTGAGCGGCGAGATCGCCTACCACCACGGCGAGAAGGGGTTGGCGGAGGGATTGCTGGAGATCAACCTCCTGGGCAGCGCGGGGCAGAGCCTCGGCGCGTTCCTGAGCCCGGGGCTGCGGATCGTGCTGACGGGCGAGGCAAACGACTATGTGGGCAAGTCCATGAGCGGCGGGGCCATCGTGCTCCGGCCGCGCGCGAAGCACAAATTCGTCCCGCACGAGGCGATGATCGCGGGCAACACCTGTCTCTACGGCGCGACGGGCGGCGCGTTCTTTGCCTGCGGGCGGGTGGGCGAGCGGTTCGCGGTGCGGAACTCCGGCGCGGCGGCGGTCGTCGAGGGCGTGGGCGACCACGGCTGCGAGTACATGACCAACGGCACGGTCGTCGTCCTGGGCCGCACGGGGCGCAACTTCGGCGCGGGCATGACGGGCGGCACGGCGTACGTGCTCGACCTGGAGAATCGTTTCGAGGGTCTGTTCAACCCGCAGTTGATCAAGCTGGAGCGGCTGGAAGCCGACGAGGACGTGCAGGCGCTCAAGGCGATGATCTACCGGCACCTGGAAGCGACCGACAGCGCGCGCGCCAAGGAGGTGCTGGCCGATTGGCCCGGGTTCCAGGATCGTTTCTGGAAAGTCGTGGCGCTGCCCCCGGTGGTCACGAAGCCCGCGGCGGTGAAACCGGCTCCGGCGGCGGCCGTGCCCCCGGCGGCGGAGGAGATCATGACGGCGGCGAAGCCTTGAAGGGCGCGGACGCGGGAAGAGGGATGATAGATGGAATGCGGGATGCGGGGTGACAGGCGTCTTTCCTTCCGCAGCCCTGCTCACCTCACCAGAGCCTCGTCCATCGGCGGGGGCAACTCTTTTTCCTTGCCGCCATCCGCGGAGGAACGCGCGCCGCGCCAGAGCAGGCGGTAGCCGACGAACACCACCGCCCCGGGCAGGCTCCAGAGCGCCTTCATCGCAAAACCCAGCGAGCCGACCAGCGCCCCCACGGCGGGCGGCACGCCGCCGAGGTCGTGCAGCAGGCTCTGGAACAGCGATTCCCGCAATCCGATGCCCGCCAGGCTGATCGGAAGCGCGGTCAGCGTGTTCTCAATCGGCATCACGGAGAATACGTCCCAGAAACCCGCCGCCGGGCCGCCGACCCCGCGCAGGGCCAGGGCGGCGAAACAGAAGCTCGTGTAATAGCAGACGTGCGACGCCAGCGTCGTGGCGAAGGCCGCCGCCGTGCGCCGCCAGTCCCGCCCGAACTGCCGGAACGCGCCGCCCATGTCGCGCGCCC
>CALMAQ010000161.1 GCA_937859745.1 uncultured Verrucomicrobiota bacterium | reverse complement strand
CGCCCGTGCGCGCCGCGGCGACCGCCGCCGCCAGCCCGGCGCTGCCGCCGCCAGCCACAAACACGTCGAAGGCATCGGCTTCCATAGGTCAGTGAGGGAGAGCAGGTTCCTGGCCGAGCAGGTCTCCGCGCAACCGCGCCATCATGAGCCGCCGTTCCGCGGGCGTCAAGACGCCTTCCCGCCAGGAAAGCGTGACGTTGAGCCGGTCGCCGTGCTCGCCGAAGAAAAGGCCGGTCCCAGGCGGCGTGCCCAGGCAGGGCAGGTGGTAGCCGTTGAGCACGGGCGACCCGGCAAACCGCGTCATCTCCGGCGCGAACTGCCCCGTGTAAGAATGGAAGCAGGTGCAAAGCTCGCCCTTGAACTGGAGCCGGATGATCCCCAGGAACAGCCACGCGGGCAGGGGCATCATCAGTTCCACCACGGCGTTGAACGACTCCGGGACCTTGCGGCGTACCATCGCGGCGAACTGTGCCTTCATTGCTGCCGCCGCCTCCTCCATCGTGCCGAGGTGTTCGCGGCGGGGATTGAAGAACAGGGACGCGACGTGGTTGTGGAACAACGGCCCGCGCGCGCCGCGCTTGCGCGTCTGCGAGGGTACGCTGATGCCGTAGCCGGGCGGCTGGCGGCCCCTGGCAGCGAAAACCCAATCGTGCGCGCGGGCCACGCTGGCGACGTAGAACGTGAACGGGAACAACGCGCCGACGGTTTGCTCCACCCGCGCGCGCACCGCGGCGGTTTCTTCGGCGGTGAATGTCACGACCTCGTAAAACGCCCGGCCGGGCCGGGGCCGCGGCCCGCCCAGGGACGGCACCCCCGTTTCCTGGAGGCCGGTCTGGTGGTCCATCGCGGGCCGTGTCCGGCGAAATCGTTCCACGAGGGAAATTTTCGCCCCGGCAGGAAGCGCGGCGGTTTCTGCCGGGGTGTCCACGCCCTCGCAGAGCTGCCCCAGCTCGGTGAAGAGCAGTTCGGCACCCTTGCCGTCGAGCAACAGGTGCGACCAGGTCAGCACCACCAGCCAGCGTCCGTCCGCCAGCGCGGCCACGTCCACCCGGGCGTTGTACGGGACGCCCGCGCTTTCCATCGGACCGGCGGCGATCTGCTGCGTCAGGGTCTGGATGTCGGTCGTGGGCCGCGAGTCCGGCAGGACGCTCTCCGGCACGTCCTGCTGTCGCCAGAGGCCCAGCGGCAGCCCCGCCGCCGGGGCCCCGGACCGCAGCAGCCAGTAGGGCAGGCGGGTCCGCCAGTGACGGCGGGGGCTCGCGGTCAGGAGCGGGTGCTTCGCCACCGCCCGGTCGAGCGCGCCGCGGAGCTTCGCCAGATCCGGCGGGCGGTCCGTCTCGACGACCGACTGGCTGACGTGCCCGCCCTGACGGGTGCGCCGCATGAACGCATCCCAGGCCAGCACGAAGCAGTCGTTGACCAGGAACGGCACCCGGCGGCTCTCGGGTGCGGCGGGCCACATGGCAGGCTAGGGGGCCGCGACGCCGCTCTGGGCGCGGATCAGGTGGGCGAGTTGCGCCGCCGTGCTGAAGTTCTGCCGGGTGAGCGAACATTCCGGCAGCGACACGCCGTATTCCTCTTCGATGAGGATGAGCAGTTGCATGATCGCCATGGAATCCATCCCCAGCGTGTAGAGGTCCGTGTCGGGTTCGAAGGAGGCGGTGGTTTCCAACAGGCGTTCGCGGAGCAGGACAACAAGTTGCTTTTCGAGCGTGTCGAGGGGCGGGATGGGATGCACGGGCATGGATGGGAAGCAGCGAAGCCTAGGTGAATGATCACCCGGGCGTCAAGCCGTCACGACACCGTTGCCTGTACCTTCCTCCCTAGGAGCCGCTTTCGCAAACAAACGGTTTGTCCGTTCCGCGCCGGGAGATTATACATGACGGCATGACCACCGCCTTGCCCGCTGCCCCCGGCCGCGTGTCTATCTCCGAGCCTGGTTCGCCCCGCGACACCTACGATGTCGCCATCATCGGCGGTGCGATCTCCGGCGCTTCGACGGCGGCGATGCTGCTGCGCCGCGACCCGGCCCTGCGCGTGCTCATCGTCGAGCGCTCGGCCCAATTCGAACGGCGGGTGGGGGAGTCCACCATCGAGATCAGCACGTTCTTCCTCAACCGGGTGCTGGGCTTGGCGGACCACCTCAACGAGCACCACTACGTGAAGCAGGGTCTGCGGTTCTGGTTCACGAACGACCAAGCGGAACGGTTCGACGACTGCGGCGAGATCGGCGGCAAGTTCCTGACCCGAATCCCTGCTTTCATGGTGGACCGGGCCGTGCTCGATGAGGAGGTCCTGCGCCGGGCTGTGGAACTCGGCGCGGAATGCCGCCGCCCCGAACAACTCGTCCGCACCGAGCTCGCGCCCGGCGGCCAGCAGACGCTGACGGTCCGCGACGCCGACGGCCATGAGTACACCGTGCGCGCCCGCTGGGTCGTGGATGCCTCCGGGGTGCGCGCGGTGCTCGCCCGGCAGGAGGGCTGGTTCCGCCAGAACGAGGCGCACCCGACCGCTGCTGTCTGGTCGCGCTGGACGGGGGTCAAGAACTTCGACGGGCTGGAGCTGCACCGGAAATATCCCGAGTGGGGAGCGAAGGTCCACGGCATGCGGCACCTCGCCACGAACCACCTCATGGGGGAAGGCTGGTGGTGCTGGATCATCCCGCTCAAGGGCGGCGACACGAGCATCGGGCTGGTCTACGACCAGCGGCAGGTCACGCTGCCGCCGGGCCCGAACACCGGAGAGCGGTTGCGCGCGTTCCTGCTGGAGCGCAGCCCCGTGGCGCGCGAGATCCTGGAGCACGCCCGATGGCAGGAGGACGACGTGCATTACCGCAAGAACCTGCCCTACTACACCACCACCTACGCGGGCGACGGCTTCGCGCTGGTCGGCGACGCCGCCGGGTTTATTGACCCGTTCTACAGCCCCGGCCTGGATTGGATGGCCTACACGGCCTCCGCGGCGGCCGATCTCATCGCGGCGGAGCGTGCCGGGGAGAGCGACCTGGCTCAGCGCATCGCCCGGCACAACAAGGATTATACGCGCGCCTATCGCCGCTGGTTCGAGGCGATCTATCAGAACAAGTACGACTACATGGGCGACTTCGAGTTGTACCGGGTGGCGTTCCTGTTCGACCTCGGCCTGTACTATCTCTTCGTCGCCTCGCAGCCGTTCAAGCATGGGCAGGACGTGCTCGTGCGACCGATCTACTCGCTGCCGCCTTCGACGCCGTTCTTCTATTTCATGCGCTTCTACAACCGGCGTATGGCGGCGATGGGACGCGCGCGCAAGGCGAAGGGGACGTTCGGGCGCAAAAACGCCAAACGGACCTTCCTTTTCGGCGGCTTCACGTTCAGCTTTCTGAGCGGTCGGCCGTTGCTGAGCGCGCTGGCGCGCTGGGGCTGGCTCGAACTGACGGAAGGCTGGCGCAGTTGGGCCGACACGATTCCTGCGCCCGTGACTCAACGGCCTCCGCGGGAAGTGTCGCAAGCCGCCCCGGCAGTCCCGACGGCTTGAGGTAGAAATTCCTCTCCGAGCGATCTGTGCCAGCGTCAAGAGTGCCGTTGCACGGCCTCGACCGGCGAGTACCCTCCCCGGCGCACGTCTTCTACGCCCGGGGCGCGCCCCGTACGGAGGAGTTCGTGCATGGCCGCCAGATCCGCGTCGCGGTGCGTGCCCGCCGCTGCGAGCACCTTGCCCGCGCGGGCGTAATACGCCATGAACGGCGGCTGCCGCGGGTCGCCGTCGAGGATCACCTCGTCGTCGCCAGTGGCGTGGCCGACGTAGTTCAGTCGTTCGCCGAAGTGGAACGTCCAGAAAAAGGGCACGAAGCCATCGTCCGCCAGCGCCTTCGCCGGTTTCCCGGCGGCAAGGTTCCGCGCCGCGATCCGCGCGTGCTGCTGCGCGACGCGCCAATGCTCGATGCGGACCCGTTCGCTGCCCGTCCCGGCGTGAGGCAGCGGGAAAGCCGCCAAGTCGCCCGCCGCGTACAGACCGTGTCCAGCGTGCAGGAACTCATCGACCACCACTCCGCCGTCCTCCGCCAGTTCCACGCCGCGCACGAACCCCGTGGCCGGACGCACGCCAAGGCCCGCCACGACGATATCCGCAGCCACCCTTCCGCCGGATCGGAGGTGGACCGCTCGCACCCCAGCGGCGTCGCCCGTCAGGCGCGCCACGCCCTCACCCAGATGGAAGCGGGTGCCGTTCCGCTCGTGCAAGGCACGTAAGGAATCGCCCACCGCCGCACCGAGCGGCTTCTGGAGCGGAACCTTTTGCGGCGAGATCACCGTGACAGCCAACCCACGCTGCCGGAGCGACGAGGCGACCTCCAGGCCGATGAAACTCGCGCCGATCACCACCACGCGCCTGGATTTGTCCGCCACTGCCGCCACGAGTTTCCGGGCGTCATCCACGTTCCGCAACGTCCAGACGTTCGGCAACTCCGCCCCGGGAACGTCCAATGGCTTCGGCACGCCGCCCGTGACGAGGAGCGCACCGTCGTAGCGCAGGCTGGGGCCGTCGCCGAACCGCAACTCCCGCTCCGGCGCGGAGAGTTCCACGACCGTCTTGACGACGCGCTCCACCTGCAGCGACGTCAGGAACCCACCCGGACGCAACGGCAGCTTGTCCTCGCCCGCATCTCCCGTGAGGAAGTGCTTGCTCAGGTTCGTGCGGTCGTAGGGCGGGAAGTCTTCCGGCCCGATCAGCATGACCCGGCCGCCGAAGCCTTCCGCGCGCAAGGCTTCCGCCGCTGCTTGTCCCGCTGCGCCCGCGCCGATGATGGCGACCGTCTGACCCGCGTTCGGTGAAACGTGCGCCCCGCGTGGCACCCTGGCGGGCTCGGTTGGTGTGTCCGACCAACTGACGAAGATCTCCCCGTCCGCCACCCGCACCGGATAGCGGCGCAGACCGTCCAGGGCAGGAGGTTCCAGCAGCGTGCCGTTCGTCACGTCGAACACCGACTGGTGCCACGGGCAGACCAGCCGCGATCCGCACAGCGCGCCCTCTGCGAGCGGTGCCTGGGCGTGCGGGCAGAGTGCGTCCACCGCGTACAGGCCGTCCGCCAACCGGACGAGCAGCAGTTTGACGCCTTCAGCTTCCACGGGATGCATCCCGGGTACGGGCGGCAGGTCAGTGAGACGGGCAACGGAAAATTCGCGGTCGGACATGGGAGGTAAAAGGCGCTTCGGCCAGAAAAAAGCCGTCCGCGCGTTAGGGCGTGGACGGCTGCAAGAGGGGGCAGTCGGCTGGCTCAGGCGGTCGCCGTTTCACGCTGGGCGGCGGGGTTGATCGTCGCGGCCAGCGTGTTGAGGTGGGTGTCCTGGCTGATTTCTTCGTCGAGGCTTTGCTGGAGCAGGGTGGCCGCTTCCGTATAGCCGAGGTTGTGTGCATAGGCGAGGGCGCTGCCGTAACCCGCCATCTCGTAGTGCTCGGCGTGCTGGGCTTCCATGATGAGGCCCGCATCCTTGACGGAATCCGTGGCGTCCTCACCGATCCAGTCGCTGCCTTCGGAGATGATGCCCTTCATGCCGTTGCAGGTGTAGCCGGTCAGCGACACACCGAGCTTGTCGGCGATGGTGTTCAGGCGGGTGATCTGGGACTCGGTCTCACGCAGGTGCGATTCAAAGGCCGTTTTCAACTGGGGAGAGTGGGAAGCCGCCGCAAGTTTGGGCAACGCCTTGGTGAGTTGGTTTTCCGCGCTGTAAAGGTCCTTGAGCAAGTGGACGTACAAATCGTGGAGGGTGTTGAACTTTTCGCCGATTCCAAAGAGTGACATAGGGTGGGGTGTTTAGCTGGGTTTGGTGTCTGTAAAGGAATCGTTTTTTGCCGGGATCAGCGGTCGGGTTTCTTCGTCCGAAAGCCCACTTTCTGGGGCGGCAGCCGCCGTTGCACGAAGTCAACGGCGGCCCGGCGCGCGTTTGCTTGCGCGGCAGGCGAAAACCCGTGTCCCTCGCCGTCGATGAACAGCGTCTCGACCGGAGCGCCGCGCTCCCGCAACGCCCGTTGGAGCGGCGGCACGAACTTGTTGAAGGGCACGCGCTCGTCTGCCCGGCCATGGATCATCAGCACCGGCGGCATCCGGTGCAAGCGGCCGGTATCGTTGTCCCAGACCCCGCCCGCCTGCTCGACCAGAGCCCCGACCCGCGCGTTGTCGGAACTCGCGGCCAGGCCCAGGAACGCGCCCATCGAATACCCGTAAATCGCCACCGGCCGATTGCCCGGCGGGTTTTCCCGGCTCTGGGCGAAGACGACCGCGTCGCGGACCACGTCTTGCCATTCGTTGAAATGCTCGTTCAGCGTGCGGATGCTCCGTGTCGCCACGATTCCCGAGCCGTCGAAGTAGTGCACGACGTAGGCGCGGATGCCCTGCGTGGCAAACGCCCGTCCGATGCGCCGCATCTCGGGGCCATCGAAAATCACCCCTCCGGCCCCGTGCAGGACCAGCACGTCCCTCGTCGCGCTGCGGTCATCCCCGGTGGGCAGATGGTCTGGAGCGTTGGCCGCAAACTCGAAGCAATCCACGCGGATGCGCTTGCCGTGGCTCTCGAAAAACAGCGTGGACTGTTGGTAATCGTCCGGGTTGCTCGCCGCGACATGTGGTACCAGGAGGGCCGCCAGACCCACCGCCAGCAGTCCGGTGAGCCAGCGTCGGCGCGCGCGTTTCATGCGGCGAGCTGGCCGACGGGCGTGGGACGCCGGATCACCTGCGCGGCAAAACGCTCCATCTCCTCCGCCTGCGGGCTGCATTGCAAGAGCAACAGGTTCAGCCCCGCGTCCTCGTATTCCTCCACCCGCCCCGACACCTGTTCGGGTGTGCCGATCAAGCCCGGCCGGAGTCCACGGTTCGAGACCGAGTATTCCTCGATGGTCATGCGCTGCTCCAGCTTGGTGCCCGCCAGCCATTGCTGGTAGTTAGCGAATCCGGCCGCCGAGGATTGCACGTCCGTGATCCGCGCCAGTTCCGCCTGCGTCTCGCGCTCGGTGTCACGCACGATGGAATAGGCGGCCATCCCGTATTGCATCGGCGGCAGTTCAAAGCGTTCTCGGCGCGCGCGCATGTCGGCCACCTTCTCGCGGATGCGCTCGGGCGGGTCGCCGTGCATGACGTAGGCGTCGCAGCGTCGGGCGATGAGGTTCTTCGCCGCCTCGCTCTCCCCGCCCGCGTACAGGGTCGGGCGCGGCCGGGTGATCGGCTTGGGCTGGAGGGAAGCGTTCTCCACCCGGTAATAGTTGCCCGCGTAGGAGAAACGCTCCTCTTTCCACATGCCGTCCACGACTTCCAGCCACTCCGCCGTGCGCGCGTAGCGGTCCTCGTGCTGCTCGAAATGCACGCCGTACTGCCTGGCCTCGTCCGCCCACCAGGAAGACACCACGTTGAGCGACAGCCGCCCGGGCATGCCACAGATGCCGTCAATGTTCGCGGCCTGCTTGGCCAGCAGGGCAGGGGAATGGAACGTGGGCCGCACGGCGACCATCAATTCCAGCCTCTCGGTGACGGCGGCCAGCGCGGCGGCGGTGCTCCAAGCGTCCAACGCCGGGGCCTCGACGCCCTTGATGTCGTTGAGGTTGAGTTCCGCGACCAGCGTCAGGTCGTAGCCGATCTGCTCGCTGCGGCAGGCGAGCCGCCGGACGTAGTCCCACGTCGCGGCCATGCCCTCGTCGGGCACGTTCCGCAGCCAGCCGCCAAAGATGGGTAGCCAATAGCCGTAGCGCATATTACCCCTGTGCTGCTCCCGCCTGCGCGATCAGTCCTTCGAGGAAGTCCGCGAGCCGGGCGTGCGGATCGAACCCGACCACGCGCGGGGCGTCCGCGACAAAGTTCGAGAGCGCGTTGACATCGTAGTACACCCGCTGCCCGTCGCGGTCGTCGATCATGGATTCGATGCCGCCCACGTCGATCCCGGCGGCCTGCGCGATGCGCTCGCACGCGGCAATCACAGCGGGCGACGGGTCGGCTTTTTCGACGCGCAGCCCGCGCCGGGGAGCGTCCACGGGGCACGCGCTGGTGGCCGAGCGGGCGAGGTCCGCGCCGTCCTTGGTCTGGCAGGCGTCCGCCGGGCAAAGGTCGAACGAGCCCGCCTCCGGGTAAACGTCGATGGCGTACAGATACTTGCCGCCCAGCGTTTCGACGCGCGTGATGTGGCCGTCACGCGCGGGGATATATTCCTGCACCAGCGCCACGTCGTCCAGGCCCAGTTCGATGAAGCCGGCGTCCGCCGCGGCCTGCAAATCCTCCAGCGAATCGAACCGTGTGATGCCCGCTCCGCTGCCGCCCACGTTGGCCTTGACGACCACCGGGAAGCGCAGTCCGTCCGCCGCCGCCGGGGCGTCGCTGCCGCGGTGGATCACCCGCGAGCGCGGGGCCGCGATGCCCAAATCCGCCAAGAGCGTGAGTTGGAGCGCCTTGGAAACTTCGTAGCCGAACGCCGTGTAGCCGTTGACCACCCGCGTGCCGACCCGCTGGAGGTGCCCCAGGAAGTTGAGCGTGTGCAGGATCGCGCTGCCGCCGCCGCGCAGGTACGCCGAAGGGCTCATCCGGTTGAACAGCACCGGGAAGGGCCGCTCGTGGTCGGCGGGATCGTAGAAAAACGGTTCCCGCGCGTCGATGCGATGGTAATGGACCCCGCGCCGGTCCAACTCGGCGAAGAGCGGTCGGAACCAGTCGGGGTGCTCGTGGTAGATGGCGAGTTGGGGACGCGCGGTTGTCATCGTGGTTGGAAACGATTCGCGGCTCGGCGCGCAAACAGCCGCGTCAAACCGTGCGGACCGCCTACGTCAGAAGGCGTAGCGCACCCGGCAATAAGGCATCCGGCGCGCCATGATCGCGCGCAGTTCAGCCAGCAGCCGGCCCTTGAAGCCGTGGCGGTAGCGTACGTTCTCGCCGCCCGTGTTGCTGATCTTCGCCTCCTGCCACTCGGGCCGCCAGAGATGGGCCTCGGCCTGCGGGTGCCAGCGCAGGTTCACCTCGTGCAGTCCCTCGTTGTGGGTGAGCATGATGATCTCGGCGGCGACCTGTGCCTTCGCGGCGTCATCCAGGGTGTCGTCCACCTGCTCGCAGAGCGCCTCGTAGTCCGCGTGCCAGCCTTCGTAGAGGATCACCGGCGAGAAGTTGAGGTGCACCTCGTACCCGGCGGCCACGAAGTCGTTGACCGCCGCGATGCGCTCCTCGATGGGCGAGGTCCGCACGTCCACTAGGCGGCTCATCCTGGGCGGCATCAGCGAGAAGCGCAGCCGCGTCTTGCGCTGCGGATCGTAGGCCAGCAGGTCGCGGTTGACGAACTTCGTGGCGAAGGTGGCCTTGGCGTTGGGCAGCAGCCGGAACATCGCCACGAGGTCGCGCACGTTGTCGGAGAGGAGCGCGTCCGCCGAGCAGTCGCCGTTCTCGCCGATCTCGTACACCCACAATTCCGGGTCCACCTGGCTGGACTCCGGCCGCCGCCGGGGCAGCCGGGCGGCGTGGCGCGCGATGGCGCGCTGGATGGCCTCGATGTTGACGAACGTGGTGATGGGGTTGGCGAACCCCTTGCGCCGGGGCACGTAGCAATAAGCGCACGCCATGGAGCAGCCGTTGGCCGCCCCCGACGCCACGAAGTCGGACGACCGCCCGTTCTCGCGTAGCGGAAACGATTTCCTCACGCCCAGCACGAGCACGGTGCGCTTGATCTGCACCCAGGAATCCGTGCTGCCCTCGTTGCCGTGCAGGCCGGGGATCATCCAGTGGCTGTGGACCTCCCGGCGCTCGGCGTGCGGGAATCGTTCCAGGATTTCGCGTCCTCGCGGGTAGTTCTCCACCCCCGGCTCATGGTAGATCAACCCCACGTCGAGCAACTGGCGCGCGGCTTCCCTCGCCGCCGTTTGCACGGGGGTGGGCGGCGCTTCGGGCAGGGCAAAGGCGAGTTGATCGTGGAAGGACATCGATGGCACGGGTGCCCCGCTTTTCAGCGGTGATGCCAGCCCCACCAGCAGGCCGCCAGCAACAGCCAGAGGAACACCCACTCAGATACGTCCCAAGGCCAGCGGTGGTTGCGCGTGCGGTAAAGCGAAAGCTGCAACCTGGCGCGGCTGAACGGCACCACCGGGACCCCGTCGCGCGAGCAACCGTCGAGCAGGACGTGCAGCAGCGGTCCCAGCGCCAGCCCGAAGGCCGCCGCCCCGATGGCCAAGTGCCAGGTGTGGCCCTGCGGTCCGTGGTGGCCGAGCAGGGCGGGGGCGATGCGGCGCAGTTCGTTGGGGAAGTAGTAGGGCACCGCGGCCAGCACGGCCAGCCACAAACCAACCCAATGGGTCGCGCCACGGTGCTTGCCCAAGGGAAGCAGCACTTCCAACTGGTCGGGCAGCGCGGCCGTGGCCATGGCGGCCAGCGTCACATCGAGTCTGCCGGTCAGGACAAACGCGAGCGCGCCGGTGGCGACGTAATGGTTCTTCCAGGTCACGGGATTGAAGGGCGGGGGCGCAGCGTCCAACAAAACGCCGTGCCAGCGTGCGCCGCAACCCCGTCCTGCAAGCAGGCGGCGCGCCGTCGTCAAAGGTACACTTTCGGCGTTGCGAAAACAGGCCGTAACGGCGATGGTGGCGAAGATGCCCAACCGCGCCGTCTCCCGACTCATGCTCGCGGAATTTTCCGAGGAGACGGTGATTGCCGCCGCCCGCGAGGCTCGCGCCGAACTGGACGCGGAGGTTTCCTGCGGCGTGGTGTTCTTCTCGACGGATTACGCCGAACACCTGGAGGATTTCCTGGAACTGCTGCGGGTGTACGGGCGCATACCGCTGCTCGTCGGCTGCTCGGGCGGCGGGATCATCGGCACCGGCAAGGAAGTGGAGGATCGCTCGGGTTTCTCGCTGCTGCTGCTGAGCTTGCCCAACACCATCCTGCGCGTGACCGAGTTTTCGCAGGACGACCTGGAAAAAGCCAGCGGCGCGGACTTCTGGCGGGGGCGCACCGGCTTTGCCGCCGATGACGTGGAGGCCTGGATGGTCCTCGCCAACCCGCTCCGCTTCGACGTGGAACGCTGGCTGGCCGAGTGGAATCACGCTTATCCCGGCGTGCCTGCCCTGGGCGGCATCGCCGCGGGCGAGCCGGAAAACTTCGTGGTGTGCCGCGACGGGCGCGCCATCGCGGGCGGGGCCGTTGCACTGGGCTTCAGCGGCGGCGTCGTGCTGCGGAGCATCGTCAGCCAGGGCTGCCGACCCATCGGTGAGCCGCTGACGATCACGGGCGTCAAGCAGCAGAAGCTGCTCCTGAGCCTCGGCTCCAAGCCCGCCTACGGCGTGCTCAACTCCGTGTTCAACAACCTGACCAAAAACGAGAAGGACCGCGCGCGCAACAACCTCTTCGCCGGGTTGGCCATGAGCGAGTACCTAGAGGAGTACAAGCGCGGCGACTTTCTCATCCGCAGCATCCTCGGGGCCGACCCGGACGCCGGGGCGGTGGCCATCGACTCGCCGCTGCGCGTCGGTCAGACGCTCCAGTACCAGCTTCGCGACCGCGACAGCGCCGACGAGGACCTGCGCGAACTCTGCATCGCCGCCGAGGAGGACGGCGCGCGGCCCTTCGCCTCGGTGCTGTTCGCTTGCAACGGGCGGGGGCAGGGACTCTTCAACGTGCCTGACCACGACGCGGGCGTGCTGGCCGAGATTTTCGGCGGCCATCCCAGCGCCGGGTTCTTCTGCAACGGCGAAATCGGCCCCGTCGGCAAGCAGAACTTCGTCCACGGCTACACCGCGTCAACGGTGTTGTTCTGCGACATTTAGAGTGGATGGCGCGTTTCGTTGCATCGTTTTCGCGCCGGGCGGCGTTAAGCAAGGTAAGTGGTCGGCGCATCCCGCGCTGCCGCAACGATCAACGTCCGTTCCCACCGACCGATCATCCCTTCCGCTTCACCGTTCCCCGCCATGGCCACGAAACCCACCGCATCGACGAGCAAAAAGGCACTCAAGGACCCCAAAGGCGGCCTGACGCAGGCTGGCCGCGAGCACTTCAAGGAAACCGAAGGCGCGAACCTCAAGCCGGGCGTGAAAGGGCCGGCGGATACGCCCGAGAAGATGAAGCGCAAGGGATCGTTCCTGCGGCGGCATTTCGCCAATCCTGATCCGGGCCCCATGGAGGACACGAAGGGCAAGCCGACGCGCCGCGCCCTGTCCGCGCGAGCCTGGGGTGAACCCGTGCCGAAGTCGGCGGGCGACGTGAAGAAGCTCGCCGCGAAGGGTAAGGAACTGCTAGAGAAATATCACGAAGCGGCCGACGGCAAAAAGAAGGCCCCCGCAACGCAGAAGCCCGTCGCCGCTTCCGCCAGGAAGGCCCCCGCAACGAAGAAACCCGCCGCCAAGAAGAAATAACTCCGTCCTATGGCCGAGACCAAACCCAAGAAGCTGGCGGCGAAGAAACCCGCGTCCGCCGCCGCCCCCAAGAAACCGGCCGCGAAACCGAAAGCCTCCAAGAGCGACCCTGCGACGTACACCAAGCCCGAACTGCGCGAGAAGATCAAGACCCAGGTCAAGGAGGGCGACAAGGGCGGCAAGCCCGGCCAGTGGAGCGCGCGCAAGGCGCAACTCGTGGCCAGCGAATACGAGAAGGAGGGTGGCGGCTACAAGCAGGGCGGCAGTAAGACCTCCGCCCAGAAACACCTCAGTTCTTGGACCGACGAGAAGTGGCAGACCGCGGACGGCAAGAAGGCCATCCAGGGCGACACGACCTCCCGCTACCTGCCCAAGAAGGCGTGGGACAAACTCACGCCCGCCGAAAAGAAGGCGACCGACACCAGGAAGAAAACCGCCTCCAAAAAAGGCGAGCAGTTCGTGGCCAACACCGCCCCGGCCAAAAAGGCCCGCAAGGCCGCGAGCAAATAACCGCAGGCACCGATCCGATATGAGCACCGAAACCCACCCCGACCACGCGGCCAACCTCAAGAAGCTCGGCGAGATGATCAAGGACATCAAGTTCGCCATGCTGACCACCGTCGATGAGGAAGGCGCGTTGCGGAGCCGCCCGATGGCCGTCCAGAACACCGACGGATTCGACGGCACGCTGTGGTTCTTCACCAAGGCGGCCGCACCGAAGGTCGAGCAGGTCGATCACGACCACAAAGTCAACGTCAGCTTCTCGCACCCGGACGACCAGAGCTACGTCTCGATCTCCGGGCAGGCGGAGTTGGTGCGCGACGAGGCCAAGAAGGAAGAACTCTGGACCCCGGCGATGAAAGCCTGGTTCCCCAAAGGGCACGACGATCCGGACGTGGGCCTGCTGAAAGTCGTGGCGGACAAAGCCGAGTACTGGGACACGCCACACAGCCTGGTCGTCCACGCCATTGGCTTCGTGAAGGCGACCGTGACCGGAAAGCCCTATCATCCCGGCGCGAACGAGAAGGTCGATTTGTAAAAGCTGGCGGGTTCCTGCCGGCGGGTCTAATCTGCCCGCATGGTATCGGATGAGAACACGCTGGCTGATCGCCCGACGGAACGTCCGCGCCGCCGGTGGCTGATCTTCGCGGCGGTTCTGGCGTTGCTGGCCGCCGGCATCGGGGTGGGGGTGGGCTACTACCTGCTGGGCAAGCGCCCGCTGCCACCTGCGGGCGGGCTGTACTTCGCGCACCGGATGGAGTTGCCGGTGCCGCTGTTTCTCCAGGGCGATCCGGCGTGGGGCAAGGAACCGGTCGGTCGCTCCGTGCATAATATGGGCCAGGTGGGTTGCGCGGTGACAAGCGCCTGCATGGTGCTGAAGTTCTACGGCATTGATACGGACCCGGGCCGGTTGAACAATTTCCTGCGCGATCACGGCGGCTACACGGAAGATAACGACTTGATCTGGGAAGGCCCGCCGATGCTGGCCCCGGCGCAGGTCCGGCACGTCTACGAGGACCTGCCGTCTTACTACCTTATCGACTCCAACCTGCGGCGGGGTAATCCGGTGATCGTGCGTCTGCGTTTGTCGAGCGGCATCACGCACTTCGTTGTCATCGTGGGCAAGCAAGGCTTTGATTATTTGATTCGCGACCCGTCGCAGGCGGGCCTGCGGAAAGGCGTGTACCCGTTGAAGGAACTGGGCAGCAACATCGAGGCACTGCGCTACTACGAGAAGCTGCCTGAGTCGATTTAAGTTGAGGTCGCCGCCGGATGGCCGCGCACGGCTTTGTCACTAAGGTAGGGACCGCTCTCCGAGCCATCCGTTGCTGACCGCCCGTCGGTGGATGGCGCGTTCTCGTCCAAACAGTCATGGATCGCACGGAGAGCGGTCCCTACCAGCGACACTCAATAATCCCGCTGTAGCAGGTGGTCCGCCAGCATCCGCAACGCATTTGCCTTGCCGCCGAGTGGCTTCAGGGCGGCGTGTGCCTGCGCCGTGAGCCGCCGCGCCTCCGCGCGCGCCCCATCGAGCCCCAGCAACGCCGGATACGTGGCCTTCTGCGCGGTGAGATCCTTGCCCGCGCTCTTGCCGAGCTTCTCGCTGGTCTGGGTCACGTCGAGAATGTCGTCGATGACCTGGAACGCCAATCCCAACGCGCGGCCGAACTCCGTCAGCGCCACGAGCTTCGTGGGCGTGGCGTTGGCGCTCATGCCGCCGAAGCGGATGGCCGTCGTCAGCAGCGCGGCGGTCTTGGCCTCGTGGATGAAACGCAGTTGCCGCACGTCCACCTTCTTGCCCTCGCCTTCCAGGTCCGCGACCTGCCCGGCGATGAGCCGCAGGCTGCCGCTGGTCACGGCCAGTTCGGCGAGCAGGACGCGGGTGTCGTAACGCGGCCACGCTTCGGCGCGCGACACCAGCTCGAAGGCGAACGTCAGCAGCGCGTCACCCGCCAGGACCGCCATGCCGTCGCCGAACACCTTGTGGCACGTCGGCTGGCCGCGCCGGAAATCGTCGTTGTCCATGCTCGGCAGGTCGTCATGGATCAACGAATAGGTGTGGACGCACTCCACCGCGCAGGCCAGGGGCAGCGCGGCCTCGCCGTCGCCGCCGCATGCCTCCGCCGCCGCGAGGCAGAGCACGGGCCGCAGCCGCTTGGCCCCCCCGGCGAACATGCTGTAGCGCATGGCCCTGTGGATCGTGGCCGGTTTGCGCGAGGCGGGCGGCAGCGCCGCTTGCAGGGCGCGCTCCGCCCGCGCCTGCTGCCGGGAGAGGTAGGTCTTCAGGGCCACGCCGGGGGCGAGTTTCGGCTGGGGGAAAGGGGCGACGGACATCCGGATGACTGATTTTTGACCGGCAGAGTGCCGCCCCCGCTCCCGGCTGGCAAGCAAAAGCGCGCGTCTGGAAGCGTCATAGCAGTTCGGCAATCTCGACCGCGTTGAGCGCCGCGCCGCGTAGGAGCTGGTCGCCCGACACCCAGAACGCCAGCCCGTTGTCCAGCGCGCAGTCGAGCCGCAACCGGCCCACCGCGCAGTCGTCCCGCCCCGCGCAGTCCAGCGGCATGGGATATTTCTGCCGGGCGGGATCGTCCACCACTCGCAGGCCGGGCGCGTCGGCGAGCGCCGCGCGCGCCGCTGTCAGCGAGACGGGCCGCGCGAACTCCGCGCTGACCGCCACCGAGTGCGCCCGGTACACCGGCACGCGCACGCACGTCACCGAGGCGCGGAAGTCGGGCAGGTGCAGGATGCGGCGGCTTTCACCCTGCATCTTCATTTCTTCCTTCGTGTAGCCGTTGTCCAGGAACACGTCCACCTGCGGCAGGACGTTGAACGCGATCTGGTGCGGGTACACCTCCGCCTTGGCTGCCTTTCCGGCGGCCAGCGCCTCCACTTGCTGGCGCAGTTCGATGATGGCCCGCGCGCCCGTGCCCGACACGGCCTGGTAACTCGCCGCGAACACCCGCGTCACGCCGAAGGCTCGGTGCAGCGGGGCCAGCGCCATCAGCGTGACGGCCGTCGTGCAGTTCGGGTTGGCGATGATGCCCCGGTGCGCCGCGGCGTCCGCGCCGTTGATGGGCGGGATGACTAGCGGCACGTCCGGGTCCAGCCGGAACGCGCTGGAATTGTCCACCACGGTCGCCCCCGCCCGGACCGCCGCCGGGGCAAATGCCCTCGCCACGCCGCCGCCCGCGCTGAACAGCGCCACGTCGATCCCCCCGAACGAGGCCGCCGTCAGCTTTTCGACCGGGAGGATTTCGCCCGCGAACTCCCTCGTCTGGCCCGCCGAGCGCTCCGAGCCCAGCAGCCGCAACGACGCCAACGGGAACTTCCGACGCGCGAGCACGTCGAGGAACTCCTGGCCGACCGCGCCGCTCGCACCGACGATGGCCACGTGTAGAGGCTTCTTTTGCATGGCAGGGGAGGACGATCTTATGCTTTCCTCTGCGTGATGCAAACGCCGGAAGAGGAAATCTCGCTCCACGTGTCCGTCGCGCGGCAGCTTCTGGAAGTCCGCGACGCGCGGGGTCGGACGGTCCGCCGCTACCCCGTGTCCACCTCGCGCTTCGGCTTGGGGACCGAGCCCGGCAGCCTGCGGACGCCGCTGGGCGCGTTCCGCGTGGGGGAGAAATTCGGCGGGGGCGAACCGCTGGGCGCGGTCTTCAAAAGCCGCCTGCCGACCGGCGAGAACGGCCTGGACGCGCCGGACGAGGACCTCGTGCTCACGCGCATCCTCTGGCTGCACGGCGCGGAGGAGGCCAACGCCAACACGCGCGAACGCTACATCTACATCCACGGCACCAACCACGAGGCGCAGGTCGGCGGGCCCGCCAGCCACGGCTGCATCCGCATGCTAAACGCCGACGTGGCAGAGCTTTTCGAGATTGTGCCATCCGGCTGCCCGGTTCGCATCGAAGAGTCGTAGGATGGCGCAACCCGCGCTTGCCAGACCAGATCGTACAAAAAATCTTACCGATTCTCGTTGCCAAGCTCCGCATCATCAGACAAGAGTCTGCTCGAAACGGCGACCAGCACGAGATCGGAGGTGAAAGAGAAATACACTATGAAGACCATTAAGTCCCTGACCCTGTTGGCCCTTGCGGCCGCGGCGTTGACCCTCGGTGCTTGCCAGGCGAAGACCACGGCGAACTCGCAAGGCGTCTCCGCTTCCACCACGACCAAGACCAGCAAGTAACGGCTGTCCTCGTCGGTGCTCTGGCCTCGAAGGCCGGACGGTCGTCTTGCGAAGACGATCCTTTTACATACTGGCCGGACTTCCTAGCGGGGACGTTCCGGCCTTTATGGTGTCAGCCCGAAACGCGCGAACGCCGCCGCGCGTGACTGCGCCGGGTTCGCGGCTGCCGTCGGTCGGCGGCTGACGAAGGCACTTCCGGCTTCCAGAAAGCGCCACGGCAATTCCGCCGCGCGCGAAATGCCGATCCGCACGTCGCAAACGACCGCGCGTGCCATCCGCTCGGGCGCGCCCACGTCGAACGCCTTGCGCGCGTCCCGGCACAGGCTCGACCCGTGGAACGTCGCCGGGATTCCGAACGCCTGCGTGAGCTTGCCCGGTCCCGAGCAAAGTTGCTCCGCCTTGGGCAGCTTGCGGCGCTCGCGCATGAAAGGCAGCCCCGCCATCGGCTCCACGGCGCGGACGAGCACGAAGCCGTCCATCCCTCCACCCTTGATGAGCACGTTGAGCAGCCAGTGGATGCCGTAGTTGAGGTAGATGTAGGCCGTGCCGGGCGGGTGGTCGTCCACGAAGCGTTGCGCGCCGCGCCGCAGGAACGTGTGGCAGGCCTCGTCGCCCAGCGCCGTGTACCCCTCGGTTTCGACGACCACGCCCCGGCAATGCTCCCAGACCAGTTCGCAGCCGACGAGGTCGATGGCGCAGGCGAGGGGATGGCGGGAGAAGAACTCGCTCGTCAGCATCCCGCGAACAAAGCACATTGTCCGCTTCCGCGCGCGGTTTGGCGGCGTAATTCTAGCGGATCCCACCCATGAGCACCCCCTATGATTGCATTGTCGTCGGCGCGGGCCACAACGGGTTGATCTGCGCCTGTTACCTTGCCAAGGCGGGCAAACGGGTGCTCGTCCTGGAACGCCGCCCCGTGGTGGGCGGCGCGGTTTGCACCGAGGAGATCGTTCCCGGGTACAAGTTCGACGTGGGCAGCTCCGCGCACATCATGTTCCGCTCCACGCCGATCATGGCCGAGCTGGACCTCGCCCGGCACGGCCTGGAGTACATCGAGATGGACCCGTGGGCCTTCCATCCCGTGCAGGGGACGGACCAGGGCATCTCGTTCTACCGCGACCTGGAACGAACCTGTGCGAGCATCGCCACCGTTTCCCCGCGCGACGCCGACGCCTACCGCGGCTTCATCAACCGCTACCGCGAACTCAACGAGGGCGTGTTCGAGACGTTCCTGCAACCGCCGAAGCCCGGGGCCATCTTCGCCACGGTGTTCAAGCGCAACCTGTTCAACGCCGGATCGCGCAAGGTGTGGAGTTCGCTTGACACCACCCGCCAGTTGATGAGCCCCTACGGCCGGGTGATCGACGAGACCTTCGAGAGCGAGCCCGTGCGCGCCGCGTTGTACTGGCTCGCCGCCCAGTCCGGTCCGCCGCCCGAGGAAATCGCCACGGGCGACCTCGTCGGCTGGCAGGCGATGATCCACAAGGACGGCGCGTGGCGTGCGAAAGGCGGCTCCGGCGCGCTGACGCAGGCGCTCGCGCGCGCGTTGCGTTCCATGGGTGGCGAGGTCGTCACCGACGCCCCCGTGGAGTGCATCGCGCGCGGGGCGGGCAACGGCGCGCGGTTCGAGGTGCGCGCGGGCGGCCAGGCCTACGCGGCCCGCACGGTCACGGCGGCGTGCCACGTGCAGACGACGTTCCTGCACCTGCTCGACCCGGCGCTCTGCCCGCCCGACCTGCGCCACCGGGTCAGCCACCTGCGGGTCGGCAACGGCTTCGGCATGATCGTGCGCCACGCCGTCCACGAGCTGCCGCGCTACGCCGGTCAGCCGGTGGACGAGCGCGGCGTCTCGCCCTGCCACGGGTCGCTGCAACTGCTCTGCCCCTCGCGCGGGTTTCTGCGGGCAGCCTACCTCGACCACCAGCGCGGCCAGCCCCCCGCGCGGCCCGCCGTGTTGAACATGACGTTCTCGGCGCTCGACCCGACCCTCGCGCCGCCCGGCAAGCACGTCATGTTTTCCTGGGCGCAGTACCATCCCTACGAGCTGGCCAACGGCGAGGACTGGGACCGCATCGCCGAGCGCGAGGCGGACAAGATCTACGACGCCGTCTGCGCCTACGCCCCGAACATGCGCGGCGCGCTGGTGGACCGCTACATCCAGACCCCGCTGGAGATCGAGCGCAAGCTGGGCCTCCTGCGTGCGAACGTCATGCACCTGGAGATGAGCCTGGACCAGATGTTCTTCTTCCGCCCGCTGCCCGAGCTAGCGACCTACCGCACGCACCTGCCCGGCCTGTACCTGACCGGCGCGAGCACGCATCCCGGCGGCGGCGTCTTCGGCGCGAGCGGCCGGAACACGGCGCAGGTGGTGCTCGGCGACCTGCGCAAACGCAAGGTGTGAGGCGGAGCGCCTACTTCACGACGATGGACTGCGTCGCAAACGCATAGAAGGTGCGATTTCCGTTCGTGTTGTTGTAGTGGCCCGCGTTGTTCTGGTCCGGGTAGTAGTACAGCACCGATTTCAGAGCAAAATCGTACAGGTACGGGAACGGGAACACCGGGCTCGTATAGAAAAAGCCGCCGCTGTGGAAGTCGTACAGGTACGCGCCCGAATGACCGTCCTGGGCGTCGAAGACGTACTCGTAGCCCAAGTCGAAGTGGTAGACGTAGCGCGGGTCGGTCAGGTAGGCGTAGTAGCCGAACGGGTTGCCGGTGGCGAAGGCCAGGTAGTACACGCCGTCGTCCAGCGGCACCTCACCGCTGAAAAACGACGGGTGCGCCGCCGCGAGGGGCGAGTTCCGCACGATGCGCGAGAAAAAATCCCCCCAGAACTTCGCGGCGAAACCCGGCCCGTACTGGTGGTTGTAGCCGGACACCATGGAAAAGCGTACCTCGCCCTGTCCTCCGGTGTAGATGCTCGTCGCGTAGATGCCGTCCGCCACCTGCTGCGGCGTGGGGTTGCAGCCGTCGATGCCCACCCAGTATGCCGTCTGGTTGGCGTCCTGCTGCGCGTGGCTCTCGTCGCCTTCCTGGAAGTTCTCCAGCGAGCCGCGCGTGATCCACGTCGAAACCACCCCGTCCGGGTGCTGCACGCTCTCGGGCATGTCGTAGGTGGTCAGCCAGTCGCCCGAGGCGGTGGCGGTGGCGGCCAGTTCCCCGGCGTGCCCGTTGCCGCAGAAAGTGTTGGTCATGCTCGCGCCGTTGGAAAACCCCGTCATGTAGACGCGGTCCGGGTCGATGCGGTAGGTGGCCAGCAGCGTGGTCAGCAGTTCGTGCAGGAAGCCCGCGTCGTCCGGCGCTTCGCCCTTGTAGACGAAGTCATTCCAGCCCAGGCCCGCGCTGCCGTAGTTGAGACCACCGTTGGGGTAGACGACGATGAATCCCTCCTGGTCGGAGAGCGGCGTCCACTCACTGGCCGGGGCGAACTGGTCGCCCGTGCTCTGCACCCCGTGCAGAACCACGACCAGCGGCACGGGTTTGCTGCCGTCGTACGAGGCGGGCAGGTGCTCGAACCATGTCCGGGTCGTGCCCTTGAAAACGAGCGTCTTGCTGGTGAGTTGCCCGCTGGCCGGCGTCGCCGCCAGCAGACAGCCGCAGAGTGCGAGGATCAGGAATGCCGGGTTGGTTCGCATGGCTTTCTGGGAGGAGGTTCGTCGATGGGAGGCCGGGTTGACGAGCCGAAACTCGCCATCCCCGGTTTCCCAGCACGGCCCGCGCCACGCTCCCGCCCTACGGCTGCAACAGGAACTCCACGGCTTTCTCCAACTGCTTGTCCTCGCCCGTCGCCACGGACTGGTAATCGTTGGCCACCTGGATGTCCGGCGTGATGTCGGCCTTTTCCATGTAACCACCCTTGTCGTCGATGAAGCCGACCTCCGGGATGCCGAAGAACAGCCCCGGGTCGATCTGCGTCTCCCACCACACGGCCGTCCCGGTGCCGGGCACGGGCATGCCGATGAGCTTGCCCACGCCCAGCGCGCGGTACGTCCACGGGAACAGGTGCGCGTCGGAATAGTTGCTCTCGCCGATCAGCACGCAGCTTTTCTTCTGCCACTTGTTGAGCGGTTCCGAGCCGAGCACCCGGCCGCGCGGGAAAAACGTCAGGTACTTGTGTCCGCTCAGCAGCGTGGCCAGTTCGTCGTGGAGGTTGCCGCCGCCGTTGAAGCGCGTGTCCACGATCAATGCTTGCTTGCCGCTCTCGCGGCCCAGCACCTCCGAAAACGTCCGCCGATAGCTCGCGTCGTTCATGGCGCGCACGTGGACGTAGCCCAGCTTGCCGCCGGAGAGCTTGTCCACCAGTTCACGGCGGCTCTTGATCCAACGCTGGTAGAGCAACTCCTCCTCGTCGGCCAGCTTGATCGGCTTGACCGTCTCGTCGAACCGCGCGTTTTTCGCCGGGTCGAACACGCTCAGCAGCACGGGTTTGTCCGCCTTGCGATTGAGCAGCGGGCACCAGTCGGCCCCGGGCGCGATGGCCTCGCCGTCGATCTTTTCGATGACCATGCCGGGCGTGATCTTGCTCTTGGCCACCACCAGCGGCCCCTTCTCGATGATCTCGTCCACCTTCAGGCCCGGGCCCTTGTACGTCTGGTCGTAGAACACGCCCAGCGCCGCCGTGGCGTCGCCGTCCGGGGGACGGTAGACGAAACCGCTGCCCGTGTGCGAGGCGTTGAGTTCGCCCAGCAGTTCGCTGAGCATCTCGGCGAAGTCGTAGTCGTTGTTGATGAAGGGCAGGAACTTCTGGTACACGGCCTTGTAGCCGTCCCAATCCACGCCCTGCATGTCGGCGACGTAGAACTTCTCCTTCGCCTGCCGCCAGGCGTGGTCGAAGATGTAGGCGCGCTCCGCGTTGTGGTCGCGGTACATCTCGGCGGAGAACTTGACCGGCTCCTGCTTGCCGCTGTCCAGGCTCACCTTGGCGATGTGGCCGCCCGCCAGGACGAACACGTTCTTGCCTTCCTTGTCGATGATGAGCTGCGCGTTGTCGTCCTCGCCGCGCGAGCGGAACGTGTGGCTCTCGGGCATCGTGCCCAGGCGTTTGGTTTCCTTCTCGCGCAGCTTGTTCTGCCAGATCGTGTAGCCGTCCTCGTCCTTGCTCAGGTAGAGGAGTTGTTCGCCGTCCGGGGTCAGCGCGGCATCCTGGAGGTCGGTCGAGCCCATCGTCAGCCGCGTGGAGCGATCCTCGGGGTTCTTGAGGTCCAGGTCGATGGGTTCCTTCTTTTTGTCCTCCTCGTCCTTCTTCTTGGCCGCGTCGTCCTTGGGCTTGTCCTTGTTCGCGGCCTCGTCCTTCTTGTCCTTTTCCTTCTTGGCGTCATCTTCCTGCTTCTTGACGATCTCGTACTCGGCCTTGCTGAGCTTGAAGCGGTCGAAGGCTTTCTGGTTGACGAAGAAGGCGTACACGTCGCCCTGCTGGCCGCCGCCGCCTCCGGTGCCGTGCAATCCTTCCCGGTCGGAGAACCACAGGATGGCCTTGCCGTCCGGCGTCCAGTTGGGATGCACGTCCTCGTAGCCGCTGTTGGTGAAGTCCGTCAGTTGTTGCTTGCCCTCGGCGTCCACGACCCCGGCCTCGTTCGACCAGCGGTTCGGGTCCTTGAACTGCACGGCGAAGCTCTTGCCGTCCGGGCTCCAGCTATACCACTGGTCGCCGTCGGAATAAGAATAATTCTTGTCGCCCGGCAGGATCACGCGCGCCTGCTTGCTGTCGAGGTTGAGCACCTTGAGCGTCGTGCGGTTTTCCAGGAACGCGACCTCCTTGCCGTCGGGCGAGTAGGTGGGCTGGAAGTTCTCCTGGCCGTTGTCCAGCAGCGGCTTCACATCCACCACGGTCGCGTTGAAGAAATAGGGTTCCTCTTCCTTGGGTTGGTGGATCGTGGCCTCGTAGAGGTTCCAGCTTTTCGCGGTCTCGCCCGCGAACACGAGGTGGCGGCCATCGGGGCTGAAATCGACGCTGCGCTCCTGGACCGTGACGGCCGGGACCCGCTTGGTGTCGCCATGTTCCGTGGAAGTGACGAACACCTCGCCGTGCGCGACGAAGGCGATCTCCTTGCCGTCGGGGCTGAGCTTCATCTCGGTCGCGCCGTCGCTCAGGTTGACGACCTCGGTCTTGCGCTCGGTGTCGCCGAAGCCGATCTGGATCGCTACTTTCTTGGGTTCACTGGTTCCGGGTGGCAGCAGGTAGATTTCGCCGTCGTAGCCGAAGCACAGGTCGCCCGTGTCGGACGTGCTCAGGAAGCGTACGGGGTTCTTCGTGTAATGGGTGATCTGAGTGGGGTTCTGCGGGTGGTTCACGTCGAGCTTCCACACGTTGAAAGAGCCCGCCTGTTCGCTCAGATAGAAGACGCTTTTCTCGTCGGGCGAGAAGACCGGATTGCGGTCCTCGCCGAGGAAGGTGGTCAGTTGCGTGTGGGTGCCGCTTTTCGCGTCCCACAGCCAGATGTCGTGCGTGACGCTGGTCTTCTCGTGCTTGCGCCAGAGGTTTTCGTAACCCTTCAGGTCCTCGTAGACGATCTTGTCGCCCGCCTTGTTGTAGTGCGCGGCGAGGGCAGGCGTGGTCAGGATCTGCTCGGGCGCGCGACCCCCTTCGATGGACACGCGGTAGAGTTCGGGCATCACGCGCCCGCTGGGGAACTGCGCGTTGGTCTTGCTGTCCTGCCGGTGCGAAGAGAAGACGACAAACTTGCCGTCCGGCGTGAAGCTCGCGGGCACTTCGTCGGTGGAGTACGTCGTCAGCCGCTTCGCCGCCCCGCCGGTGGCGGGCAGGCGGTCCACGACGAAGTTGCCGTAGGCGTCCGAGGCGTAGGCGATGTTCTTGGAGTCGGGCGACCAGACGGGCTGGAAATCGTGCGCCGGACTGGCAGTCAGCGGCACGGCGCTGCCGCCCACGCTGGGCACGGTGAAGAGGTGGCCGCGAAAGGCGAAAGCGATGGTCTTGCCGTCCGGCGAGAGCGCCGGATAGCGCATCCAGAGCGGGGTGGCGTCGTCCGGTGCGGCGGCGATGCCCTCCGCGGCCACGGTTAAGCCAGCGTCGTCACAAGGAATGCCGACCGGTCGCCTCACCTCGACGGAAAGAACCGGTCCCAGTCGACGCCCGCCTCGAGGTTCGGAAGGAGCACGACGCTCTCCTGCTCGTTGGGGTCCGTTCGCGCGATCACCGC
>CALMAQ010000160.1 GCA_937859745.1 uncultured Verrucomicrobiota bacterium | reverse complement strand
CCGCTGGGCCAGCGAGCCGAGCTTGTCGAGCCGGTCGGCCGACAGGCGGCGGGGCGTGCGGTCCAGGACGCAGAGCGTGCCGAGCACGCGGCCTTCCGGGGAACGCAGCGGCACCCCGGCGTAAAAGCGGATGTGCGGCTCGCCCGTGACCAGGGGGTTGGTGGCGAAGCGCGGGTCCTTCGTGGCATCCGGGACGATCAACTGCTGGCTGGGCGTGTGCAGGGTGTGGGTGCAGAAAGCCTGGTCGCGGGGCGTCTCGGTCAGCGCCACGCCGAAGCGGCTCTTGAACCACTGACGCCGCTCGTCCACGAGGCTGATGAGCGCCATCGGCACATCGCACGCCTCCGCAGCCTGGCGGGTCAGGTCGTCGAAGACGGCCTCGCGGGGCGTGTCCATGACGCCACAGAGCCGCAAGTCGGCGAGACGGGCGGTTTCATCCTGGATTGTGAGAGCGATTCCTGTCGGTTGCACGGCGGCGGGGTCGCCTGGAGGGAGACAACCAAGTTTGCCCCCCTCCTTCAGCACCAATTACGCCACGCCGAAGCGGCCGGATGAGGGAAAGGCGGAAGGATGGCGGATGCCGGATGTCGGAAAGATGTGGGATGCGGGATGCAGAGGGCGGCCAAGAGGAAGCGGAAGCGCGCCATCCGTCATCCTGCCGCCCCGGTTTGACCCACCCCCCCACGGATGGTAGCTTCGCGGTTCTTTTGTCTACGCACGCCCCGACCGACGCATGAGCACGAGTTACAAGGATACGCTCAACCTGCCGCGCACCGATTTTCCCATGAAGGCGAATCTGGTCGCGCGCGAACCGGAGCTCCTCAAATACTGGGAGGAAACGGACATCTACGGGCAGATCCAGGCCGCGCGCGAGGACGCGCCGCTCTTCGTGCTCCACGACGGCCCGCCCTTCGCCAACGGCGACGTGCACATGGGCACCGCGCTCAACAAGATCCTCAAGGACACCGTCGTCAAATCCAAGACCATGGCCGGGTTCAAGGCTCCCTACCTGCCGGGCTGGGACTGCCACGGGCTGCCCATCGAGTTCAAGGTCGTCAAGCAGGACCGCGGCCTGAGCCCCGTGGAGGTGCGCCGCCGCTCGGAAGAGTTGGCGCGCAAGTTCATCGACGTGCAAAGGAGGCAGTTCAAGCGCCTGGGGGTGTTCGGCGACTGGGAGCACCCGTACCTGACGCTCGCGCCCGCCTACGAGGCCGAGGTGCTGCGCGCCTTCGGGCGGCTGGTGGACAAGGGGCTCGTGTACCAGAGCAAGAAGCCCGTGTACTGGTCCACCGGGGCGCGCACCGCGCTGGCCGAGGCCGAGGTGGAGTACCAGGAGGAGGACGCGCCCGCGATCTACGTCAAGTTCCTGCTCTCCAGCGGGCCGCTGGCAGGCAAGGCGAGCATCGTCATCTGGACGACGACTCCCTGGACGCTGCCCGCGAACCTGGCCGTCGCCGTCAACCCGGGCTTCGGCTACCGCGCGCAGGCTTACCAGAACCCGCACACCGGCGCGCGGGAAACGCTCGTGCTCGCCAACGCGCTGGCGGAGGAGTTCTGCCGCGCCACGGGCTACACGCTCGAAGCGCCCACCGACGCCGACGACGACCGCTCGGGCGCGTTCCTGGGCACGGAACTGGAGGGCTGGATCTACCAGCACCCGTTCCTGGGGCGCGAGGGCCGGGTCATCCTGGGCGAGTTCGTGACGATGGACGCGGGCACGGGCTGCGTCCACATCGCCCCCGGCCACGGCAACGAGGACTACGTGGTGGGCCGCCGGTACGGCCTGCCGGTGCTCTCGCCCGTGGACGACGACGGGCGCTACACGGAGGAGTGCGGCGTGCCCGAACTCGTCGGCCAGTACGTCTTCGACGCCAACCCGCGCATCATCGAGATGCTGCGCTCCTCGGGCGCGCTGGCGTTCGCGGGCACCCTCCACCACACCTACCCGCATTGCTGGCGCTCGAAGGTGCCGATCATCTTCCGCGCGGTGGAGCAATTTTTCATCCGCATGGACGACCTGCGCCCCGAGGCGCTGCGCGCCGTGGACGACGTGCGGTGGCTGCCGCCCTGGGGCCGCAACCGCATCTACGGCACGGTGGAGAACCGGCCCGACTGGTGCATCTCGCGCCAGCGCACCTGGGGCGTGCCGCTGCCCGCGTTCTACGACGAGGCGGGCCAGCCCATCCTGCGCCGCGACTGGATCGACCAGGTCGCCGACGTGGTCGCCGAGCACGGCACGAACGTGTGGTTCGACCCCCTGGACCAGACGATTGCCAACGCACTGAAGCTGCCCCCCGGCACGACGCGCCGCAACGACACGCTCGACGTGTGGATCGACTCCGGAGTCTCGTGGCTGGCCGTCACCGACAAGATGCTCGGGGTGACGGGGCAGGCCGACCTCTACCTGGAAGCGACCGACCAGCACCGCGGCTGGTTCCAGTCGTCGCTCATCATGTCCGTCGCGCTCGAAGGGCGCTCGCCGTACAAGGAATGCCTGACGCACGGGTTCGTCGTGGACGCGGTCACGCGCAAGAAGGAATCTAAGTCCGACCAGACGCACAACGACCCTTCCGCCGCCGCTCCGGCGGAGGGCCAGACCGCCGCCACGCCCAAAGCCAAGGAGAAGGAGAAAACCTACGCCAAGCCACGGACGGCCGAGCACTTCGTCGCCCTGCACGGCGCGGATGTGGTTCGTTTGTGGGTCGCCAGTGTCAACCACACGGATGAGGTGCCCTTCGGCGAGCAGATGTTCACGCGTCTCTCGGAAACGTACCGCCGCCTGCGCAACACGCTCCGCATCCTGCTGGGCAACACGGCGGACTTCGACCTGGCCCAGCACACGGTCTCGCCGGAGGAATTCACCTTCGTGGACCGCTGGATCATGCACCGCTTGCAGGAGGTGGTCGCCACCTGCCGCGAGGCCTACGCGGCGTTCGAGTTCCACCGGGTCTACCATACGCTCAACCAGTTCTGCGCCGTGGACCTGAGCAGCCTCTACGTGGACATCACCAAGGACCGCATGTACTGCGACCGGCCCGACAGCCCGCGCCGCCGCGCGACGCAGACGGTCATGCACCACGTTTTCGACGCGCTCTGCCGCCTGCTCGCGCCCCTGTGCCCTTTCACGAGCGAGGAGGCGTGGAACTATTCCAACCACGGCACGAGCGTCCACCTGGAGTTGTTCCCCGCGCGCGACGAGCGCCACGTGGAAATCGGCCTCGGCGCGGGCGTTGACGAACTGCTGGGCCTGCGTGCGCTGATCTCGCAGGCCGTGGAGGCGGCGCGCCAGGAAAAAAAGGTCGGCAACGCGCTGGAAGCCGAGGTGACGCTGCACGTCGCCGACGAAGGCTTGCGCGCGCGGTTGGCGGCGCTGGACGCGGAACTGGAAGAGTTCTTCATCCTCAGCGACCTCAAGATCACCGAGGGAGCGGAAGGAGCCGAGGCTCCGACGACGGTGAGCCTGCGCCCGACGAGCTACAAGCGTTGCGAGCGTTGCTGGCGGCACCGCTTCGCCGTGGGCACGATGGCGGATCACCCGACGCTCTGCGAGCGTTGCGCGGATGTGGTGGCGGGGCAGTAAAATTCTTCCGGGCAGCCGTTGCCAGAGGCGCTCCACACCTGTTGCCAGCCGGTGAACCTGCCGTCCGTTGCGCTGAAGACACCTTGATACTCTGCGCGAAACGGGTGGCAGTTGCTTAACGAGGCGACCAGTCGGTGCGCTGGGGTTGAGATCATGCACCGGCTAATTGGCGTCACATAAATTCCGGCTCTCCGAGCCGATCCGGCGTGTGAAACAGAATGGGGGCGTTAGGCCGTCGATTGCTGCTGGAGCTGGAGCAGGAAGTTGCCGTTGGAGACAGTTCCAGCACAGTGTTAGCGGATCGCCCCTGCGCAGGCTGTCTCTTGAATCCAGACGCTGGTCAAAGGTGTCTCGGGTTAATCCTGGCAAGAAAGCTGCTTGTAGAAGGTGACCGCCCTGCCATGGCCCGGAAGCAAACCGGGCGGTTATCAGTCCCATCCGTTGGCTTTGACCGCCCATGTCCGCCATGCTCTCTCCTAAAGCTCCGCGCATCACCGCCGACCCGAGCCTACCTGTCACGCGAGACAGTTCGTTTTTGCCCTCCGCCGAGCGGATTATCTTGGCGCTGGCGCTGCTCGTCGTCGCGAGCCTGCATATTCTCAACCTCCTCAATGCAGGCTCTCTGTGGCGTGACGAAGTGGGCGATATCGTTTACGCGGCCATGCCCTCCGGCCACGTCTGGTCAATGCTCAAGTACGACAACTTTCCGCCGTTGCTGCTCGTGCTGTTGCACAGCTGGCACGGCGTGGGGTTGGGGAACAGCGATTTCGGCTACCGGATCTACGGCTGCCTGATGGGTCTGTGCATCTTGGGCTCGCTGTGGCTCACCGCCCGGCAGCTAGGTGCACGCGCCCCTTGGGTTTCACTGGCATTGTTTGCTGCCTGCGGATCGACCATCCGCTACGGGGACTCGATTCGCCCATACGGTCCGGGGTGGCTGTTCATGCTGCTGACATTCGGGCTGGTGTGGCGCGTCGTTCTGAACCCTAAAATAGGCAGGATTGTCCTGGCGGGATTGGCGGCGTTGCTCAGCGTGCAGGCTCTTTACCAGAACGCATTCCTTCTGCTGGGCATCGGCACGGCGGGGATGCTGGTCGCCGCGCGCCTGCGGCGCTGGCGTGCGGTGTTGGCCGTGGGCGGAATTGGATTCGTCGCGGCCATGTCGATGGTGCCGTACATTCTTGGTCCGATCCACGCCGCCCAACCTTGGGGGATCATCAGCCGCCCGGGTTTGGATTGGAGCCGCATCAGCGAACTGCTCTGGGAAGTTACCACCACGAACAACTCCTTGCCTCCCCTGCTCTGGTTGCTGGCGTTGGGCGTGTTCACCGGTGTCGCTTGGGGGACGTGGCGGCAGGCCACTGGCGTGACGGGGGACAGCACCGGCAGCCTTGCGCGCGAGGCGCTGCTCTACGCAGGGTGCGCCGCGGCCTTGGGCAGCGGTGCATACCTCGTGTTTCTCAAACTGCTTGGGATGTGCACGACGCCATGGTACTACCTGCTGCCGCTGGCGCTGATCGCCAGCGCCATGGACGTGGCTGCCACGGTGCCCCTTTTCACACGCCCATCGTGGCGCGCCGGTCGGCTGGCGTTCCTTGTTTTGGCGCTCGCCGTGGTGGTACCCGGCAGCTGCAACCAAGCGCAAACACGCATGACCAACGTGGACCTCTTTGCTCGAACCGTAGCCGCGCAAGCCGCGCCGGAGGATTTCGTAGTGCTCAGCCCATGGTACTACGGCATCAGTTTTCATCATTACTATCGGGGCACCACGCCGTGGGAGACCGCGCCACCGCTGCCCGACCATTCTATTCACCGCTACGATCTCCTCATGCAGCAGATTGCCTCGGTCGATCCGATGGCACCCCTGCTTGCCCGCATGAGCGAAACCCTCCGCCGCGGGCACAGGGTTTGGATTGTGGGCAATCTCGCGGTCTTGCCCGACGGCATCAAACTGCGTGCGCTGCAGCCCGGACCGGACCCTCGGATAGGTTGGGATGAAGGTCGTCACACCACGTTTTGGAAGCTGCAGGTCGGAGAGTTTCTGTGCGCGCACGGCAAGGGGGTGCAAGAATTCGTGCTCCCTGTACAGCAACAGATCTTTGATTTTGAGAATGTACGGCTGATTTGCGTGCAAGGCTGGCAGTAAAGGCTGGGTTTATGACTGCATGGGTATCCGCAGTCATCATCCGGCGGCCTAAATCGCGTACTTCTCCCGGATCCACTCCGGAATGGTTTCCCCGCGCCCGGTTTCGAGGCGGATCATCGTGTAGTCGAAATAGCCGTCCGCGCACAGCTTGCCCGTCGCCTTGCGCAGAATCTGGAAGTGCACGGTGACCCCGTCGCGGACGATCTCCTCGATCCACGTCCGCACGATCATCCAATCCCCCAGCCCGAGCGGACGCTTGTACTGGACGTGCGCCGTCTTGACGACCCAGCCGAATCCGGCCTCCAAGAATCGTTCCATCGGCATCCCGTAGCAACGCGCCATCTGGTCGTAGCGCGCGGCGAGCACATAGTCGAAATACCGCGCGTTGTGGACGTGGCGGTTCATGTCGATATCGTCCGGGCGCACCTGCATCTCGCTCTCGAACTTCGAGCGGCCCAAGAGCGAGAGCGACGGCGGGTTGGCCGGGGTGTCCATGCGGCGGCTAGAGTTTCTTGGCCCGCACGCGGTCGATCTTCCACGCGCCGCCCTCGCGCACCCACTGCACGAGCAGCGAGTAGCTATTCATCTCTGGACCCTTCAGGTTTACCTGGCCGCGGGCATGGTCGCCCTCCACGGTCACGTCGCTCACGGTGATGTTCTTTTCCCACGCCCCGCCCAAGTCCTGCGCGCACAAGAACGGGTCGGCATCGATGCCGTCCTCCACCTTGGAAAACCGGTCGAGTTCCTTCAAGAACCGCGCGCTGACATAGCGCTTCAATCCTGCCTTGCTCTTGTGCAACGGGTCGCCCTCCGTGTTGAGCGCGTGCATGTACCACGCGTAGAAGGTCCGGGCCTGCTGCGCGGGCGATTCGCCCGCCTCCGTGGCGCGACCGGGTACGGCACAGGCGAGGCACAACAGGCAAGCGAGGAGGACGGGAAGTTTCATGGGACGGCGGACGTGAAAACGGCCAAGGTAGCGCAACCCCAGCCTCCGGCAACGGCTGCCCGGCTGGACTGGAACGCTTCCCGCTACGCACGTCACCCATGGTCAGCTCCTTCTTCCGAAAGTTGTTCGGCCATGGCTTCGCCGTGGTGGGCGGACTGATCTTCCTCGCCGGGCTGGTGGTGCTGGTCGCGGGTCTACAGCCATGGTGGCAGGGCGAACCGCCGGATGGCACCACGCGCGCGTGGCTCTGGCCCGTGGGGCCGATCACCTTGCTCTTGGGAGCCGGCATCTTCGCGGCGGGCGGCTATTTGCGGCGGCGGGAGGGCGCACCGCCGTCCGAAGGGGCCTTTTCTCGCGCGGCCGGTGCCCGGCGGCGCAACGCGGTCGTCAGCCTGTGGAGCAACACGTTCATGTGGCCCCTGATCACGGTCCTCGCCTTTTTCGACCGCAGCCTGCACCTTTGTGCTTCCGACGCGACGCCCGGCGTGCTGGCCGCGGGCGGCCTGGCGGTTTACCTGGGATACCAGGGGATCATCTTCTGCCATGAACTCGGCCACCTGGGCATGGCGGCGCTGCTGGGCATGGAACCCCGCGAGTTCCGGGTCGGCGCGGGCCCGCGCCTGTTCTCCCGGCGGCTGGGCGGCCTGCTCGTCGAGGCGCGCATGCTGCTCGGTGGCGGGTTCGTGCGCGGCGGGGCCTCCTGCGACGAACAGCCAGCGCCGCCGCCGCCAGCCGT
>CALMAQ010000159.1 GCA_937859745.1 uncultured Verrucomicrobiota bacterium | reverse complement strand
CCCAACCACAGCCCAGCCACCAACCCGCCAGACAATACGACCAAACCGTCGGCACATTCGAGCCGCGCGAGAGCACCAGCCAGGCGCGGGCCAGCGAGGGAGAGTTGGGAGCGGCGGCGATGGTCACGGGAGCAGACAACAGGTGGCAAGCCTGGGCGAGATGAGTCAGGAGGCGGCGAGCCGGAACTTCGGGCACTGGCCCAGGAACCGGAGTGGGTTGGCATGGATGAGCCGGTCCACGGCCTCGGGCGAGTGGCCCCGGCGGCGCATCTCGACGGCGGTCTTGGGCACGGCCAGGGGGTCGCTGTGGCCCCAGTCGCACGCGCAGTTGAGCCAGACCCTTTCGGCGGAATACACCTCCACCATGTCGATGGCGCGCGCCGGGGTGCATTTGCTCTCCGGGTAGAGCGTGATCCCCGCCCAGCAACCGGCGTCGAGCGCCAGGGAGATCGTGTGCTCCTCCACGTGGTCCACGAGGACGCGGCCCGGGTCGATGCGCGGCTCGTTGCGGATGGCGTCCAGGATCAGGCGCGTGCCCTTGAGCTTGTCCTCCAGGTGCGGCGTGTGGACCAGCAGCATTTCCCCGCGCCCGGCGGCGAGGTCGAGGTGCCGCTCCAGCACGGCGAGTTCGTTGCGGCTGTTCTTGTTGAGGCCGATCTCGCCCACGCCGAGCACCGTGGGACGGTCGAGAAATTCCGGCAGCAGGGCCAGCACGTCGCCGGCCAGGGCGAGGTTTTCGCTTTCCTTGGGGTTCAGGCACAGCCAGCAGAAGTGCGGCAGCCCGTAGCGCGCGGCGCGCCGCGGTTCGTACTCGGTCAACTGGCGGAAGTAATCCCCGAACGCCGCCGCCGAGCCGCGGTCGAACCCGGCCCAGAACGCCGGTTCGCACACGGCCTCGCACCCCGCCGTGACCATGGCGAGGTAGTCGTCCGTCGTGCGGCTGACCATGTGGGCGTGGGGTTCGATGTAGCGCATCTCGGGAAGGCGGAAGGCGGAAATCAGAGGGTGTGGCTGGGCTGGTCGAGACCGGGCCATGCGCCGGTGGCGGATTTGACCGTGGCGGCGGGCAGCGGCTCGGTGGTGGGATCGCTCAGGAGGGTGAGGATGCGCTTGGTGTGTTGGTCCACGGGCAGGTCGGGGCCGAGTTCCCGCAGCCCCGCGACGAACGCTTCCCAGCGGAAATCGACCTCGCCTTCCGCCCGTTCGACGCGGTCGATGAAGGCGGCCAGGTCGATGAGCTTGGAACGCGCTTCGGCGAAGTAGAGGTCGAGCACGGCTTGTCGGGTCATGGTGGTTGCAGGGACGATGCGCGCGACTGCGCTCGCAGGCAACCGTTGTCGCGCGGCGGATGACGGACGGATGCAAGATGACGGCACCTGAAAGGGGCTGCGCTTCTCCTCGCCGTCATCCGTCATCCGTCATCCACCACGCGGTTTTTTGCGCCGCGCCGCGACCACCGTGCGCGCCGTGGCCAGGAACCGTTCCAGCGCGGGCAGCTTGTTGTCCTTCCTCCAGGCCACGCAGAGCTGGTACTTCGGCGTCGCGTCGTCCAGCGGCACGAAGCGCACCGTGGGCATGTTCAACCGCCCGATCTGCGCCGGGAAGATCGCCACCCCGAAGCCCGCCGCCACGTAGTTGACCGCCGAGGGCGAACGGTCGGCCTCCAGAGCGATGTTCGGCTCGAACCCGGCCTGGTAACACAGCCCGAGCAGCCAGGGCGTGTACGCCGGTGAGTCCGTCCGCGCGGTGAAGATGAACCGCTCCTTCGCCAGGTCCGCCAGCGTCAGCCGGTAGCTCCCGGCCAGCGGATGATCGTGCGGCAGCGCGACGACCAGCGGCTCCGCGCTCATCACCTCGACTTGCAGTTCCTCGTGCGGGTCGGGCAGGCCCAGGCCGATGATGCCCAGGTCCAGGCGGCGCGCGACCAGTTCCTCGATCTGGCGCGTGGGCGTCAGTTCCGTCAGCGTGATTGCCACGTTCGGCACGCGCACCCGGAAAGACCGCAGCACGTTGGGCAGCCACTCGTAGGACAGTTGCGCGATGAAACCGATAACCAGTTGCCCTGTCTCGCCGCGCGCGGCGCGTCCGGCGGCGCGCACGGCCTCGTCGACCGCGCGCAGGATGCGGTGGCTGCACTCCAGGAACACGCGCCCGGCGGCGGTCAGCGCGACGTGGTGCTTGTCGCGCTCGAGCAGTTCCACGCCGACCTCCTCTTCCAGTTGGCGGATCTGCACGCTCAGCGCGGGAGCCGCGACGTGGAGGCGTTCCGCCGCCCGGCGGAAGTTTAATTCCTCGGCCGTGGCGACGAAGTACCGCAGGTGCCGCAACTCCATGGTGTGCACTTTACGCACACACGGAGGGAAGAACAAAGAAATTCCGTTATCACGGGGTTGTCGGATGTTATGGGACAAACCTTAGCAAACATCCCGCTACTTATGACCGCACCCCAATCCCTCGCGCTGTTCAAAACTTCCGTCGCGCAGGGCGGCTTTTCTAACGACTCCGCTTTCCCCTCGCGCGCCGATCACCGCCCTCATCATCCCTTCACCCCACAACCTTCCCCGCTCGCCCAGGTTCTCCCCAACGCCGAAGGTGCGTTGCTCCTGGGGTTCGTGGCCTTGGTCCTGCCGTCCGTCGTTTACAGCGTCCTGCAAATGAGCAGCCTGCTGCACGGCGGCGTGCTGGAAAACGCCATCCGAGCGTTCGTCCGTTAATCTTTGCTCCAGATCAATCCGCAAGGGGTCGGCGTTCATCGCGCCGACCCTTTTCATTGTGGAGTTGCACCCCCGTCTGGCACAGACAGGTTGGACCCTGCGATGAAGCTATTCCTCCTGGTTTTGATTGTGGCGGCAGGTTTTGCACCGTACATCCGGGCTGAAGAAACCACCCGCAATGCCATCTACGATGCTTGGAAGGTGGTCGATCAACAACCGAACGAGATGAGCAAGCTACAGGGTCCGGAGACTTTCAAGCCCTCCTGCGCGACGCACGAAGACGAATTGAAAGCCGATGCCAAGGTGCTCGCCAACAATCGCGTGGCGGGCACCTTGGATTTGGTCCACGAAATCGTACGGCTGGAGGTCCGCTCCTTTGACAACACCCTGAGTGATTCCGAACGCGCCTTCGTCAAAAAAGACATAGCCGCCGATCGCCTGAAGCTAATCACGAAAGTCCGGGCTCGTCTCGACCAGGTGTCGACCAGCGAAAACTAGTTGGTCTCGCTGGCGGGACGGCTCGTAAAACAAAAAACGCCGCCCGGATCACTCCGGGCGGCGGCTTGTTGTAAACTTTCTGGCGGCGCGGTTAGCTCGCCGTGGCGGGCTCCTCGCTGCTGGTTTCCTTGGCCTCCACGACGTGGAAGCCGAGTTTCTGGCCCGCCCCCGTGACTTCCAGCGTGTCACCGGCCTTGATGCCGCCCCGGAGCAGTTCCTCCGCCAGCGGATCTTCCAGGTACTTCTCGACCGCCCGGCGCATCGGACGCGCGCCGTAGGTCGGGTCGTAGCCCTTCTCGATCAGGAACTCGTGCGCCGCCGCGTCGAGCACCACGTCGATGGCCTTTGTCCGTAGACGCGCCGTGACCTTGCTGACTTCCAGGTCCACGATCCGCATCAGATCCGGCTTGCCGAGCGTGTGGAACACGATCAGATCGTCCAAGCGGTTGATGAACTCCGGCTTGAACACGCGCTTGGATTCCTCCAGGATTTTGCCCTTCATGGACTCGTAGTCGTGCTCGTCCTTCGGCACGCCGAACCCGAGCGACATCTGCCGCTTGATCAGGTCCGCACCCACGTTGGAGGTCATGATGATGATCGTATTGCGGAAGTCGATCTTCCGGCCCAGCGAATCGGTCAGCTTGCCTTCCTCCAGGATTTGCAGGAGCAAATTCATGACGTCCGGGTGCGCCTTCTCGACCTCGTCGAACAGCACGACCGAGTACGGGCGGCGGCGGACGGCCTCGGAGAGCTGGCCGCCCTCCTCGTAGCCCACGTAGCCGGGAGGCGAACCGATCAGGCGGCTCGCGGTGAACTTTTCCATGTACTCGCTCATGTCGATCTGGATGAGCGCGTCGGCGTCGCCGAACATGAACTCCGTCAGCGTGCGAGCCAGGAACGTCTTGCCCACGCCCGTCGGGCCCAGGAAGATGAACGAGCCAATCGGCCGACGCGGGTCCTTGAGGTCCGCGCGGGAGCGGCGCAAAGCCTTGGAGATGGCGACCACCGCCTCGTCCTGGCCGATGACCTGCCCGCGCAACTCGCTTTCCATGGCCAGCAGCTTCGCGGTTTCCTTCTGCTCCATGCGCGTGAGCGGGACCCCGGTGAACTTGCTGACGATGTGCATGATGTCGTCTTCGGTGACGATAACCTCCTTCTCCTCGCGTTGTTCGCGCCAGTCGGTGAGGATCTTCTCCAGCTTATCCTTGGCCTGCTTCTCGGTGTCGCGCAGGGACGCGGCCTTCTCGAAGTCCTGGGCCTTGATGGCGGCTTCCTTGTCGATGCGGATGTCGTCGATCTCCTTCTCGATCTCCTTCACGTCCGGCGGCCGGGTCATCGCGCCGATGCGGGCGCGGGCACCGGCTTCGTCCATCACGTCGATGGCCTTGTCCGGCAGGAAGCGGCTGGGGATGTAGCGGTCCGAGAGCTTGACGGCCTGTTCCAGCGCCTCGTCGGTGAGCTTGGCCTTGTGGTGCGCCTCGTACTTCGGGCGCAGGCCCTTGAGGATCTGGATGGCCTCCTCCACGCTCGGGGCCTCGACCTTGACGGTCTGGAACCGGCGCTCCAGGGCGGCGTCCTTCTCGATGTACTTGCGATACTCGTTGAGGGTCGTGGCACCGACGCACTGCAACTCGCCGCGGCTGAGCGCGGGCTTGATGATGTTGCTCGCGTCCATGGCCCCCTCGGCCGAGCCCGCACCCACGATGGTGTGCAGTTCGTCGATGAAGAGGATGACGTTGCGCGAGCGGCGGATTTCGTCCATCACGGCCTTGATGCGCTCCTCGAACTGGCCGCGGTACTTCGTGCCCGCGACCATGAGGGCCAGGTCCAGCGTGACGACCTTCTTATCCCGCAGCAGTTCGGGGACGTTGCCGCCCGCGATCTCCTGCGCCAGTCCTTCGGCGATGGCGGTCTTGCCGACCCCGGCCTCGCCCAGCAGGACAGGGTTGTTCTTGGTGCGGCGGCAGAGCACCTGGATGACGCGCTCGATCTCGTTCTTACGGCCAATGACGGGGTCCAACTCGCCTTTTTTGGCGAGCTCGGTCAGGTCCCTGCCGAACGCGCGCAGGGCCGGTGTTTTGACGTCCTTCTTGTTTCCGTTTTCGGTGGGCATTTCTTGTTCCGCTTCGGGCGGGGTGAAATTCGGGTCCAGTTCTTTGAGGATTTCGTTGCGGGTCCGTTCAATATCGACCTCCAGGCTCTTGAGCACGCGCGCGGCGACCCCTTCGCCCTCGCGCAGCAACCCGAGGAGGATGTGCTCGGTGCCAACGTAGGAATGGTTGAGGCTCTTGGCCTCCTTGCCCGCCAAGGCGAGCACTTTCTTGACGCGCGGCGTGTACGGGATGTTGCCGACCATCTTGGTCTCCGGGCCGCTGCCGACCTGCTTCTCGATCTCCATGCGCACGGTCTCCATGTCGAGACCCATCTTTTGCAGCACGTTCACGGCGACGCCTTGGCCGAGCTTGATCAGCCCGAGGAGCAGATGCTCGGTGCCGACGTAATTGTGATTGAAGCGATCCGCTTCCTTCCGGGCCAAGGCCAACACCTGCTGCGCTCTGGGGGTGAAATTATTCATCATTTTAGACGTTACGGAATACGCAAAGTGACCACGTTGAACAAAAAGATAGCGGGTTGCCGTTCGTTTTCAATGGACCGGGCATATCCGCTGCCTATTAAGCATAGCATATGCCCCCCGCCGGGAAGAACCCGGCAGCACCGCCACTGTCGTACCCCATCACGGGCGGGGATAGAACAATCAAACAAAAATCCGCTTCCAAACGGCTGCCGCGGTAGCCATTACCACCGTGCCTATCGGAAAAGGAGAGATCCTTCCTTTCTACCAACACCTCTTGCCCCGCTCCCACACGCCGGTAACAGGAAGGCGGCTTGCGCCATTGTGACGCTAGCGGAGCGTCAAGCCGACTCTTTAACGCGATCGTTGCCGCCACGCAATTCCTCGATGCGTTTGGAGGCGTCGGCCTTGGTGATTTCGGCGTCGTCGTCGAACTCGACCTTGGCTTCGGCGGACAGGGTTTTCAGGTACGATTTCTGGGCTCCGGTGGCCGGTTCGCCGCCGGTCGTCCAGGTGTCCGGGTCCTTGATCGTGTTGGAATCGTCGGCTTCAGGCTGGGTAGGTTTGGTACTCATGGATTTATATAGACCATACGCTCCGGCGGATGCACACGGTTTCGTGCCAGTCGGCGTTTTGCGGCGTGCTTAAAACCTTGACCGCACACCGGGTAAGCCTCAGCCTCCACGCAGGGAGCTATTATCCTGCCACGTTGAACCATCCACCCACGCGATGAACGCTCCGGTTCCAGTTTTCGGACGCGGCGGCTGGGTCTGCGCCGCCCTGCTGGTGGGTCTGTTCGCCGGCGGCGGCATCACCTGGTCGGTGCTGGCCCGCCGCGGGGTCAGGCAGACCTTGGTGATCTACCAACTGCCCGCCGACAAGGGCAGCCCCCCTGCCCGTGGCCCCGCGTGCGACAACCTTCCCCGCAGGGGCGAGGTGGTGGAACCCGTGGCGCTGGAACGTGATTTGCCCGCCACCGGCAGCAGCCCGGGACAGCCGGAGGTGCGGCTGCGGCACGACCGCATCGTGCGCGGGCACCCGCAGGCAGAGGGTTGCTTCACCAACGCGCTCGCCGCGATGGACCCTTTCACCAAGCAGGGCTTTGACCTGCGCGACACGGTCTGGGACGGCGAGATCAGCCTGGATGAGGCCAAGTCCGTGTCGTGCCAGCTTTTCAAGGGCAACGACTACTGCTTTTGTGTCGGCACGGATGCCAAGGGCGCGAAGCTTTCGCTCCAGCTTTACGACCGGGACGGCCAGCCGACCGAAGCCGAGCAGGCTGCCCAGTCGCTGCCTGCCGGGGCGAGTGCGACCGCCCGGATGCGCTGCCCACAGACGGGCACGTACTTCGTGATCGTAAAGCTGGAAGCCGCCACCCAAGACAAGGTGCCCTGGGGGATGGTGTCGGCCTACCGCTGATCCTGGCGCCTGGTTTCCTCGGCGTCCGAGGCGGGGCGCAGGGGGGGTTCCTCTTTCGTGTTTTCGTACTCGCTCTTGTCCATGGAGGGACCGGCCATGTCATCGACGAACTCCTCCTGCGATTTGCGGATGGGGAACTTCTCGCTGGAGGTGCTCTGGGGCTCGGGCGGCGTGTCGTGTTTCGGGGAAATTTCGTTCATGGTGAAGGGAGATTCGTTTGGCGGACGCGTTTGGAGTCCCTGCATGTTAAGATGAGCGCATGAGTTGGCGCCTGGACCCCACCCGAACCGGCCTGCTGGTCATCGACGTGCAGGAGAAACTGGTCCCCGTCATGCACGGGCACGAGGCGCTGGTCAAACGTCTCCTGACGGCGGTGGCCGTGGCGCGGCAGTTCGGCCTGCCGGTCTTCCACACGGAGCAGGCCCCGGAGAAGCTCGGGGCGACGATTGCCCCCGTGCGCGAGGCGCTGGGAGCGGACGCGGCGCCGCCCCGGCTGGACCTCGCGTTTTCCAAGGCGGGCTGCTTCGCCGCGGGCGAATTGCCCGGGACGGTGCTGGTCGTAGGGATCGAAGGGCACGTCTGCATCCGGCAAACCGTGCTCGACCTGCTGGAGCGGGGCAGTGCCGTGTCCTTGCTGGCGGACGCGATCAGTTCGCGTTCCGAGCGGGACTACAACCTGGCGCTGCACGAACTGCGCGAGGCCGGCGCGCGCGTGACGACGGTGGAAACGGTGGCGTGGGAACTGCAAGGCCGCGCGGAAGGCGAGGAGTTCAGGAAGCTGCTGAAATTGCTGAAGTGACGCCTGTTGCGCTGTGGGATGCCGGAAAAAGGCGACGTCGTGACTGGGATGTCGGATGCCGGCTGCCGGCATGGCCGCGCTTGCGGCGCTCCAGGGAGAATCTGCCACCCGGCCCCGTCATCCCGCATCCGTCATCCCGCATCCAGATCAGGACACCACTTAAAAAGATCTGCATCTTTTTCCGGCGATCTGCGGAGAAGAGGGTGAGCCAGTCCATGCCAACCCTGTTTCAACTCTCCATTCCCATGAAATTCACCGCCGCCCCCACCCCCACTTTCTCCATCACGCGCTGGCTGTGCGCCGCGCTCTCCCTGCTGCCGGCCGGCGTCGCGTCCGCCCAGTCGCCCGGCGCGCAGGATGCCTCCTTCGCGGACGGCAGCCAGGCCAACGCCAGCGTCCATGCCATCGCCCTCCAGAGCGACGGGCAGGTGATCGTCGGCGGCGGGTTCAGCACGTTCCGCGGCGCGAGCCGCAACTGCGTGGCCCGGCTGCACGCCGACGGCAGCCTGGACGCGCTCAACCCGGGACTGGCGCTCACGGCATATGCCAGCCAGTCTCTGGCCGTTGAGGCCGTGGCCGTGCAGACGGACGGAAAAATCCTCGCGGCCGGCATCTTCACGGTGCTCGGCCAAGCGGCGGGCGGGGGCGTCGCGCGGCTCAACGCCGACGGCAGCCTGGACAGCAGCTTCAACGTGGGCACGGGCGTCGTGGACGGCGGCGGCACGGTCGGCAGCGCCTACACGGTCAACGTTCTGCGCGACGGCAGGATCCTCGTGGGCGGCGCGTTCACCACCTTCAACGGGGTCGCCACAGCCGCCGTGGTGCGGCTCAACCCGGATGGCAGCGTGGACGCGAGCTTCCACCCGGGCGGCGCGGGCATCGCGGCCAACTCCTATGGGCGGGCGGTGCGCGCCGTCGCGGTCCAGCGGGACGGGCGGATCGTCATCGGCGGCTACTTCAGCGGGTACGACGGCCAGTCCGCCAGCGGGGTGGCCCGGCTCAACGCCGACGGCACGCTCGACCCGGGCTTCAACGTCGGCGAGGGCGTCGATGACGGCGGGGTGTTCGCCGTGGCCGTGCAGAGCGATGGCGCGGTGCTCGCGGGAGGAGGCTTCAACCACTTCGACGGTGTCAGCGTGGCGCACCTGGTGCGGCTCAGGACGAACGGCAGTCTGGACACGGGCTACGCGCCCGGCGGCAGCCTGTTCATCTCCGAGGTGGACGCTCTGGTGGTCCAGCCAGGCGGCACGGCTCTCGCGGGGGGCACGTTCCTGAGCCAGGGCGGGCTGATCAACTCGCCGCACAACGGTCTGGCGCGCCTGCTCCCCGATGGCTCGCAGGATGCCGGCTTCAACAGCGGCGGCACGTCGCGGCAGGTGGTGGCGCTGGCGTTGCAGGACGACGGCCGGGCCCTGGTCGCCTCGAACACCAACGCCCTGGTGGGCACGCCGACCGGCGACGCCTACCGGGATTACGACCTGTCGATCCCCGGGTTTTTCGGCGACGCGGTGGCCCTGGACAACGGCGTGGACTACCTCCAGTTCGAGGACGGCAACTACTTCGGATATTACAGCTTCCTGCCCGACACGCATTACATCTTCCACTTCGACCTGGGCTACGAGTACGTCTTCGACGCGGCGGATGGCCGGGACGGGGTCTACCTGTACGACTTCAAGAGCGGTGGGTTCTTCTACACGAGCCCCACGTTCCCGTTCCCGTACCTGTACGACTTCAGCCTGAACTCGACCGTGTACTACTACCCGGACCCGAGCAATCCCGGCCACTACAACACGGACGGCGTGCGCTACTTCTACGTGTTCCGCACGGGCCAGATCATCTCGAAATAACGCGGGCAGCTTCTGGATAGTCCGGGGCAACGCTCCGGGGATTGCCATCCGCAGGGGCCTGCGTCCGGTTGGATGGGGGGCACTTTCCCCGGGGCGTCGTCCCGGGCTATCCGGCCAAGCTGCGGGTTGGCGGCCCATCCGCCGCCGTGCCGCAAGCACTGGCGAGTCTTACGCCGCCACCTTCTGCGGCTTGTAGCCCGCCTTCTTGATCGCCACCTTCAGCGCGTCGCCGAAGCGGTCGAGCATCTCCTTCGTGTGCAGTGCGCTGACGGCCGTGCGGATCAGGTCCTTGCCCACCGGCACGCCCGGCGACATCGACATCACCGTGAAGAACCCCTGTTCCTGCAACGACTTCCAGATGAAGTACACTTTCTCCGTGTCGCCAATGACGATCGGGACGGCCGGGGTCGGGCTCTCCCAGAAGTCCACGCCCAGCGCGCGCAGGATGCCCTGCAAGTGGCGCGTGTTCTCCCACAGGCGCGCCAGGTGCTCGGGCTCCTTTTGCATCACGCGCAGGCTCGCCAGCGCCGCCGCCGTGGCCGAGGGCGTGATCGCCGCGCTGAAGATGATCTGCTGGCTGGAACTCCGCAGGTATTCGATCGTCGCGCGGTCCGCCGCGATGAACCCGCCCGTGCTCGCCAGCGACTTGGAAAAACTCCCGCAGATCAGGTCCACCCGGTCCGTCAGGCCGAAGTGGTCCGAGACGCCGCGCCCCTGCCGCCCGAGCACGCCGAAACCGTGGCAGTCGTCCACCACCAGGAAGGCCCCGTGCTCGTCGGCCAGCTCCACCAGCTCGGGCAGGTTGGCCAGGTGGCCCTCCATCGAGTACACGCCGTCCACCACGATGATCTTGGGCCGCGCCGGGTCGAGCTGGGTCAGCAGGGCACGCAAGGAATCCATGTCCTCGTGCGCGAATCGTTCCACGTCCGCGCCGCTCAGGCGCACGCCGTCCCAGAGCGAGGCGTGGATGCTCTTGTCCACGATCACCGTGTCCTTGCGCTGCGCCAGGGAGGACAGGCTGGACATGCACGCCATGTAGCCCGCGACCGAGATGTGGCAGGCTTCCTTGCCCAGGAACGCCGCCAGCTCTTCCTCCAGTTCGACGTGGTAGGCGCGCGAGCCGTTGGCCAGCCGCGAGCCGCACGGGCTGGTGCCCCATTCGTCAATCGCTGCCTGCGCCGCGCGGCGCACCTCCGGGTGCGTGCTCAGGCCCAGGTATTCGTTGCTGGACATCATCACCATCCGCCGTCCGCGGCAGACGATGTTGATGCCGTCGGCTTCCTCGACGACGTTGTAATAAGGGTCGAACCTCAGCCGCAGCCGCGTGTTCTTGTCGGATCGGCAACGGTCGGTGACCGGTTTGACGCGGTCCGCAAACAGGGGAAGTTTGAGCATTGAATGGACGCGAGAGCATGTAACGGTCGGGTCGGGGCGGCGTCAACTGCCAATCCAGCTTTTCAGAGGGAAAACGGCGCGAATTTCCTTGGCCGCCCAGCCCCGCTTGCCTACAAGCGTGGGTGCCTCTCCCGATGAAACGCCTCCTCCGACCGCACCCGCGGTCCTCGTCCGCCGGACGGTCTCTGGCCCTTGCCGCCGCCCTGCTCTGGGCGGCGCATCCGCCGTTGGCGGCCGCGCCGCCTGCCGCGCCGCCGGCGGCGGACCCGCCCAAAGCCGCCAAGGCCGCCAAGGCCGCTAGGCAGCCTTCCCGGGCTTCCATCGTCATCTCCTCGGCCGACAGCGAGGTGCCCGTCTACAGCGAGGCCGCCTGCGTCGCGCTCGCCGCGCAGCAGAACCCCGACGTGCTGGCGGCCTACAAGCGCGTGGAATCCGCCCGGGCGGCCATCACCGTCGCCCAATCGCAGGTCTACCCGTCGCTGACCGCGTCGGGCTACTACCAGCGCCGCGACCAGAGCATCGCCAACGGCGGCACCGTGACCAGCAGCGTCAACAGCAGCGGCCAGGTCGTCGTGACCGAGTCGAACTTCAACCGGCCCGACGATTATTACGGCGACCTGCGCGTGAGCCAGAACGTCTACTCGGGCGGTGCGGTGCGGAACCGCATCGCCGCGGCCAAGCTGCAAGCGCAGGCCGCGGGCTACGATTACCAGGCGCAGATCGACGCGACGACCCTGGCCGTCCGCGCGGCCTACTACAACGTGCTCTACGCCGAGGCGAGCATCGGAGTGAACCAGCAGGCCGTGGACCTGCTGGCCAGCCAGGTCAAGGACCAGCAGGACCGCCTGGCCGCCGGGTCCGTCGGCCTGATCAACGTCAACCGCTCGCAGGTCGCCCTGGCCAACGAACGCCCCGCGCTGCTCAACTCCCAGGCGGCGGTGGAAACGGCCTACGCGGTCCTCGCCCAGTCCCTGGGGGTGTCCTACGTGGCCGGTGGCTTCAAGGCCCCGTTCCGCGTGCGCGGCGCGCTGGAGGTGCGGCCGGTGTCCATGACGCTGGCGGAGTGCCTGGAGCGCGCGCGGGCAAAGCGCCCGGAGGTACAGTCGCGGCTGCTGGCCATCGATGCGCTCAAGCGGCAGATCGTGGTGGAAAAGAGCGCCACCCGCCCGCAGGTGACGGCCTACGCCGCCTACGACATCTACAGCGAGCCCGACATCCGCACCGTGGACAGCAGCTATTCGGGCTACACGCTGGCGGTGACGGCGAGCTGGACGCTCTTCGACGGCTTCGCCACGCGGGGCCGCGTCCGCGCGGTGCAGGCGCAGGTCGGCGAGGCCGAGGCCCAGCTCGCCGCCACCCGCCGGCAGGTCGAAAGCGACGTGTACACAGCCTACAACGACCTGCGGACGGCTGAAGCCAGCCTCAAGCCGCTCGCCGAAAACACCCAGTTGGCCAGCGAATCGCTCGACCTGGCCACGCGCAACTTCGACGCCGGGTTGAACAGCCAGCTCGACGTGCTGCAAGCCCGCGTGGACTTCACGCGAATCCGCTCGGGGGAACTCGCTGGCCGCCTGTCGTACAACACGGCCCTGGCGCGGCTGGAGCGCGCCATGTCGCTGGGCCGCCCGGCGCAGGGCAGCGCAACCGCCATGCCCCCGCTGCCGAAATGAAGAAGGCAAAAAATAGAAGGCAGAAGGCAGAAGGCGGAAAGGCGTGGTCGTGGACGGCGCGCGCCGGGCGGCGGCATGTCCCCGGCCTCGCGCTGGCCACCTGCGGCCTGCTCCTTTCCGCCTTCCGCCTGCCGCCTGCCGCCTTTGCCGAAACCCTCACGCTCGACGATTGCCTGCGGGAAACGGTGGCGGCCAATCCCACCATCGTCTCGCAGCAGTTCGCCAT
>CALMAQ010000158.1 GCA_937859745.1 uncultured Verrucomicrobiota bacterium | reverse complement strand
GCTCAAGGCCGCCGAGCTGGCCGGGCCGCCGGGCGCGGTGGCGGCGGACGCGGCGGTGATGCCGGACGACTTGCGGCTGCTCGCGCAGGCGGCGGTGGAGAACATCGCCTACGTGGCCTCGGAACACGGGCGCGGGTTGCACCGGGCGTGCGTGCGGCTGCGGCAGGCGGGCCTGTTGCGGGTGGAGGCGATTGCGCTGGCGGACGGGTTCGACCCGTCATGGTTCACGGACGGGCAGAGGGAGTTGCGGTTCGGGGCGGAGTGAGGAAGGCGGGAGGCGGATGGATGACGGATGACGGATGGCAGCAGGATGCAGGATGCAGGATGTCCCTTCTGGATCGCCGGGGCTGCTCATCCTGCATCGGCGCGTAGCGCCTTCCGCCCACTGCTTTCGACGGTTTTGCTTGTCGCGGGGGATGCGCGCGCCGAAACTGCGCGCCATGTCTGCCAGCACCATAGCTTCCGAAGCATTCTTCGGCCGACGGCCTTCTCCCGTCTGGCGCGAACCGATGCTGCGGCTGGCGGGCGCGTTGTTTCTGCTGCGGCTCGTCTACGCACCGTGGATCACGCTTTATCCCGAAGAGGCTTACTACTGGAACTACGCGCAACACCTCGACATCGGCTACCTCGACCACCCGCCGATGGTCGCGTGGCTGATCGCGGCGGCCACGCACCTGTGCGGCCAGACGGAGTTCGCCGTGCGCCTGCCCGCGCTGGCCTGCTCGGCCGTGGCCACGTTCTATGCCTATCGTCTGGGCACGCTGCTTTACGGGCGACGCGCGGGCGCGGCGGCGGCGCTGCTCGTGCAGGGGCTGCCGTTCTTCTTCCTGGCGGGCTGCATCATGACCCCCGACGCCCCGCTGACCGCGTGCTGGGCCGCGATGCTCTATTTCCTTGCGCGCGTGTTCTTCCTGGGCGCGGCGCGGTCGTGGCTGGGCGTCGGCGTGTGCCTCGGGCTGGGGATGCTTTCCAAATACACGATTGTGTTGCTGGGACCGGCGACCCTGCTGTTCATGGCGCTCGACCGGCCCGCGCGGCGGTGGTTCCGGCACGCCGCGCCCTACGCGGCGGTCGCGCTGGCGGCGGTGATCTTCTCGCCCGTGGTCTGGTGGAACGCAACCCATCATTGGGCCTCCTTCGGTTTCCAGAGCGCCGGGCGGCTGCGCGAGCGCCGAAGGTTCTCACTGCCGGAACTGCTCGGCTCGGTGCTGCTGATGCTCACTCCCGTCGGCGTGTGGATCGCCGCGCGCACCTGGGGGCGCAACGCGGCGGCGACGCTGGACGCCATCGCGGAGGAAAGGCGGCGGCGAAGGTTCGGCTGGGTGTTCACCCTGACGCCGCTTTCGGTGTTCGTGGTGTTCAGTTTGACGCACCGGGTCAAGCTCAACTGGACGGGGCCGCTCTGGCTCGCGCTCGTGCCGCTGCTGGCAGCGCAGATCGCGGGAGCGGGAATCGCGCGGCCAGCCGGGAGGGCGCTGCGGGTGAGCGGGCGCGTGACGGCGGCGCTGCTCGCCGCGGCGTACCTGGGGCTGCTGCAATGGCTGGCGTTCGGCCTGCCGGGGGTGAAACCGCCGAAAGCCATCGAATTGCTGCCGGTGGGTTGGCCAAAGATGGGTTGGGAGCTGGAGCGCCAGCAGGCCGCCGTGCGTGGGGATACCCGGGAGAGGGTCCTGATCGTCGGCATGGACAAGGACTTCATCGCCAGCGAGGCGGCGTTCTATCACTCCGGGCGTCCGGCGTCCGTGCGGGAAGTTGCCGGGGCGCACCTCTTCGGTGCCGCGAGCCTGATGTTCGCGTACTGGTTCCCGCCCGCCGCGCAGGAGGGCGCTTCCATGGTGCTGGCCAGCTTCAACGACCACTGGCTGGCCACGCCGGAAGTGGTCGAACGTTTTGCCTCGATGGAGGACATCCAGGCGCACGCCATCGAGATCAAGGGACGGGTGGTGAGGAAATATTATACGCGCGTGGGGCGGGGCTACCACGGCGTTCCGAGGTAGGGATTGCTCGGAGAGCGATCCCTACTTATGAACTGACCAGAATCCCGGAACCCCTACTCGCGCTTGAACTCGATGCTCACCTCGTAGTAACCCTTTTTTGCCAGGGCCATCGGGAGCGGTTCGATCTGCTTGACCCGGGCCGCGGCGGCCAGGACCGACTCGTCCATGGGCGCGATGCCCGAGGGCGTCGAGAGCGAATACTTCGAGATGTGGCCATCCTTTTCGATGCGGATTTTGAGCATGGCGACGAGCGTGCCCTCGGCCGTGCCGCCCGCGACGGTGGGCTGGTCCCACTGGCCGTGCAGCTTGTCGTGGATCTGCTCGTTGTAGAGCGCGATGACGCCGTCGGAGTTGCCGCTGCCGCTGCCTTTGCCGCCGCCGTTGCCGCTGCCGCTGCCGCCGTTGCCGCTGCCGCTGCCGCCGTTGCCGCCTTCGTCGCTGCCGTTGATCGCCGCGAGCGCCTCCGCCTTGCGCGCGGCCTGCTCATCGCTGGTGCCCGTGCCGCCCGACCCGGTTTTTTTGGGCTGGTGACTGTCGGCGGAAGAAGATAAGGCGGCGGCCTTCCTGTCGCCGGTTTTTTTCTCTTTGTCCTGTAATTTGCCCTCGTCGGTCACGAACGGCTGCTTTTCAGGCTTGGCCCTGGCTCCGTCGGTCGATTTCTCCATGAGCTTGTCGTCTCGTTCCTTCTTGGGCTGGTGCGTGGCCTTGTGCTC
>CALMAQ010000157.1:5369-11122 GCA_937859745.1 uncultured Verrucomicrobiota bacterium | reverse complement strand
GGGCGGGGGCGGCGTGGGCGCGCTCACGGGCGGGCCCGCGTAGTCGGGCCGCTTCGAGGTGTCCGACTGGGCCTGCAAGCGGCTGTCGCCCAGCTTGGGCGTCACGCCGTTGGCGGTCGCGCCCGGCTTGCCCGCGGAAGACGAGGCCGTCACGAAATATTTCTCGCCGTACTTGCTGCGGATCGAGTCCAGGCGCGTCTTGGCCTTCACGCTGTTGGGCGAGTTGGGTTCCTGGCGGATCACGTCGTTGTAGTACACCACCGCGGCGCGGTACTGCTTCTGCCCGTAGTAGTAATCGGCGATCTGGAGCGAGCCGCCGGTCTGCGCCGTGGACAGGGAAGCGATGTTCTGCCGGGCTTGCTCGGCCTTCTCGCTGTTGGGGTACTGGGAGAGAAAATCCTCGAAGCTTTCCCGCGCGCGGCGGGTGGCGTTGCGGTCGTTGGAGCCGTTGCGCGTGATCCTCAGGTACGAGAAGGCGATCTGGTAGAGCGCGTCCTGCGCGATGGGATCGTTGGGATACTTGTCCACCACGACCTGGTACGCGGTCACGGCGTTCTTGTAGTCGTCCTGGAGTTCGTAGGACTGGCCGATGTTGAACTGCGCCAGCGGTGCGAGACGGCTGAAGGGCGCGTTGAGCGTGATGACCCGGTAGACGGGGACCGCCCGCTCGCGCGCGGTCAGCGGGGTGGTCACGCCGAGCAACTTCTGGCGCGCGCCCTCGAGGTAGGCCGTGCCGATGCGGAACTCGCCGTCGAGCGCGGCGTTGAAGTCCGCGCTGTGCGGATAATTGATGATCATCTTCTCGTAGGCCTGGGAAGCGCCGTTGTAGTCCTTGTGCTTTTCGAGGATGACGCCGATGCGGAACTGCGCCGTGGCGGCCACCTGGGTCTTGGGGAAGCGGCGCACGGTCTTGCGGTAGCCGCCGAGGGCGGGGCCGTCCTTGTCGGCCTTTTCCGCGGCGAGCGCCTTGTCGAACTGGGTCTGGGCATCGCTCTCGTCGGGGACTTCCTCGCCTCCGGGGGCAACGTAGGTGACGCCCTCGCCTTCACGGACGATCAGCGGGGCCGGGCTGCGGTGCGGCAAGGCCACGCATCCGAGGGCGAGCAGCGCGACGAATAGACTCTTTTGCTTCATGGGGTGGAAAAGGGGAGGCTAGCGAAATTCGTCCGCAGGTCAAGACCGGTGGGAAGGCGGAGGGCAGAGGAGAAAAATCATGAGGACGAAGTGAGGCGCGGAAGCTGTCTACCCTCTGCCCTCCGCCTTCCATCCGGCCGAGGCCGGGGGGCCGATGTTCATGCGACGAGCCTTTTCTCATGGACGACCCGAGCGAAAAAATCAAGCTGGGCACCTGCGCGTGGAACTTCGAGGACTGGCGCGACGTGTTCTACCCCGCCGGGCTCGATTCCACGGGGCAACTTCCCTATTACGCGCAGTATCTCCCGGCGGTGGAAATCGACTCGACGTTCTACCACATCCCGGCCCTCAAGGTCGTGGCCGGATGGGCGGACCGGACGCCGGACGACTTCGTGTTCACGGCCAAGATGCCGCGCGAGATCACCCACGACGCCCGCCTGCGGAACTGCCGCCCGCAGTTGAACGCTTTCCTGGGCAGCCTGCGTCCGCTGGGAACGAAGCTCGGGGCGGTGCTGATCCAGTTTTCGCCGTACTTCAAGCCGGACACGGACGAGGAGGCTTTGCGGGAGTTCCTGGACTGGCTGCCGGTGGGCCGGATGAGTTTCGCCGTGGAGTTCCGGCACGCGGACTGGCACCGCCCGGCCGTGGCGCGCCTGTTGGCCGAGCACGGCATCACCTGGGCCTGGAACGACCTCAGCCCGCTGGAGGCGCAGAACAAGGGAGCGTTCGAGTTCCTGCCGCTGACGGGAGATTTCCTCTACGTGCGCCTGATGGGCGACCTGGACACGAAGTTCCGGGCCGACGGCGAGCGGCAGTTCCGCTACGGCAGCCTGCTGTGGTCGCGTGAGAGCGGGATGGAATTCTGGGCGCAACGCATCGCCAAGCACCTCGGGGACACCAAGCGCATCTACGTGATGGTCAACAACCACTACGAGGGCTTCTCGCCGCTGACGTGCCAGCGACTGGGGCGGCTGCTGGGGCTGGACATCCGGCTGCCGAGCCTAGCGCTGCACGCAGCCAAGCCCGGACAGGTGGGCGCGGAGCGGGACGAGCAGTTGGAGCTGCTATAGCTATAGATAGGCCGCCCGCAAGTGGCACTTCTAATCCGGCTGCGATTTGAGCAGCGCGCGGAACTCATCGTCGAACGTCCGCAACTCCGTCACCATCTGCGGGCTCTTGGAGAGCACCGTCTTGGTGAGTTTTTCCACGTAGGTCGGGTTGCGCTCGGCCATCTCGGAGAGGGCCATGATGACCGCCAGCGCGTTGCAGGCGCTGTGCTTGACCGCCCGGAACTTGTTGTGCAGCTCCAGCAGTTCCGCACGGGAAACCGTGATGCTATCGCCCTGGTGCGCGGCATCCACCGCCGCCGGAACCTCGGGTAGGGAGGAGGAATTCATTGGCTTTGACGGGCGCGGTGTGCTTTGCTGGACATCCTTCGCGGTATAGCATTCCGAGTGCCGGAGGCATTTTCCGAATGACCCAGCAGACTATCAGAATCGGCGGGGCGCGCCAGCACAATCTGCAAAATCTCAGCCTGACGCTGCCTCGCGGCCAACTGGTGGTCATCACGGGCCCGAGCGGTTCGGGCAAGAGCAGCCTGGCCTTCGACACCCTCTACGCCGAGGGCCGCCGCCGCTACGTCGAGAGCCTTTCGGCCTACGCCCGGCAGTTCCTCGACCAGCTCGAAAAACCCGACGTGGACTTCATTGAGGGCCTGAGCCCCGCCATCGCGCTCGAACAGCGCGCCGGGGCGGGCAATCCGCGCTCGACCATCGCCACGACGACCGAAATCTACGATTACCTGCGACTCCTCTACGCGAGCGTCGGCCAGCCGCACGACCCCGCCACCGGCCGCCCCCTGCGCCGCCAAACCCCGCAGGGGATCGTGGACCAGATCCTCGCGCTGGAGCCCAATTCCAAGCTGATCCTGCTCGCGCCCGTCGTGCGGGGCCAGACGGGCGAGTTCCGCGACGTGCTCGAAAAGGTCCGCCGCGAGGGGTTCGTACGCGTGCGGCTGGACGGCAAGATCGTCGAACTGGACGGCCCCGAGCCGGTGCGGCTGGCCAAGACGAAGGAACACTCCATCGAGGCCGTGGTCGACCGGCTCGTCCTGCGCGACGGGGTCCGCGCGCGGCTCTCGGATTCGGTCGAGACGGCCCTGCGCTGGGGCAAGAGCCAGTTGGTTGCCCTTCACCAAGCGCCGGGCGGGGACGATCCCGACGCCTGGGAGGAAACGCCGTATTCCACCGACTACCGCGACCCGCAGACCGGCTTCACCTTGCCCGCGCTGACCGCCAAGCACTTTTCCTTCAACAGCCACCTGGGCGCGTGCCCGACGTGCCACGGCCTGGGCGTCCTGCAGGTGTTGGACCCCGAGTTGATGGTGCCCGACCCGACAAAAACGCTCCTGGAAGGCGCGGTCAGCCCCTGGCACCGGGGCGTCGGCAAGCGGATGCGGGCGTACTACCAGGTGGTGCTGCGCGGGCTGGCGGCGCACTTCGGCGCGGCGCTGGACAAGCCTTTCGCGGACCTGCCGAAAAAGTTTCAGGACGCCCTGTTCCACGGCACGGGCGACGACCCGGTGGAAACGCACATCCTCAAGGGCACGGCCAAGCAGAAGGAGCAGGGCAAGGGCGAGCAGGTCACGACCAAGAAGCCGTTCGAGGGGCTGGTGGCGCAACTCCAGCACCTGCTCGACACCACCGAGAGCGAACTGACCAAGCACCGCCTGCGCTCCTTCATGAGCCCCCAGCCTTGCCCGGCCTGCCACGGCGCGCGGCTGCGGCCGGAAATCCTCGCGGTGACGCTCGGCGTGGAGGGTGGCGAGGGGCCGCCGTCGGTCAACATCCGCGAGTTCTGCCGCCTGACCATCGGCGAGTCCCACGCGCTCATCGGCCGCCTGGCGCTGACCCCCACCCAGCGCCAGATCGCCAGCGAGATCGTGCGCGAGGTGACGACCCGGCTGGGCTTCCTCGTGGAAGTGGGCCTGAGCTACCTGAACCTCGACCGCGAGAGTGGCACGCTCTCGGGCGGCGAATCGCAGCGCATCCGGCTGGCGGCGCAGATCGGCTCGCGGCTGGCAGGCGTGCTCTACGTGCTCGACGAGCCGAGCATCGGCCTGCACCAGCGCGACAATGACCGGCTCATCTCCACCCTGCGCCGCCTGCGCGACCTGGGCAACAGCGTGATCGTCGTCGAGCACGACGAGGACACGATCCGCGCCGCCGACCACATCCTCGACATCGGCCCCGGCGCGGGCCCGCGCGGCGGGCGGCTGGTGGCGCAGGGCACGCTGGAGGAGATCCTGCACGTCGAGAACTCGCCGACGGCGCAATACCTCAGCGGGCGGCTGACGATCCCCGTGCCACGCCGCCGCCACCAGCCCGCGCATCCCTCGCCCGTGCCGGTCGTGGGCAAGAAGACGGCCATCGGCGACGGCCAGGGCTGGCTGGAGGTCATGGGCGCGACCGAGAACAACCTCCAGCACGTCCACGCCGCGTTCCCGCTGGGCTGCCTGACGTGCGTCACGGGCGTCAGCGGCTCGGGCAAGAGCACGCTGGTGGACGATATCCTGCGCCGGTCGCTCGCGCGCCAGCTCTACCGCGCCAAGGACGCCCCCGGCAAGCACGAGCGGATCGAAGGCGCGGAGCAGATCGACCACGCCATCGTCATCGACCAGAGCCCTATCGGCCGGAGCCCGCGCTCGAACCCGGCGACGTACACGGGAGCCTTCGGACCGATCCGGGAGCTGTTCGCGCAACTGCCCGCCGCGCGCATCCGCGGCTACGACGCCGGGCGGTTCTCGTTCAACGTCAAGGGCGGGCGCTGCGAGCACTGCGAAGGCGACGGGGTGATGAAGATCGAGATGCAGTTTTTGCCCGATGTCCACGTCACCTGCGAGGTGTGCGAGGGCAAGCGGTACAACCGGGAAACGCTGGAGGTGACGTTCAAGGGCAAGAACGTGGCCGACGTGCTCGACATGACCATCGAGGAGGCCAGCCGGTTCTTCCGCGCCGTGCCCGCTGTGGCCGACCGGCTCGCCGCGATGGAGGCCGTGGGCCTGGGCTACCTGCGGCTGGGCCAGGGCGCGAACACGCTCAGCGGCGGCGAGGCGCAGCGGGTCAAGCTCGCGGCGGAACTGGCCAAGAAGGCCACGGGCCGGACGGTGTACCTCTTCGACGAGCCAACGACCGGCCTGCACTTCTCGGACATCGCCAAGCTGCTGGAAGTGCTTTTCAAGCTGCGCGACGCGGGCAACACTCTGATCGTGATCGAGCACAACCTGGAGGTCATCAAGTGCGCGGATTGGGTGATCGACCTGGGCCCCGAGGGCGGCGCGGGCGGCGGGCGCATCCTCGGCGCGGGCACCCCGGAGGAGATCGCGCAGCTTCCCGGCAGCTACACGGGCCGGTATCTGGCGGGAAAGTTATGAGCGGGTGTCACCGGATAACCGCCCTAGGCGGCACGTCCCGAGGGAGGGATCGCTCTCCAAGCGATCCGTCGCTCTCTGCTTGTCGATGGACAAGGCGTTTTTCCAAAAAAGTCACGGACCGCTCGGAGCGCGAGCTCTCCCTCGGGACGTGGGGGGGGGCGGGGGGCCGGGAGAGGGTAATGCCCGG
>CALMAQ010000157.1:0-5359 GCA_937859745.1 uncultured Verrucomicrobiota bacterium | reverse complement strand
GCTTCCCCCCCGGGGCCCGGGGCCGCTTCGCGGCGATCCTGATACGATTCATCCCTGTCATCCTTTTCTGCCTCGCGGGCATGCTCCACGCCCAGGAACCCGCCCCCACCACCCTCTACGACGAAGGTATCCGTGCCTGGAAGGATGGATTGCCGCCCGTGGCCGCGTTCAAGCTGCGCGCTTTCCTGCACTTGGACCTCGCCCCGCAACAGCGCCGTGCGGCGGCCCTCACACTCGTGCGCGCCTTGCTCACGGAACCGGACGCCGCCGGGGCGCTGGCCACGCTGGACACCAACCTTCCCCCGGCTCCGGCGGACGCCCCCGCCGATCCGGAGGCCGCCTTCTGGCGCGGGCAGGTGTACGCGGCGCTGGGCCGCTGGAACGACGCGCTCGCCAGCTACACCCGAGCGGCGCAGGCTCCGGCCGCGCCCGGAGTGGACGACCTGCGCGCGCAGGCCCGTTTCGGCCAGGGAGAATGTCTCCTCGTGCTCGACCGCCCGGCAGAGGCCGCCGACGTTTTGACGCCACTGTGCGCCCATCCGCTCCTGGGCGAGACCGCCCGGCTGCGTTGCGCGGAGATCGCGCTCAACCGCAACCGCCTGGACGATGCCGCCCTGCTGCTCCGCACCGACGGTGCCTTCGATCCCACAGACGCCGCGCGCCGGGGCCACAACAAGGAACGCGCCTACCTGTTGGGCCGCCTGCGGCTCGCCCAGCACGAGCCCGTGCAGGCGGAAGCGGCGTTCAGCGCGGCGCTGGCCCATCCCGAGGGCCTGAGCGAACGCCTGCTCGTGGACCTTTCCTGGGGCTGGACGCAGGCGCGGCTCGACCAGGGCAAGCTTGACACCGCCGAGGACGTGCTGGAAAGCCTCATCGAACACCATCCCCACATCGAGCACTATCCCGACCGCGCCTTCCTGACCCGCACGTTCTCCTGGCTGGAAGCCCTGTACCGGCACGATCCCCAGCCTGATCTCTCCGACATCCGGCGCTGGATCGACGACGACAAGGAGCCCGAGCGGCAGGCCTTGGCCCTGCTGACGCTCGGGCGCGTGGAAGCGCGACGCCCGGGTGGCATGGACCAGGCGGAGGAAATGTTCGGGCGGCTCGCGGAAGCCTTTCCGGATCATTGGCTGCACGCCCGGGCGCTGGTCGAACTCGCGTCGTTGCGGCTGCGGCAGGGCCGCCCGACCGAGGCGCGCGCCACGCTGGATCAGGCCCGCACGCAGTTGACTGCCCTGGCGCGGAGCAACGCGCTCGCCGTGCCCGGGACGGTCCCCGGGGTTCCCGGCGCGGCGTTCCGGGCCGGTTCACCCATCCCCTGGCGGACGGAGATGGACGTGCTCGACGCGCGCATCTCCCTCGCGGAAAACGACCGGGTGAAGGCCGCCACCGGGTTCACGGCCGTGGCCGACCGGCTCAAGACCGGACCGCAGGCCGAGGCAGCGGCGTTCAACGCGGCCCTCTGCTCCCTGCGCGCCCTGGACGTGCCCCGGTACACGGCGGCGGAAGCAGACTTCCGCGCGCGCTTCCCGGACAGTCCGTTCAACGCCGAGTTCGCGCTGGAGGAAGGGCTCGCGCGCGCCAGGGAGGCCCGGCCGACCGACCGGGTCTCGCGCCAGCGCGCGGCGGGGTGTCTGCGCGGCTTCCTGCGGGATCATCCCGGCCACGCCCGCGCGCCCGAGGCGCGGATCGCGCTAGCGGAGTTGGCCTTCGAACACACCCGGCCGAACCTCGACATCGCGTGGCACGAACTCGACGCTCCCGACCTGCGTCCGGTCGGCAACGATCAGCCCGCCAGTCCCCCCGCCCCGGACGAGGAGCGCGCGCGGGCCGAATCCCTCGCCATCTGGCTGGCGGACACCCCGGGACCCGCGCGCGACGAAAACAAGGCCGTCGCGCTGGCCAAAAAGTTGCTCGCGGCCCGTCCGGGCTCGCCGCTGGCCGCCGAGGTCCGCAAGAAGCTCGGGGGGATGTACTTCCAGCAGGCGGACTTTCCCGACGCGCAGACCCAGTTCGAACTGCTGGCCGAAAACGCACCCGCCTCGCCGCTGGCGGAGTCCGCGCTGTATCTGGCGGGCATGTCGGCGGCGTCGAGCATGAGCCCGGCAGGGCTGGAGCGGGCGGCGGCCCTCTTCGAGTCCGTGGCGGGGCGTGCCGGGCCGCTGCGGCTGGCGGCGTCCCTGCGGGAGGCGGACGTGCAAAACCAGCTCGACCGCAGCGAGAAGGCGCTGCAACTTTACAACGGCGTGCTCAAGGCCACGGGCAACGTGGCGACCCTGAGCGACGCCGACCTGGACGCGCGCTGCGCGGCGCTGGGCGGCCGGGGAAGGACGCTGCTGCTGCTGGCGGCGAACGATCCCAAGCTCTACGCCGAGGCGGTGCGGACCTTCGACCAGTTGCGGAACACGCCCGGGGCGTCGCTGCTCTGGCGGCGGCAGGCGCTGACCCAGAAGGGCGACGTGCTGGAGAAGATGGGCGAACCCGACGCCGCGCTGGCCGCCTACGACGACGCGCTCAACACCCCGGAACCCACCCCCGTGCCCGCGTCCGGCAGCAACGTCAACGCACCCGACGTGCCCGACGTGCCCGAGTGGACGTGGTTCTACCGCGCGGGCTATGCCGCCGGGAAGCTGCTGGAATCGCGGGAGCAATGGGCGGCGGCCATCGCGGTCTACAAAAAGCTCGCCGCCGCCGACGGCCCGATGAAGAGCGAGTTCGAGAATCTCCTGAGCCGACGGCGGCTGGAACACTTTATCTGGGAGGAGTAGGCAGAGGGCAGAAGGCAGAGGAGCGTGGGTCCATCCGGCAGAAATACCACTTTCCACCGCGTCATTTTGCGCTTTTCTTACCACCCCTTTTCCGCATTTCGCCTTTCCCATGACTCCGCACATCAAACTTTTCAGCCCCGGTCCGGTCGAAGTTTCGCCCAAGACCCTCGCCGCCTTCAGCCGCCCGATGATCGGGCACCGCGGCAGCGAGTTCAAGGCGCTCTACGCCGGGATCCAGCCGCAACTCCAGACGCTGTTCGGCACGAAGCAGCCGGTGTTCCTGTCCACGTCTTCGGCCTGGGGCGTGATGGAAGCGGCCATCCGCAACCTGGTGCACACCCGCGTGCTCTGCTGCATGCAGGGCGCGTTCTCGGACAAGTGGCTGGATGTGAGCAAACGTTGTGGCAAGGAGGCCGACGCCTTGCAAGTCGAATGGGGCGACTACACCCACCCCGAGGCGTTGCACGAAAAACTCGCCACGGGTGCCTACGACACCGTCACGCTGATCCACAACGAGACAAGCACGGGCGTGATGAACCCGCTCGCGGACGTCTGCGCGGTCGTGCGGAAGCATCCCGGTGTGCTGCTGGTCGTGGACACGGTGTCGTCGTTCTCGGCGGTGCCCATCGCCATGGACGAACTCGGCATCGACGTGCTGCTCACGGGCAGCCAGAAGGCGCTCGCGCTGCCGCCGGGATTGGCGCTGTTCGCGGTGTCCGAGAAGGCGTTCGCCCGTGCCGCGCAAACCAAGGACCGGGGCTACTACTTCGATTTTCTGGAGTTCAAGAAGAACCAGGAAGGCAACATGACCCCGAGCACGCCCAGCATCGGGCACATCTACGCGCTGCAATCCAAGCTGGAGGACATCTTCCACGAGGGCCTGGAAGCGCGCTACGCCCGCCACGCAAGCACCAACGCGCTGGTGCATACATGGGTCAAGGAGAACGGGTTCGACTTCTTCGCGCCGGAAGGTTTTCGCTCCAAGACGCTGACGTGCATCGCCAACACGCGCAACGTGGACGTGGCGGCCTGGATCGGCCGGGTGAAAAAGCAGCACGGCTTCGTGTTCGACGGCGGCTACGGCAAGCTCAAGGGCAAGGCGTTCCGTATCTCCAACATGGGCGACGAGACCGAGGAAACTATGAGCAGCATGCTCGCGGCGACCACGCGGTGCCTGGAGTGACCCACCGCGCGCGGACGGGCAGGGAAGGCGCGCCCGGCTTTTTAGTTGTGCGCCCGCGGGAGGTTCCCCGAAGCTAGAGCGGTCTCGCCCGCGGCATGGTTTTCAGTTCCATCACGTTCCTGTTCCTGTTCCTGCCGGTCACGTTGGCTGGATACTTCCTGTTGCCCAACCGGCGCGCGTGGCGCAACGGCTTCCTGCTGGCGGCCAGCCTCCTGTTCTACGCCTGGGGCGAGCTGGGCTACCTGGCCGTGATGCTTGCGTCCATCGCGCTCAACTACGCGGCGGCCATCCTGATCGAGGACACGCGCGACCGGCCCAGCTACCGGGGGGTGGTCTGGTGGGGGATCGCGGGCAACCTGGCGCTGCTCTGCTGGTTCAAGTACGCCAACTTCCTGGCCGGGAACCTGTCCACGCTGCTGGGCGTGGCGTGGCCCGCGTCCGGCTGGGGGAATGCGCCCGCGCTGGACCTCGCGCCGGTCCACCTGCCCCTGGGCATCTCGTTCTTCACCTTCCACGCCATCTCCTACCTGGTGGACGTGCACCGCCGGAAGGTGCTCGCCCAACGCCGCCTGCTCGACCTGGCGCTCTACATCTCCCTCTTTCCCCAGCTCGTCGCGGGTCCGGTGGTGCGCTACCGCGACGTGGCCGCCCAACTCATCGTCCCCCGCCGGGTCGGCCTGGACGACCTCGGTGAAGGGACGCGGCGGTTCATCCTTGGCCTGGGCAAGAAGGTGCTGCTGGCCAACCCGCTCGGGGCCACCGCCAACGCCGTCTTCGCGCTTGACCCTCGCACGATGCTCAACGCTCCCGCCGCCTGGCTGGGGCTGGCCTGCTACACCTTCCAGATCTACTACGATTTCTCGGGCTACTCCGACATGGCCATCGGCCTGGGCCGGATGTTCGGCTTCCGTTTCCTGGAGAACTTCCACTACCCCTACGTCGCCCGCTCGCTGGGCGAGTTCTGGCGGCGCTGGCACATCTCGCTTTCCACCTGGTTCCGCGACTACCTCTACATCCCCCTGGGCGGCAACCGCCGTGGGCCCGCGCGCACACTGGGCAACCTGCTGACGGTGTTCTTCTTCTGCGGCCTGTGGCACGGGGCGAGCTGGACCTTCGTCGTCTGGGGCCTGTGGCACGGCGCTTTCCTGATCGCCGAGCGCCTGGGCCTGGAGCGCATGCTCGCGCGCCTGCCCGGGGCGGCGGCACGCGCCTACACGCTGCTGGCCGTGGCCCTGGGCTGGGTGTTCTTCCGCGAGAACACCTTCGCCGACGCCCTCCTCTACCTGCGCGCCCTCTTGGGCGGCGCGTCCGCCCTTTCGCCGGTCATGGCGGCGCGGGCCGGGGCGGCGGCCTACCTCGAACCGGGCCGCGTGCTGATCCTGGCGGCGGCCACGGTCGGCTGCGC
>CALMAQ010000156.1 GCA_937859745.1 uncultured Verrucomicrobiota bacterium | reverse complement strand
TTGTCCTTGGTGCCAGACCCGGTTCAACTCCTCTTAGGGAAGTGACAAAGTAATATTAAGCAGCTAACCACTCCCATGGCCACGAACTTCATCAATCAGCGGATGACCGGGCGAATCGAAGGGGATTTCTGCGTCTTCCTGATCGGGATGCGGATCAACCGCCCGCTCAAGGTCCACCAATGGTTCCCCATCGGCATGGCCATGGGCAGGATGCTCCGCGAGCTGGCGGCGCACAAGGAACTGGGATTCCTCGGGGACGACGCGTGGTTTGGCCGCACGACCCTTTCCTTGCAATACTGGCGCTCCGCCGAGCACCTGATGGATTATGCCACCAGCAAGACGGGCCAGCACCTGCCGGCGTGGCAGGCCTTCACCCGCCACGTGGGCAACAGCGGAGACGTGGGCATCTGACACGAGACGTATTCCATCAAGGAAGGCGCTTACGAGACCATCTACCACAACATGCCCCCCTTCGGGCTCGGCAGCTTGGGCACCCTCGCTCCCGCCACCGGTCATTATCAGTCGGCCAAAGGTCGGATCGGTGGCACCAAGCCAGGCTTGTCGGCCTGACCACACGCTTCCGCAGCCCCGCGGAGCCTATCCCTTCGGGGAGACGCCCTGCACCATGCTGCTTACCTCCCCAACCGCCCTCACGGCGACACCGCCAGCCGCGCGGGCGCGTCCGCGCGCGAAAGCTGCACGCCGTTTTCCTTGTACGCCTTGAGCCGGAAGCGCGTCGCCGTGGAAATCACCCGGTCCAGGGTGCTCAGCTTCTCGCTCACGAACGTCGCCACCTCGCGCAGGCTCTTGCCCTCGATGAACACCAGCAGGTCGTAGCCGCCGCTCATCAGGTAGCAGCTCGTCACTTGGCTGAACTGCGAGATGCGCTCGGCCAGCCGGTCGAAGCCGCCCTCGCGCTCCGGGGTAATCTTGACCTCGATCACCGCCGTCACGAACTGGTCGCCCACCTTCTCGCTGTCGATGATCGTCTGGTAGCCCAGGATCGTGCCATCCGCCTCGTAGGCGGCGATGCGCCGGGCGACCTCCTCGGGCGAGAGGTCGAGCTGCGCGGCGAGGTCGGCGCGCGCGGCGAGCGCGTCGTGCTGGAGGAGGGTCAGGAGCGGGTCCATACAAAGACAGAGTGTGGTTGCGTCGTGCGAGAAGGTGGGCAAAGCGAAGGCCTTACACCCGCTCCACCCGGACGATACGCACTTCCTTGACAGCGTGGTCCGCCCAGAAGGTCAGCAGAAATCGCCCTTTGAGGAGCACTTCCAGTGGTCTGTTTGCCTCGTCAAATTCCTGGTAGTCACCAGGGAGAAAGGGATTGTCAGCGAGAGGCTCGAACACGTCGTCCAGCATCTGTCGCTCGCTTGCGCGCAATGTCAGCAGGAAGCGGAACGCCTCGCTTGTCAGGAGGAAGCGATGGCCGGAGCGCCCAGCCATTCAGAGCCCTTCGGCTTGCAGAGCCGCGTGCATCTTGCGCCACTGCTCCAAGGTAACGGCGTCGCCCGTTTCAATGGACCGGTCGAGCCGGGAAAGTTCGGCGCGGTTGGCCGCCGTGTCCACACGTTCCAGGTGCTTGAGAAAAGCGCCCAGCCGCAGACGGTCCTCGTCCGGGAGCACCGCCGCTTCGCGCTTGAGTTCGTCCAGGGTCATGTCATGGGAAAAATGAGGCGGATGGCACGGCGGCGCAAGCGGTTAATCCCTGAAGTTCACGTCTATGTCGCGCGAGGCGAGTGCAATCGGATTGCTAGAGCTATTCGGATTTTGAGGCGATGGTGCCGTTGCCATGAACGAGCACATCCACGTCGAACTGCTCCATCTGGCGGACGGGGAAAGGCGGCTTCGGTTGGAGCACACTGCCTCCGGTCTGTGTTTGGAAAAGCGCCTCGACGCCGGGCAACCCGTCGTGGCGCAAGCGGGACGGTGGAAACAGGTGTTCACGGCGTTGCTCGCCCGCGAACTGCTTGCCCGCTGACAGGCGGTTTACCGCCGCTGGCTTCGCCGTCGGTTCAATCCCCGAAGCTCACGTCCACCGCGCGCGCCGTCTCGACCATCTGGTGGAGCGGGTCCACGGTCCGCAGCTTGTGGACGGCCTCGGCGATGGGCACGCCCGTCACCTTGTAGTTGAGGTAGCTCACCATCGTGCCGAAGCGGCCCTCGTTGATGAGCTGCACCGCCATGACCCCGAACCGGGTTCCAAGGATCCGGTCCAGCGTCGTCGGCGTGCCGCCGCGCTGGAGGTGGCCCAGCACCGTGCAGCGCGTTTCCTTGCCCGTGCGCGCCACGATCTCGGCGGCCACCTGCTCGCCCATGCCGCCCAGCCTGTACTCGCCCACCCCCGCGGCCGTCCGCACGCTTTGTTCGCCGCCCAGGGGCTTGGCCCCTTCGGCCACCACGACCAGGCTGCTCGTGTAGCCGTCGCGGTCGCGGTCCAGCAGGTACTCGGCCAGCTTGTCGTAGGAGAAGGGAAGCTCGGGGATGAGGATGACGTTCGCCCCGCCCGCCAGCCCGCCGTAGAGCGCGATCCAGCCCGCGTGGCGGCCCATGACCTCCAGCACCATCACCCGCTTGTGGCTGTTGCCCGTGGAATGGAGCCGGTCCAGCGCGTCGGCCACGCAGGCCACGGCGCTGTCAAAGCCGAAGGTCATGGCGGTGGCTTCCAGGTCGTTGTCGATGGTCTTGGGCACGCCGATGATCGGGAACCCGGCCTCGAAAAGCTGCTGGCCGGTCGTCAGCGAACCGTCGCCGCCGACGAGGATCAGCCCCTCGATCCGCAGGCGCTGGAGGATCTCGCGCGCGTTCTCGACGGTCTCCGGGGCGACGCCGACCTTGTCGCCCGCGCCGACCTTGCTGATGAAGTGCCCCTTGTTCGTCGTGCCCAGGATGGTGCCGCCCTGGGGCATGATCATGGCGGTCGAGCGTCGGTCGAGGATGCGGTAGTCGCCGGGCTGGAGCAGGCCCTCGAAGCCGTCGATGAAGCCGACGACCTCCCAGTCGAGTTTGTCCGCCGCGCGGACCACTCCGCGGATGACCGCGTTGAGCCCGGGGCAGTCGCCGCCGCTGGTGAGGATGCCGATGCGCTTTTTTGTCATAGGGGATGGCTGGAACCGCGTGGCCGGAGAACCCCTAATGGAGAACCGCCCCTGCTTCAAGTGAAAGGCGGCCGACGGCGGGCGGGGCGCGGGGCCTGCTTGTCTTTTCGGCGGCAGCGGCGTTTTCACCGTTGACATGGCGGGCAAGATGACCGCCGATGTGGACCCGGCCGCACGGCGAACAACCCGAGAGCAGCAGCATGGATGCATTGATCGAACTCCGCCACGTCGAAAAGTGCGTCCCCCAGGGGGGCGGCCGATTTCTCTACCTGCTGCGGCAGATCAACCTCCAAATAGAGGAGGGCGAATTCGTTTCGCTCATGGGCCCGAGCGGGGCGGGCAAATCCACCCTGCTGCACATCCTCGGTCTCCAGGATGCCGCCTGGTCGGGAGAATATTTCTTCGCGGGCCAGCCCGTCCATTTGCTCAAGCCCGAGAAGCGAAACCTCCTGCGTAACGCCAACGTCGGCTTCGTCTTCCAGAACTACCACTTGCTGGATGATCTCACCGTCCAGGAGAACCTCGACCTGCCCCTCTCGTACCGGAACATCAAAGCCAGCGACCGCGCCGGGATCATCGGCGACGCGCTGGACCGCTTTCGCCTCGTCGGCAAAAAGGACCTCCATCCGAGCCAGCTTTCCGGTGGTCAGCAGCAGCTCGTCGGGATCGTGCGGGCGGTGGTGGCCCGTCCGAGGCTGCTGATCGCCGACGAGCCAACCGGCAACCTGCACTCGGCGCAGGGCGAGGAAATCATGGCCCTGTTCCAGGAGCTCAACGCCGGAGGCATGACCATCGTCCAGGCCACCCATTCCGAAGGGAACGCCGCGCGTGGCCGGCGGATCATCCGCCTGCAAGACGGCTGGATGGAGAAGTAAACCGCCGGAGGCTCGCTCTTCCGGCTGCCAACGATCCACGCCGCGGAAATCCCAAAAGCGGGATTCTGTTGTGCCGATCATGGGACCGCGCCACGCCCAGGCAAAACGTATAGATATGTAACCGGTTCACGTCCAGCATGATGTAATGGATTACCTTTCGTGGCACGGATCGTGGTTAAGCGGTGCAGCCATCTCTTCATTCCAGCCATGTCCACCTTCTTGCAAAACGTTCTCTACGCGCTGCGTTTGCTGCGTAAATCGCCCGGATACACCGTGGTGGTGATGCTCGTGCTGGGGATGGGCATCGGCGCGAACACCGCGCTCTTCAGCCTCGTGGACAGCGTCCTGCTGCATCCACTGCCTTACCCGCAGGCGGACCGGCTCATGGTGCTGCTCGAACGCGACCACGAGCGCGTCACCGGTGCCGCCAGCCTGCCCAACTATCTCGACTGGCGCGCCAGCCAGCGCAGCTTCACGGACCTGGCCCTGGTGCGTGGCGACCAGTTCAATCTCTCCACCCCGGGACAAACGCCGGTGCGCGCCTCCGGGGCGACGATCACCGCCAACTACCTCGACATCCTGGGCATCCAGCCCGTGCTGGGGCGCAACCTTTCCGAAGCGGAGGACACTCCCGGCGGCCCGGCGGCCGTGCTGGTGGGTGACGCGCTGTGGCACGAGCGCTTCAACGCGAATCCCGGCGTGATCGGGACGCGGATCATCCTCGACGGCGTGTCGCGCGAGATCGTCGGCGTGCTTCCGCCGACGGTGGATTATCCGCGCCGGGCGTCGGTGTTCGTGCCCCTGGGGAACCTGCGGGCGGACAGGGACTACGTGAACCGGGGCGCGCACATGGGCTTCCGCACCCTGGGGCGGCTCAAGCCGGGCGTGACCCTGGCGCAAGCCAGGGAGGACCTCGACAACATCGCGGCGGAACTGGAGCGGCGTTATCCCGATGACGACACCGCGCGGCGGCTGGAGATCCGCCCCTTGCTCGACTACACGGTCGGAGACTACCGGCGCAACCTCTACGTGCTGCTGGGCGCCGCGGGCTGCATCCTGCTGATCGCGTGCACCAACGTGGCCAACCTGCAACTGGCCCGCGCCACCACGCGGCGCAAGGAACTGGTGGTGCGCGCCGCGCTGGGGGCGAGCCGCCGGAGGCTCATGGGGCAGATGCTCACGGAAAGCACCGTGCTGGGCCTGCTGGGCGGCCTGGTGGGCCTCATCGTGGCGTTCTGGGTGCTGGACGGGATCATCGCGCTCAGCCCCGCCGGGGCTCCGCGCTTCCGGGAGGCCCGCCTGAACTTTCCGGCGCTGGCCTTCGCCGCCGCCATGGCGCTCGGATCGGGGTGGCTCTCGGGCCTCTGGCCGGCCTGGAGGATCACCGGCAACGCGGCGATGGCGGCGGCCTTGCGGGAGAGCAGCGCGCGCGGCAGCGGCGGCGACGTGGGGCAGGGCCGCGTCCGCCTGGGGCTGGTCGTCGTGCAGATCGCGCTGGCGGTCGTCATGCTGACCGGGGCGGGGCTGTTGCTGCGTAGCTTCTGGCGGGCCCGCGGCGAGCCGCTCGGCTTCCGGCCGGACCGTCTGCTGACGGCCTGGTTCTCGCTGCCCCGGGCACGCTACGACACCCCGGAGAAACAAGCGGTGTTCCTGGCCCAGCTCGTCGAGGGGGTCCGCGCCATCCCGGGCGTGTCGGCGGCGGCCGTCTCCACGACCGCTCCCTTCAGCGGTGACGAGTCCGACGGCTCGTTTCACGTCACCGGCACCCCGC
>CALMAQ010000155.1 GCA_937859745.1 uncultured Verrucomicrobiota bacterium | reverse complement strand
CGGCAAGCTGGTGACGTTCGTCAACGGCTCGTTCCGGCCGCTGGACCTGGATTCGCTGGACCACAAGAAAGTTTTCGCCCTGTACTTCAGCACCTACGTCAGCGCGCCGGGGCGCAAGTTCGCCCCCGACCTGGTGGCCTTCTACCGCCGGGTGCTGCCGCGGCACCCGGAGTTCGAGGTGGTGGCGTTGAGCCACGACCGCTCGGTGTACGACATGGAGAACATGGTGCGCTCCCTGCAGATGCCCTGGCCCGCCATCGGCTTCGACCAGCTCCCGAAGGTGCCGATGCTCACGCGGTTTTTCGATCCTAACGGGGGGTCGCGGCTGGTGGTGGTGGACAACACCGGCCGGATGCTCGCCGATTATTTGATCAGCCCGAACAACCCGAACGTCGCCCAGGTCCTGCCGGACCTGGAGAAGCTCATCGCTGATCCCACCCAGCTTTCCGCGCTGGCTCCGCCGCCGCGCCCGCAGGCTCCGACGGCCGGAGCGGGGGGCACTCAGTAGAGCAGGTAGGGCTGGCGCTCGCGCCGGAAGCGTTCCACGCCCGCCGACCAGCCCGCGACGATGCGCTCCGGGGGCGTGCCGCCCTCGATCTGCGTCTCCAGCGAGCGGCTGCCGTAGATTTTGTAGAGCAACTGGTCGGGGTCCGCGTGCGCCTTGGCGAAAAGGCGCGCGCCGCCCGCGCGATAGAGCGCGCTGGCGAGGTAGACGTTGACCGCCGTGAGGTTGCCCGGGGCGTGGCCGTCGGCGTGGAGCGAACTGCCCGCGCCCTGCGAGCCACGGTAGGCCGCGAAATGCACGCCGGGCAGGTCCTGCGCGCGCAGGAAGGCCGTGAAGCTGTCGGCGTTGAGGTAGCCCGCCGCGACGCGCTCGAAGGGCACGTCCGTGCCGATGCCCAGGTCCAGCCCGGCGAGGTTGCCGACGATGCCCGTGGCGACGTAGTAGAGCGGCGAATCCCCGCGCGGAATGTTGGGTGAGGAGCGGATCCAGCGCAGGCCGGTGTCGGCCCAGGTCATGCCGCGGCTCCAGCCGCGCATGGGGATGACGGTCAATTTACACTGCGCGGCCATCCAGTGGTTCGCGTTGGTCATCTTGGCGAGTTCCCCGGCGGTCAGGCCGTGGACGTAGGGCACGGGGAACTGGCCGACAAAACTGACCCACTGCGATTCGATGCCGGGGCCTTCCACGCGCTCGCCCCCGAGCGGGTTGGGCCGGTCCAGGACGATGAACTCGACGTTCTGCTCGCCGCACGCCTCCATGCAGCGGGCCATGGTGGACAGGTAGGTGTAGGAGCGGCAGCCCACGTCCTGCAAATCGAAGACGAGCGCGTCCAGGCCGCGCAGCATGTCGGGCGTCGGCTTGCGCGTGGAGCCGAAGAGCGAGTAGGCGGGCAGACCCGTGATGGGGTCGCGGCGGCTGGCGACGTAGGCTCCGGCGGTTTCGGTGCCGTCGAGGCCGTGCTCGGGCGTGAACAGGACCGCGAGATGAACGCCCGGGGCCTGGTGGAGGATGACGCGGTCCTTCTGGCCGCTGGCGTCGGTGCTGGTCTGGTTGGTGACGAGGCCGATGCGCTTGCCCCGGACGGCGGCGAAGCCGTCGGCGCGCAGGGTATCGATGCCGATGCTGACCCCAGCATGGGCCGGTAAGGAAAGCGACCACAGAGCAAGCACCAGCAGGAGGGAGACAAACAGGCTGTTATGGCGGGGGGCAACCGTCAGCGGTGGCATATTGTGAGTGTTCACCATGTTGTCGCGCAGACTACAGTGTTTATTATTTATGCTGCAACTCGATGGGAGCTTCCATCTTCACAGGACGTTCGGAGTAAGGAAGCTGAATGTCGTTGTCTTGGTATCCTCTTGCCTCGACATGGACGGTTGCACCGGAAATTGCCAGGTCGCCGGGGAACAGCGCGAACTGTTTGTCAGCAGGCAGCGAAAAGCTGCCATCTGGCGCGGTGCGCGTTGTTGAAGGCCGTCGCACCCTTGCAAAAAAAACCACTGCATCCGGGATTGGCCGATGCGACCGCGCATCAACGACGTGGCCCGATACTCCGGGCGCAAATGTCAGGACACATCCAGAGAGCGAGAATTCTACCAACGATGCAATTAGCAACAGAGTCGCGCCTCTCATCTTTCTAGGCTGCATTGGCAGATTCAGAGTTAGCACTGCCGATCAACTGGCTGACACTTCCGTGGTCGAACAGGCTAGGCGCACCGTCAGGCCCGATGTAAACGGCCAGGCCTCCATTGAAGGCCAAGGCCTCGGGGTGCAACACCTGAAACCGCGTGCCGCTGGTCAGTTCCACCGTGAAAGGCTGGAAGGGAGCGCGGCGGACAAAAGCCCGCAGGCTGCGCTCGAAAGCCTCGATTTGCATAGGGTCTAGGTTGACGCAAGACCGCGCTTTCGTCCAGCCGCGGTGATGAACGCACGGCAAAATGCCAGACAAAATTCTTCCCTCGCGCCAGTGGACATCCCGCCCCGGCGGCCTCTAGTATCCGCGTTTCCTTTTTCATGGACGCTTCCCATCCCGGCCAACTCCTGCTCGTCGGCATCCCCGGCCCGGAACTCGACCCCGCCACCGCCGCCACGCTGCGCGCGGTGCAGCCGGGCGGCTACATCCTCTTTACCCGCAACATCACCTCGCCCCGCGGCCTGCGAAAGCTCCTCGACGACCTGCGCGACCTCTCCGAGACCGAACCCATCATCACCGTGGACCAGGAAGGCGGCCGGGTGTCGCGCCTCAAGGCCATCGGCAGCGAGCCGCCCAGCGCCAGCCAGCTCCGCGCCACCGACGACGCCGCGCTCGTCACCCGCCACGGCGAGATCACCGCGCGCCTGCTGCGCCTTTTCGGCTTCAACCTGGACCTGTGCCCCGTGCTCGACATCTGCCTGGACGGCGACGAGAGCGTGGACAATTCCCTGCGCGGCCGGTGCTACGGCGTGGACGTGGCGCAGGTCGTGCGGCTGGCGGGCGCGTTCAACGCGGCCCTGCGCGCGGGCGGCATCGCCACCAGCGGCAAACATTTTCCCGGCTACACCGCCGCCCGGGCCGACGCGCACCACGAGATGCCCGTCATCCGCCGCACCCGCGCGGAACTCGACGCGAACGAACTGGCCCCGTTCCGCCAACTGGCGGGCGAGTTGGACAGCGTGATGGTCTGCCACGCGCACTACCCCTGCCTGGACCCGGACGCCGCCGTGCCCGCGTCGCTCTCGCATCACGTCATCACCGGGTTGTTGCGCGGCGAACTCGGCTTCGGCGGCCTCGTGATGACCGACGACCTCGACATGGGGGCCATCCTTAACGGCTACGACCTGGAAACGACGCTGCACATGGCGCTCGCCGCCGGGGCGGACATGACGATGATCTGCCACCGCGTCGGCGAGTTGGGCCACGCGCGCGCGCTGCTCGAACTCGCCGGCCACCCGGCGGTCCCGGGCTACGCCGGCTGCCCGCGGCCGCTGCTGCGTCCGCCGGTCACCGCCGAGCACGTCCATGGCGTAATGCGCGCCCATGAGGATCCGGTCGTTGCCG
>CALMAQ010000154.1 GCA_937859745.1 uncultured Verrucomicrobiota bacterium | reverse complement strand
CGCGTGTGGCGGCGGCCTTCTGGGCCGACGCCGAGCGCGCCGCCGCCGGGCGCTTGGCGGAAGCGGCCCCGCCCTTCTTGCCTCCCGTCTTGGCGGGAGCCTTGTTCACGGGCTTGCCCCGGCCCGAGCCGCTTTTCTTGCCGCCGCCGGTCATTTTGTTGACCGTGGCCCAGGCGCGGCGCCCGGCCTCGTCTGTGGGGACGCCACGGTCCTCGTAGCCTTCTTCGATGTGCTCGGCCTGACGTTTCTGCTTGTCGGTGTAAGCGGACTTGTCGCCTCGTGGCATGGGATGGTCCTCCGGTTCGGGTGGCTCTGGGTGAAAAAGGAAGCTTTTTTTCCATTCGTCGGCCGACCGTTCCGCAGACGGGCCGTTTTCGAGTTCCCGGCATTCTCCGAGCGATCTGCGGGTCTGCGCTCGCCGCGCGGGCCAGCAGGCATCTGCCAGGCAGCGCCACACGAATACCGGCCTGTTTCCCCCTCGCGCTCTGCCACAAACACGATAAGCTAGCCCGGGGCACCCGACTATGACCGGACCAGACGACCTCCCATCTTCTTCCTCCGCGCCTGGCCCGCCGAAAAACCAGGGCCTGCCGGAACTCGCCCCGGACATCATCGAACAGGAGGCCGGCGACCAGTTCGACAACCTCGTGCCCACGCGCGGCTACACGGAGAAGCGGGTCGTGGGCCTGGGCGGCTCGGCCGGGGGGCAGGCGGCGCTGGAAGCCTTCTTCAGGGCAATGCCGCCGGATTCGGGGATGGCGTTCGTGGTCATCATGCACCTCTCGCCCGAGCACGAATCCATCCTCGCGCAGGTGATCCAGCGGTGGACGGCGATGCCGGTGGCCCAAGTCCAGGGCACCACCGAGATCGAGCCGGACCACGTCTACGTGATCCCGCCCGCCAAGAACCTGTCCATGGAGGACGGGAAGCTGGTCCTGAGCAACCCCGCTCGGCGTCCGCGCGGCAAGCACGTCGCCGTGGATCTGTTCTTCCGCACCCTGGCGGACACCCACGGACCGCACTCGGCGGCCATCGTGCTCTCCGGCGGGGATGGGGACGGAGCCATCGGCATCAAGCGCATCAAGGAACGCGGCGGCCTGACCATCACGCAGGACCCCACCCAGGCCGAGCAGGACTCCATGCCGCGCGCCTCCATCGCCACGGGCATGGTGGATTGGGTGCTGCCCGCCGCGGACATGCCCGGCAAGCTCCTCGACTACTGGCGCACCGGCAGCCGGTTGCAGCTCCCGGTGGAAGAAGCGGAACCGCCCGCCCCGGGGGAAACCCACTCGGCCCCGGGCCGCAGCCTCACCCCCCGGGTCGAGGCGACGCTGCACGGCATCCTGAGCTTTTTGCAGGTCCGCACCGGGCACAATTTCTCCTACTACAAGCGCGCGACGGTCCTGCGCCGGATCGCGCGGCGCATGCAGGTCAACGGGATCGAGGACCCGGCCGCCTACCTGGTCTTCATCCGCACGCATCCCGGCGAACCCACGGCGCTACTCCAGGACCTGCTCATCAGCGTCACCAACTTCTTCCGCGACCGCGACGCCTTCGCCGCGCTGGAGGCGAACGTGCCCGCCCTCTTCCGCCACAAGGGGTCCAAGGACACCGTCCGGGTCTGGGTGGCGGCGTGCGCCACGGGCGAGGAGGCGTACTCGGTGGCCATGCTGCTCTGCGAATACGCCGCGACGCTGGAACACCCGCCCAAGCTCCAGGTGTTCGCCACCGACCTGGACGACGGCGCGATCACGGCGGCCCGGACGGCGGTCTACCCGGAGACGATCAGCGCCGACGTGTCCACCGAGCGGCTGCGGCGGTTCTTCACCCGGGGACACGGGGAGTACGTCGTCAAGCGCGAGGTGCGCGAGATCGTCCTGTTCGCCCTGCACGATCTGCTCAAGGATTCGCCTTTTTCCCGGGTGGACCTCGTGACGTGCCGCAACCTGCTCATCTACCTCAACCGCGACGCCCAGGCGCGCGCGCTGGAGATTTTCCACTTCGCGCTCCAGCCCGAAGGCAAGCTTTTCCTGGGCTCCTCGGAATCCGTGGACGAGGGCAACCCGCTGTTCGCAGCATTGGACAAGAAGTGGCGGCTCTACGTCCGGCGCGCCGGGCGGCGCGTGGGGGTGACGCTCTCGCCGGGGCCCAGCACGGTCAAGCGCGCGATGCTCAACCGCCCACCCAGCCACCTGTTCCCGGCCCCCTCCGCGCCGGCAGCCAGGGAGCTGCTCGCGCCGTCGTCCTGGGGCGAGTTGCACGACGAGTTTATCCGGCGCCTCGCGCCGCCCTCGGTCATCGTCAACGACGACCACGATGTCCTGCACGTCTCGGACGGGGCCGGGCGCTACCTGAAGGTCAGCGGCGGCGAGCCGACGACGAAGCTGCTGCGGATGGTCCACCCGATGCTGCGCCTGGAACTGCGCGCGGCGCTCTACCGCGCGGGCCAGTCCGGCTGCACGGTGGAAACGCACGGCGTCCCGCTGGGGATCGACGGCGAGCGCCGGGCGGTGACGCTGCGCGTTTCGCCCGTGCCGACCGCGGACGCAACATTCCTGCTGGTGAGCTTCCAGGAGGACGCGGAGGTGATCGCGGCGGGGGCGGGCGTGGTCACCACCGGGGCGGAGCCGGTGGTCCGCCAGTTGGAGAAGGAACTCGAGGAAATCCGCGTCCGGTTGCGCGATACAGTCGAGCAGGCCGACTCCACGGAGGAGGAACTCAAGGCCGCCAACGAGGAGTTGCAGGCCATGAACGAGGAGCTGCACTCCACGGCCGAGGAACTCGAGACCGGCCGCGAGGAACTCCAGTCCGTCAACGAGGAATTGAGCACGGTCAACCAGGAGCTGAAGAGCAACGTCGAGAGTCTGAGCCACGCCAACAGCGACCTGCAAAATTTGATGGCCGCCACGCAGATCGCCACGGTGTTCCTGGACCGCCACCTGTGCATCCAGCGCTACACGCCGCCCGCCGTGCCGCTCTTCCGGCTGATCCCGACCGACGTGGGCCGCCCCCTGGCCGACCTGACGCCCCGGCTGGATTACACCAGCTGGACGGAGGACGCCGAGCGGGTGTTGGACCAACTCAGCCCTATCGAGGTCGAGGTGGCCCACGAGGACGGGCGCCGCTTCCTCGCGCGGATGCTGCCCTACCGAACGGCGGACGACCGGATCGCGGGCGTGGTGCTGACCTTCGTGGACATCACCCGCCGCCAGCAGGCCGAGGAGGAAGTGCGTGCAAGCGAGGCGCGCTTCCGGGCGGTGGCTGACCTGGTGCCCGACCTGCTTTTCAGCACTGACTCCACAGGCAACCTGCTCTGGTGCAACGAGCGTTGGGTGCAGTACACGGGCCAGCCGGCCGCGCTGGCGCAGGGCTTCGGCTGGACGGAGACGATCCACCCGGAGGACCGCGCCCGGGTGGCCCGGGAGTTCCTGGCGGCCGCCGAGCGGGGCGAGCCCTACCACGGCGAGCACCGGCTGCTGCGCGCGGACGGCACGGCCTGTTGGTTCCTCGTCCGCGCCGAGCCGTTGCGGGACGCCCAAGGGCGCATCCTGCGCTGGTTCGGAGCCAAGACGGAGATCGAGGACTTCAAGCGCGCGACGGCGAGCCTGGCCGCGTCGGAGGAGCGGCTGCGCTTGGTCATCGAGAACGCGCGCGAATACGCCATCTTCTCGACCGATCTGGAACTGCGGGTCACGAGCTGGAACAGCGGGGCCGAGCAGATCCTGGGCTATGCCGAGACGGAAATCCTCGGCCGGAGCAGTGACCTGATCTTTATCCCGGAGGACCGCGCGGCGGGTGGACCGCGCCAGGAAGCCAGGCAGGCGCTCGCCGAGGGACGCGCCGGCGACGAACGCTGGCACCAGCGCAAGGACGGCAGCCGCTTCTGGGCCAGCGGGGCCATGATGGCCATGCACGCCAGCACCGGCGAGGCCGTCGGATTCGTGAAGATTTTGCGCGACGAGACCACCGTCCGCGAAGCCCGGCTGGCGCTGGAGCATAGCCGCGAGGAACTGCTGGCGGCCCTGAAGGAGACCGAAGCCGCCCGCGCCGAGGCCGAGGCCGCCGGACGGGCCAAGGACCATTTCCTGGCCGTGCTCTCCCACGAACTGCGCACGCCGCTGACCCCCGTGATGATGGCCGTCCACCTGCTGGGCCGCAACCGCAACCTGCCCGGTGCGGCGCGCGACGCGCTGGCGATGATCCAGCGCAACGTGCAAATCGAATCCCACCTGATCGACGACCTGCTCGACCTGACCCGCATCACGCGTGGCAAGCTGGAAGTGGTGCGCGAGCCCACGGACCTGCACCAGGCCGTGCGGCACGCGGTGGAAATTTGCGCCGCCGACATGCAGGGCAAGAACCAGCGGCTGACCGTGTCGCTGGAGGCCACGCGGCACCGGCTGACCGGGGATGCCACCCGCCTGCAACAGGTGTTCTGGAACCTGCTCAAGAACTCCAGCAAGTTCACCCCGGAGGGCGGGTCGATCCGGGTCGCCACGCACGACGAACCCGGGCGGATCATCGTGGAGGTGTCCGATACGGGCATCGGCTTCGAGCCCGACGCGGAACTGCGCATCTTCGACGCCTTCAGCCAGGCGGACGAGGAGGTGACGCGGAAGTTCGGCGGCCTGGGCCTCGGGCTGGCGATCTCCAAGGCGACGGTGGACGCTCACGGTGGCCGCCTCGTCGCGCGCAGCGCGGGCCGCGACCAGGGAGCGGTCTTCCGCGTGGAACTGCCGCTCGCCACCGGGGAATGAGCGGCGTTCGGGCCGGGGCGGCCCGCTCCGGAAATTAGGCAAGACAAAACAGAACAGAAGCGCCGATTCCGAAGCCATGACGCATCTTGAGCCTGTTGGGCCCACCCGGACGCTGCGAGTTTTCGTGGTGGAGAACCACGCCGACACGCTCACCTACCTTTCGCTTTACCTGGAGTCGCTGGGCCACACGGTGCTCTCCGCCCGGACGATGGCCCACGCCCTGGAGATGCTGCCCGGGGCGAACAGCGACGTGGTGATCTCGGACATCGGGCTGCCCGACGGCGACGGCTGGCAGCTCCTCGAACAGGCCCACCTGCCCGCTTCGGTCTACGCCATCGCCATGAGCGGCTTCGGCATGAACACGGACCGGCTCAAGAGCAAGGCGGCAGGCTTCCGCCAGCATCTGCTCAAGCCCTTCGCGCCCGCGGAACTCGACGCGGCCCTGGAAGAAGCCAGCCAGGAAGCGGCGGCCCGCCGGTAGGCCGCGCGCCGGGGCCGGGGAACGTTCCGCCGGTTTGGCTTGCATTGCCACCCGGCTCCGTGCGTATGGTCCTTGGCGTGGCGAGCAGACCGTCCAAAACTATCCAGGAGGAGCAACGCCGGATCGCCCAGACCCTCCATGACACGGTGTCCCAGACGCTTACGGGTGCCTATTTGCAAGCCGTGGTCATCAGCCGTAAATTGCAGGGCAACGGTTCGGAGGCCGCCGCCGACGCGGCCCGGCTCGCGGAGACCGTGCACCAAGCCGTCGTGGAACTGCAAGCCGTCTCCCGGCAGCTCCAGCCCCTGCCGCCGGAGCCGCCGGAGGCTAGCGCACCTGCGTCAGCTCGATGATTTCGAGCGGTTCGGCCAGCAGGCCGGGCAGGACGGCGCTCAGACGCTGGAAGTGCGCTGACACCTTGTGCCGCTCGAAGGCCTCCTGGCTCTCGTAAATCTCGAACAGGTAGAACGCGCCGCCCGCCGGCGTTTCGTGCAGGTCGTAGGTGCGGACCCCCGGCTCGGCCAGGGACGGCGCGACCATGTCGCGCAGGAGTCCTCTGACCGTTTGTTCCTGGCCCGGTTTGGGTACTGCTTTGGCGATAACACGGGTTTCGGGCATAGGCTGGGAAGGAAAAACGAAACGATTACACCTTGGGCGGGACATAGGTCGGGCCGCTCTCGTCCGCGCGGGCCGGTTCGAGCACGTAGCGGCCGTGCGCCGGGACCGCGATGCGCTCGAAGTCACTCGCCAGCAGGTGCAGCGCCGCGCGCATCTTGTGGTCCTTCAAGGGGTGGCCGTGGCCGGTCAGCACCAGCGCGGGTTCCAGCGCCGCCAGCGTCTCGACCGAACGTTTCGCGCCGACCCAATCCGGCGTGAAGTATCGGGGCGGACCGTGCATCTCGGGGGTCTGCGCGAAGTTGGCCTCGTAGGCGGATTCCGCCTTCGTGGTGACGAAGGCGTCGCCCACGATGAGCGTGCGGTCGCTTTCGCGCCAGTAGGAGACGTGGCCGGGCGAGTGCCCCAGGGTGTGCAGCCAGCGCCAGCCCGGCAGTCCGGGCACGCTGCCGTCCTCCGGCAGCGGCTTGAGCCAGCGGCCCACGTCCACCGGGCCGGTCGGATACAAGCCGGCGAGCCGCGCCATCAGTCCGCCGCCCACGGTGGGGTCGGCAGGCGGATAGGAGGCGCGGCCGTCCAGGTACGGCAGTTCCAACGGGTGCGCGTAGACCGGTGCCTCCCACTTTTCGGCCAGTTCCTTGAGCGCGCCGACATGGTCGAAGTGGCCGTGCGTCATGAGGATGGCTGCGGGCCGCGCCCCCGCGCCGAAGCGTTCCGCCGCGGCCTTTTCGATGGAGCCCGCCGACCCGGGAATCCCGGCATCCACGAGCACCCACTGGCGGTCGCCCGTGTGCGGCACGCCGACGAAGCCGATGTTGACGAAGATCAGCGTCTTGAAAGCGAGGTCACGCGAGATCGGGTGCGTGCCGTCGCCGTTGGTGGCCGAGGCGTCGGCGCGGATGTCGTCGGGAAGAGAGATCTGGTGTTCCATGGTGGTCGCCGGGATCGTGCGACAGGAGCTGATTCGCGGGCCCGGTGGGTTGGCGGACTCGAAAATCGTCGCGCGGCTTTCACCTCGCGTCAATCGCGCCGCCCGGTGGCCTCATCGGCGGCGCGCTGCCGCCCGTTGCCGCCCGGTGGCGTGGATGCGGCGTGACATGGAACCCGCGAGGGGTTCGACCCATCGCCGACATGGCATTCTCTTGCTGGAAGGGGCGATCACGCGCCGGGCCACCCGCGAAAACTTTTGGGCCGCCGCACAGAACTCCCACCCGGCAAGATTGCCGCCGGGATGCCGCGGCGTCATCATCCCCGCTTGGAAAAGTCTCCGGTTGCTGCTAAGTGACCGTCCGCCGCGACATGGGAAACACGCTATCGCCAAGCTATCTCGCCGGGTTCCTCGCCGCCACGGGAGCCGCCGCGCCGGACCC
>CALMAQ010000153.1 GCA_937859745.1 uncultured Verrucomicrobiota bacterium | reverse complement strand
GGCTTCTTCAAACACTGCGGCTACGTTAGCTAACTCAACGGAGTAGGGCTCTAGAAATCGTCTACCAGGAACTCGGCTTGGAATACTAGGGGTCCGTGCGGCGGCCGGACGGCGAGGTACCGTCGTTCCAAGTCCAGGTATCCGACAACATTGCCGATCCTTTCGAGCAGCGTTGACGCGCCAACCCAACGAAAAGGCCGCCCGGCAGCATGCCGGACGGCCAGAAGTGGAAAATCCCCGGCCCGGTCCAGGACCGGCCCCGCCTAAAACGGGATGTCGTCGTCCTCGTCCTGCACTGGCTGGGGAGCAGGACGGGGTTTGCCGCCTCCGCCGCCGCTGCTGCCCTGCGAGAAACCACCGGACCGCGGTTGCGGCGCGGGCCTCGCTGGCCTCTGGTCGTACTCGTCCGGTGCCGATGCGGAAGCGCCACGGTCATAGTTGCCGCCGCCGCTGCCGTCGCGGGCACCGAGCAGCTGCATTTGTTCGCCCGTCACCTTGAGCTTGTTGCGCTTCTGGCCGGTCTGTTTGTCGTCCCAGGAGTCGAGTTGGAGACGGCCTTCGATGTACACGGGCTTGCCTTTGGCCAAGAAGTCCCTGGCGATTTCCGCCTGCCGGCCCCAGAGCGTGACATCGACGAAGGTCGTTTCCTCCTGCTTCTCACCGGCCTCGTTTTTCCATGCGCGGTTAATCGCCAAACCGATCTCGGCGATGGCGGTGCCTTTGGGCGTGAACTTGACCTCCGGGTCCCGGGTCAAGTTGCCGATCAGCATGACTTTGTTGAGATTTGGCATGTCGACATCCTAGCACTTTCAGGCGGCTCTCGCAGCCTTTTTCGGGCGCAATTTCTGGAAATGTTGGCGGTACACTTCCGGGTCGAGTTTGAACTTCGCGCGCAGCTTGTCGAGCGCGGTCGGCTCGGCTTGGAAAACGAAGTTCACGAAGTAGCCGCCGCTCAGGTGTCCGGCGGCGTAGGTGAACTCGCGGCGCTCCATCTTCTGAACCTGCTCGATGTCGGCCCCTTCCTTCTTGAAATCTTTTTCCAGACGTTCGATCACGTCCTTGACGGTGTCTTCGCGGCCCTGGGTGTCCAGGACCAGCAGGCCTTCGTAACGGTTCTTGCTCATGGTGTTTCGGTGTTCGGGCAATTCAGGTTGATTTCTGCGGGGTGGTGCCGCCGGAGGGGTCCGCGCGGTTGAAAAGGTTCATGGCGGCCTCGACGCCGTGGGCGCGAGCATGCTCGACGGCATCCGCCGCCCGGTCGATGGCACCGGCCAGCGCGTCGTGCTCCCGGGCGGTGAATTTGCCCAGGACGTGGTCAACCATGTTGCGCTCGCGGCCTGTGCCGCCGATGCCGACCCGCAGACGCGGCACGGCCGGGGTGCCGAACTGCTCGATCACGGACGCCATGCCGTTCTGGCCGCCGGATGAGCCCTCTTTGCGGAGGCGGAGTTGTCCGAGCGGCAACACGAGATCGTCGTAGACGATCAGCGTCTGGTCGGCGGCGATCTTGTAGAACTGCCCGCAGGCCCGCACGGCCCGGCCGCTGGCGTTCATGTACGTCATGGGTTTGAGGTAGGTGCAGCCGTCGCTGCCCCGCGCCCAGAGCGCCTGCCAGCCGTTCGAGAACGCCATGGTCAGGCCGAGCCGCTGGGCCAGACGGTCGATGACCATGAAACCCGCGTTGTGTCGGGTGTCCTCGTACTCCCGACCCGGATTGCCCAGCCCAGCCACGAGCCGGATGGGAGCGGCGGCGGGTGCGGCAGGAGACGGCATGGAACGGAAAACGCCGCCGGGAGGAGCAACCCCCGACGGCGAAGGGAACGGGGATCAGGAAGCCGGGGCGGCGGCGGCGTCCGGCTTTTCTTCGGTCGCCACGGCAGGGGTGCCCGCGGGGGCATCGGCCGGGGCGGCGGGCTCCTCGACGACGGTCGGCGGGGCCACGGACGCGAGGGTCAGGTCGGCGTCGTTGAGCACGGTCACGCCCTTCGGCAGCTTCAGGTTGCGCACGTGGACGGAATCGCCGATGCCTAGGCCGCTGATGTCCACGGTGATAAATTCGGGCAGGTCGCCGGGCAAGCACTCGATCTCCAACGTGTGCAGGATGACTTCGAGCACCCCGCCACCGGTCTTGACGCCCTCCGCCTCGCCCGTCGTCGCCACGGGAACTTCGACGGTGAGCAGTTCGTTCATGTCCACAGCGTGCAGGTCCACGTGGAGGATCGCGCCACTGACCGGATGGTGTGGCACCTCCTGGACCAGGGCCGTCGTGTTGCCGGCCCCCTCGATCTGCACGTCCACCAGCACGCTCTCGCTCGTGGCGTGGCCCAACAGGCGGGACAGCTCGCGCTCGTTGAGCTTGAGGTTCTGCGCCGGGGTCTTTGCGCCGTAGATGACCGCCGGGACGCTGCCCGCGCGCTTGAGAGCCTTGACCGCGTTGCGCCCGGCTTCGGTGCGGGGATGCGCGCTGATCTTGAGTTGGTTAGCCATAAGAAAAAAGGAAGGGCACAGAAGATGGAGGATATCCGCGAGATTGCAACCCCTTTTGCTCGGGGCGCTTGGTCATGGCTGCCGCCGCCTCAGATCACCGCGTCCACGTTGAACAGGCCGCTGACCGATTCATCACCGTGGATGCGCTTGATGCCCTCGCCGAGCAACGCGGCGATGCAGAGCACCGTCATGCGGCAATCGGCGAGTTGCGCCTTGCTGGTCGGGATGCTGTTGGTCGTGATAAGTTCGCCGATCTCCGAGTCGCGCAACCGCTCCACGGCCATGTCCGTGAGGACGGCATGCGTCACCGCCGCGCTGACCGACCCCGCGCCGTGTTCCTTGCAGATGCGCGCGGCGCTGGTGATTGTGCCCGCCGTGGTCGTCAGGTCGTCCACCAACAGCACGTTGCAGCCCTCCACATCGCCAATCAGGTAGGAGGAGTCCACCTCCGTGTCGCTCATGCGCTTTTTGGCGACCGTCGCCAGGCGGGTGTGCAGCGCCTTCGCGTATGAATCGGCCACCTTGATGCCACCCACGTCGGGCGCGACCACGGCCAGCGGCGACATGTCGCGCGTACGGAGATGCCGCAGGAACACCGGCAGGGCATAGAGGTGGTCCACCGGGATGTCGAAGAAACCCTGGATCTGCTGCGCGTGCAGATCCACCGTCAACACGCGGTTCACGCCAGCCGCCGTGATGAGGTTGGCCACCAGCTTGGCCGTGATGGGCACCCGGGGCCGATCCTTGCGGTCCTGCCGGGCGTAGCCGAAGAAGGGCATCACCGCTGTGATGCGCGCCGCGCTGGCCCGCCGCGCGGCGTCCACCAGCACGAGGAGTTCCATCAGGTTGTGGTTCACCGGCGGGCACGTCGGCTGGACGATGAACACGTCCCGGCCCCGGATGTTCTCATTGATCCGCACGCTGGTCTCCCCGTCCGGGAACGCCTTAACCGAGGCATCGCCTAGGGGGATACCGATGTAATCGGCGATTTTTTGGGCGAGGTCGCGGTGGGCGGAGCCACTGAAAATCTTGAGTTCCGGGCGAGACGACGTGTCCATCGATGAAAACAGGGTACGGCGCGGTGGGAAAAGAAGAGGGGACGAACCGCGACGGGCAGCCAGCGTAGGCCGGTGGCAGGCCGTTGCAACGGCTTTTTACGCGGACCGACCGGGCACGCGGGCACGATGTGGTGGTATGCAACCGCCCTCTGATCCGTCGCGCGGGTTTCCCTACCGTCTCGCCGCCTGCGACCTTGACGGTACGCTGCTCGGGCCGCACAAGGACATCAGCCCCGCGAACACGGCGGCCGTCCGGTGCCTGCAGGGCCATGGGGTGCGCTTCGTCATCGCCTCGGGCCGCCGTCACCAGAACAGCATCCGCTTCTACCGGGAACTGGCTTTGGACGGCATGATGATGTCCTGCGCGGGGGCGCTGGTTCGGGATCCGCAGACCCGGGAGACGCTCCGTGAGGTGCTCATCCCCGCGCCCCTCGCCGACGAACTCGTCGCCAAGGGGGAGGAAAGCAGCTGGACGGTAATCTACTATCACCGCGATGGCCTCTATGTGAACCGCCGGGACCACTGGACGAAACTCTACGAGTCCCGCGTCGGGGAACGCGCAGAGATCCACCCGGAAGGATTGCGTGCGCTCCACGGCGAGGCAGCGCTCAAGGTCGTCTGGTACGGTGAGCCGGATGACCTCCAACAACGCCGTAGGGGCATCGAAAAGGAATATGAAGGCCGCTTGTCCGTGATGGCCACCGACAAGGAAAACCTGGAGTTTTTGGCTCCGGGGGCCAACAAGGCCGACGCCCTCGCGGCCATCGCGGGATTCTACCGGGTGGAGCGCGCTGCCACCCTGGCCTTCGGCGACGGCGAGAACGATGCCCCGATGCTCCGCTGGGCCGGGCGCGGGGTGGCCATGGACGGCGGCGGCCGGGCGGCCAAGGAGGCGGCGGCGTTCGTGTCGCCACCGGGCAAACCGGAGGAAAGTTTTGCCCGCGCCGTGGACGAACTGCTCGCTCCAGCGAAGCAGGACTGACGCGGCCGTCAGGTGCGGCGGCCAAATTTGCGCTCCAACTCGCCGTAGGACAACTCGATCATCGTGGGCCGCCCGTGCGGGCAGCAGTAGGGCAGCTCGCAGGCCAGCAGGTCCTCTAGGAGCTTGACCAGTTCACGCTCACGCAGGCGGTCGTTCGCCTTGACGGCGTGGCGGCAAACCGTCTTGGCTATCATCTCCTCGCCCAGCCGCAGCCGTGACGTGCTCGCCACCGCCGACTGCAAGGAGTCGATGATCTCACGCACGAGTCCCAGCGGTTCGGCCACCTCCAAGAAAGGCGGCACACTGTCGAGTTTGAACGAGCCCGCCCCGAAGTCCTCGAGTCCGATGCCCATCCGCTGCAAGGGAGCCAGATTCTGGCGGAGCCAGTCGGCGTCGCGCGGGGAGAGTTGCAGCGTCTGCGGCAGGAGCAGCTTTTGGCTGAGCACTTGGTTGGCTTCGAGACGTCGGCGCAGTTCCTCGAACAGGATGCGCTCGTGCGCCGCGTGCTGATCGACGAGCACGAGTCCGCCCGCGTTCTCCATGAGCACGTAGAGGCGGTTGAGCACGCCGAGGATCTTGAACTGTGAAACCCTGGTCGCCGGTCGCGGCATGGCGGAAGGCAGGACCTCATGCCGGGCAGATGATGGTTCGTCCGGGCCAGCCGGGCGTGGCGGTGGCATGGCCCCGGCCTGTCGGGACCAGGACACGGCCGGAGCCAGCGGCGCGGCGAACAGGTCGTCCGG
>CALMAQ010000152.1 GCA_937859745.1 uncultured Verrucomicrobiota bacterium | reverse complement strand
TGCGCCACTTCCGCCACGAACGCCGCGTGCTCGCGGGGCTCAACCACCCCAACATCGCCCGGCTCTACGGCAGCGGCGTCACGCCCGCCGGCCAGGCCTTCCTGGTCATGGAGTACGTGCAGGGCGAGCGCCTGGACCACTTCTGCGACCGGCGGGGGCTCGGCGTCGCCGAGCGGCTGGCGCTCTTTCGCAAGGTGTGCGCGGCCGTGGCCTACGCGCACCAGAACCTGGTGGTCCACCGCGACCTCAAGCCCGCCAACATCCGCGTCACGGCCGAGGGCGAGCCCAAGCTGCTCGACTTCGGCATCGCCAAGCTGCTTGAAACCCAGACCCCCTCCCCGGACGCCGCGCCGACGGTGACGCTCTCGGCAGCCATGACCCCGGAGTACGCCAGCCCCGAGCAGATCAAGGGCGAGGCGATCACGACGGCCAGCGACGTGTACAGCCTGGGCGTGGTGCTCTACGAGTTGCTCGCTGGTCAGCGGCCCTACCAGCTCAAGAGCCGCCGCCCGGACGAAGTGGCCCGCGCCATCTGCGAAGAGGAGCCACCGCGGCCCAGCACCGCCGCCGCGCGCCTGGACCCGGCCGGCCGGCGACGCCCCCGGGAACTGGCGGGCGACCTGGACAACATCGTGGCCAAGGCCATGCGCAAGGAGCCCGCACGGCGTTACGCCAGCGTGGGACAACTGGCGGAGGACCTGCGGCGGCACGCGGAAGGGCTGCCCGTCACCGCCCGGCCAGACACCCTGCCCTACCGCGCGGGCAAGTTCGTCGGGCGCAACAAGACGCTCGTGGCGGCGGCGGCGCTCGTGACGCTGGCGCTGGTCGGCGGCCTCGTGGCAACCAGCGTGCAGCGCGACCGCGCGCGGCTGGCGCAACGTCAGGCCGAACAGCTCAACGGCTTCCTCCAGACGCTGCTCGGCAGCAACAATCCGGAGGCGGGCCGGGGCCGCGACCTGCGCGTGGTCCAGGTGCTCGACGACGCCGGCCGCCACCTCGACACGGCGCTGGCGGGCGAGCCCGTTCTACAGGCGCAGGCACACGCGACGCTGGGCAACGCCTACAAAGGGCTCAAGGAGACCGAGCCCGCGGCCCGGCACTTGCGCGAGGCGCTGAAAATCGACACGCACCTCTACGGCGACGGCAGCCTCGTCACCGCCCGCGCCAAGGCGGCGCTGGCCGGGGCGATGATCGACCTGCAGCTCAATGACGACGACGCCATCCCGCTGCTGCGCCAGGCCCTCGCCGTCGAGCGTCGCCAACCCTCCGCCGAGCAGACGGAATATCCGGCGATGCTCAACGATCTGGCGAGCGCCCTGAGCACTTCCAACCACTCTCAGGAAGCCGCCGGGTTGATCGAGGAGTACCTGGCGTTCGCGCGCCGGACCGGCGGGGAAAACAGCCTGCCTTATTCCGACGCCTTGGAACGCCTCGGCGTCCTGCAGCTCAACCTGGGCAATTACGCTGCGGCGGAAACTTCCCTGCGACAATCGGTGGCGCTGTCTCGTCGGTTGTCCCCCCGCGGCCCGTCCCAGGCCGAGAAGCTGCACACCCTGGCCTACGTCCTCCTCCTGGAAAACAAGCTCGACGAACCGGAGGGCCTGTTGCGCGAAGCGTTGGAGTGTCACCGCCTCACGGTGGGCGAGGAGTCTGTGCCGTACTACTTCATCCTGGGCGGACTGGGCTGGCTGCACTACCTGCAAGGCAAGTACCCGGAGGCAGAATCGGAACTGAGCCGCGCGCTGAACTCCACCCGTGCTTACGTGCCCGAAGGTGAACAGGATATCGTCGGGGCCAACGTCCTGCTAGGCATGACGCTGACGGAGGAAGGCAGGGCGGCCGAGGCCGAGCCTCTGCTGCGCCGCAGCCTGAAGTTGGCGCGGGACAACGGCCTGATCGGGCTGGCGGCCCCGGACAAGGTGGAGGCGTGCCTCGGGAACTGCCTGCTGGCCCAGGGCCGCTACGCGGAGGCCGAGGGACCGCTGTTGTCCGGCTACAACAGCCTGAGAACACGCCTGGGCGAACAACATCCCCACACCGTCGAGGCGACACATTACCTGGAAAAGCTCTACGTCGCCTGGGACAAGCCCGAGCAGGCCCGGCGCTACGCCGTGGGCAAGGTGGTCCCGCCCCAGCGTTAGTCTCGCCGCCCCGGCGCAACCGCCACAACAAGGGCGGACCATTCCTGTACGCTCTTGGGGCATCGCCCTTTTACGACGAAAATTGCGGAGCCAATGTCCGTCTGGTTTCCCTTTGGGTGCTTACTCTTGTGGGGACCGGATCGGTGCAACCGCCGACGCCCGGGTTTCCCCACCATCTCAGTTGCCCAAAATCACCTTGCCATGAAGCTGATCCTTTCGACTCTGACCACCGCACGCCACTCTCCGGGCGGCGGCATCTTTTCCCGTCTACACCGCTTCGCCGTTGTCCTGCTGGGTGCCGCCGCACTGGGCATGTCCGGCGGAGCCGCGTGCGCCGACGTGTACGTGGCCGACAACGGAAGCGGGTTGCTCCTGAGGTACACCAGCGCCAACAACTCGACGGTCTTTTCGAGCAATCTCACCGTGCCCGCCACCCTCGTCTTCGACTCGGCAGGCAACCTCTACGCCGGGGACAACGGCACCGGCAGCCTCTACAAGTTCACACCGGACGGCACCATGAGCACCTTCGCCAGCGGACTGGGCAGGATCTACGGGCTCGTCTTCGACGGCGGGGGGAACCTCTACACGTCCATCGTCGATCCCGACAGCGGGGTAGGCTCCATCGTGCGGCTCGCGCCGGATGGCACCCAAACCTCCTTCGCCACCGGGTTGACACGCGCCCGTGGGCTGGTGTTCGACGGCGCGGGCAACCTCTACGCGGCGGACCTCGACAGCGGCAACGTGTACGAGTACATGCCCGCCGGGGCCAGGACCACGTTCGCCAGCGGTTTCAATTATCCGACCGGCATCGCTTTTGATGCCAGCGGCACGCTCTTCGTTTGCAGCCAGGGAGTCGGCGTTTTCGAGGTGAGTCCTGCGGGTGCCATCAGCACCTTCACGTTGGACGTCACGGACCCGCGCTACCTAGCCTTCGATGCCTCGGGCAACCTGTACGTCAGCGATGTGGGCGATGCTTCCGGCGACCAGGGACAGGGAACGATCTACCTGTTCGCACCCGACGGTACCCGCAGCACGTTTGCCAGCAATCTGGCCGCGCCCTTGGGGATCGCGCTGAGCGGGAACACCGCCGCCAGCCACCCGGCGTTCTTCGCGGGCGAAGCAGCGCTGGGGAACGGCGTGTACTACCTCGCCTTCTCCAACGGCAACTACTTCGGCTACTACTCATACCTTTCCGACCCGCGCTACATCTTCCACTTCGACCTGGGTTACGAGTACCTTTTCAACGCCGCCGACGCCAAGTCGGGCATCTACTTCTACGATTTCGCTAGCCAGACCTTCTTCTACACCTCGCCCAGCTTCCCCTTCCCGTATCTGTACGACTTCAGCCTGAACGCGGTGTTGTACTACTATCCCGACACGACGAACGCCGACCACTACACGACGATCCCGCGCTACTTCTACAATACTTCTACGGGCCAGATCATTACGAAGTGATCTCGCTGAGTGGTCACTCGTCCCGCGTAAGGGCGGCGATCCGCGCGCGGAGGTCCGCGATCAGCCCGGGGTTGCGGACCATCCAGGGGTGCAGCGGGCAGAAAATCTCCTGCGTGTGCCCGGCGGGCCAGCGGGTGCTTGTCGCGGGTACGATCATCAGGTCGTAGGGCGTCCAGTAAGCGTGGATCGGGACCCGCCGCCACGCACGGTCGTCCCGGTTCAGGGCCTGGATGGCCGGACTTTCGCAGCCCAATTGCCGGGTGCCGCTGCCGCACGCCAGCAAGGCCCACAGCGTCCCGTGGCTGGGAGTCGAGATCAGGAACACGCCCCGCACCCGGCCGGGCACGGCCAGGTTCTGCACGTAGTCCCGCGTGACCAGCCCGCCCAGGCTGAAACCCACGAGGACCACCGGCTGTGTCGGGCCGAAGCGAGCGTCGATCCGTGCGGCGAGCTGCTGCGCCAGCGGGCGGATGCCAGCGCTGCCGTCGTTCGGCGTCAGGGACGGCGCGAGGCAGCGGCAGCCCTGCCGCTCCAAAGCGCGGACCATAGGCGCAAAGATCCTGCCCCGGTCCCAGATGCCGTGCACCAGCACAACGTTGGTTGTTTGCGCCGCGCCCGCCGCCACCGCCGCCGCCATCGCCGAGAAGCATCCGACGGCCGCGAGGATACGAAACCATCGCCGCGCGCTTTTCATGCGTGGGTCTGCCTTGTCCGCCCGGCCAGACTGGCAACCATCGTCAGGAGTTCCGCCGGTTCGACGGGCTTGGTGACGTGCATCTGGAAACCCGCCCGCACCGCCCGCATCCGGTCCTCGGAGCGCGCGTAGGCCGTCAGCGCGACTGCCGGGATCATGCCGCCCCGCTCCGGGTCCAGCGCGCGCACCTGCCGGATCAGCGCGTAACCGTCTTCCTTGGGCATGCCAATGTCGCTGATGAGCACGTCGAACCGCCCCCGCCGCATACTCTCTAGGGCCTCCGGGACCGAGCCCGCCGCCGTCACGAACGCGCCCCGCGCTTCCAGCAGCCGCTTGACCAGCGCCCGGGCGTCCGCCTCGTCGTCCACCACCAGGGCGCGCACGTCCGCCAGGTCGAAGCTGACCGCCGGGACGGGCACGGCCAGCCCCCCGCCGTCCGGGTGGCGGCGCGCCGCCGGGTCCTCCGGCTCGTCCGCGGGGTGGAGGATCGTCAACGGCAGGGCAACGGTGAACGTCGTCCCGCAGCCCTGGCCGCCGCTGCGGACCCACACGGTGCCCCCGTGCAGCTCCACCAGTTGCTTGACGATAGCCAGCCCCAAGCCCAAGCCGCCGAACTGCCGCGTCGTGGAACTGTCCGCCTGCCGGAACCGGTCGAACACGTGGGGCAGAAACTCGGGATCGATCCCCTGCCCCGTGTCGCTGACGCTGACCTCCAGGTGCGAGTTGACGCGCTCCAGCAGCACCTGCACCCGGCCGCCCCGGGGCGTGAACTTGATGGCGTTGGTCAACAGGTTCCAGAACACTTGCTGGAGCCGGTTCGGGTCGCCGCTGATGGGCCGCGCCGCCGGGTCCAGCACCGCCTGCACCCGGATGCCCCTGGCGGCGGCGGCCGGGCCCACAGTCTTGACGGCGGCCTCCACGATGGGCGCGAGGTCCGTGCGATGCACGTCCAGGCGCACCTTGCCGGAGATGATCCGGCTCATGTCCAGCAGGTCCTCGATGATCTGGTTCTGCGCCCGGGCATTGCGCTCGATGATCGTCAGGCCTTCCGCCAGCTCGGAATCCGCCGGGGCCGTCTCGTGCAGGATGTTCGCCCAGCCCAAAATGGCGTTGAGCGGGGTGCGGAGTTCGTGGGACAACGTGGCCAGGAACTCGTCCTTCATGCGGCTGGCCCGCTCGGCCTCCGCACGGGCCGCGCGCTCGCTGTCGAGCAGCAGCGCGTTCTGCTCGTGCAGCGCGCGCTGGTCGTGGATGTCCGTGCAGGTGCCGTACCACTGGATCGTCCGGCCGTCCGCCCCGTGAATGGGGGCCGCCCGCACGAGGAACCAGCGGTAGTCCTCGTCCGCCCCCCGGACCCGGAACTCGACGGCGTAGAGCCGCCCCGTCCGCACCGACGCCGCCCATGCCTCGCCGGCCCGGCCGGTGTCGTCCGGGTGGACACGCACGTGCCAGTCCGCCGGGGAAGCCTCGGCCTCCGTCTTGCCGATGAACTCGTACCAGCGGTGGTTTGCGTAGTCGAGCACCCCGTCGGGCCGCGCCGTCCAGACGATCTGCGGCATCGCGTCGGCGAGCTGGCGGAAGCGCGCCTCGCTCGCGCGCAGGCTTTCCTCGGCCAGCGTCTGCTCGGTCACGTCCTGCGCGGTGCCGTCGAAGCGCAGGGGGCGGCCCGCGCGGTCGTAGTAGGTGCGTCCGGTGGCCAGGACGTAGCGGACCTCCCCCCGAGGCGAGACCGTGCGGTAGGTCACGCGGTAGGGGGCGCGCTGGTGGATGCAGGCATCAACGGCCCGGCGGACGGACTCGCGGTCCTCGGGATGGATGATCTCGTAGAACAGGTCGAAATCGATCCGGGCGTCCGACGACAGCCAGAACAGCGCCTTGCAGCGGGCGTTCCAGAAGATGTGCCGCGGCGGCATCGGGCAGTGGAACGTGCCCAGTTCGGAGGCATCGACGGCGAGGGCCAACTCGTCCTGAAGTTGCCGACGGCGCGCCTGCTCCTGGTGCAGCGCGGCGATGCGGTCGCGGATTTCGTACTGCCGGTCGCGGCCCCGCACCGCCGCCTGCACCGCGCTGACGACCGAGCGCGTCGGCGCGGGCCGCTCCAACAGGGTCACGTTGGTCAGCGCCGTGATGACGCGGCTGGCGACGGGCGACTGGTCCCCGCCCTTGACGAGCAGGATCACGGGCAGGTCCGACCACGGCGGCTGGTCCGCCAGCAGGGCCAGCAACTCCGCCGCGTTCTCCTCCACGATGGCTTCCCCGGTGGCCAGAATCGCGCCCGCCCCGTGCGCCAGCTCCCGGCGCAGCGCGGCCAAGTCCGGGCACACGGCGCATTCCAGCCCCACCTTGCCCAGCAGGTCGCGCGTGATCTCCGCGTCGCGCCGCCTGGGCGCGAGCAGCAGGACGCGCCGCTCGGGTTCGATGAATTGGATCGCAGGCATGTCGTGGTGACAAGGCGCTCCTGCTAGGCGGAGGCCGTGGTGGCCGCGGCCTCCACGGGCACGCCGGTCAGGACGCCCCTGAATTGGGTCAATGGTTCACTCAGGTGGATGCCCCGCGCGTCGAAGGACATCTCCCGGATGGTGTGCTCGTGCGCGCCGCTGCGTTTTTTCATCACGGAAATGGCCTTCTTGACCTGCCCAGCATACTCGAAATAACGGAACAGGACCACCGAATCCGCCAGGTAGCTCGTGTCCACCGGCGACGTCATGTTCATGCCGAGCATGCCCGACTGGGCGACGACCATGAGCGTCGTCACGCCCTGGCGGCCCAGGTAGGTGAGCAGTTCGTGGAGCTGCGCGGTCAGGAACCGCTCGTCAGGCATCGCGTTGAGGTAACCGTTGAGGCTGTCCAAGACGATGACGCGCGCCCCGTCGCGCTCGACGGACTGGCGCACGAGGTGGACGAACTCGCCCGGAGAAAGCTCCGCCGGGTCCACCTGCTGCACCCGCACCTGGCCGCTCTGCGTCCCCCGGGTCAGCGGGATGCCCAGCCCTGCGGTGCGAGCCTCCAGCGTGGCGGCGCTCTCGTCGAAGGCGAAGATCGCCGCGTGGTCGCCGCGCTCGGCCGCCGCGACGGCATACTGCACGGCCACCGTGGATTTGCCCGAGCCCGCCGGACCCATCAGCAGCGTGCTCGTGCCGCGGTCCGGGCCGCCGCCCAGCAGGGCGTCGAGCGCCGTGACGCCGCTGCGGATAGGCTCGCGCGGGAAAGGTTCGCCGTGCTCGGCTGCGACCAGGCGCGGGTACAGGACGACGCCCCCGGGCTTGATGGCGAAATCATGGTAGCCGCCGCGGAAATCCGTGCCGCGGAACTTCACCACCCGCAGCCGCCGCCGCGCCGTGCCGTAGGCGGGGGAAAGCTGTTCGAGCAGGACAACGCCGTGGGCGATGCTGTGGAGCTGGAGGTCGGCCGTGTCCGCCGTCATATCGTCGAGCAGCAGGACGGTGGTCTGGCGGCCCATGAAGAACTGCTTGAGGGCGAGGATCTGGCGGCGGTAGCGCAGGGAACTCTGGGCCAGCAGGCGCATCTCGGAGAGCGAATCGAAGACGACGCGCGCCGGGTTGTGCCGCGCCACGGAGTCGAGCACCTTGCGCATGGTTTCGGTCAGTTCCACCTCGGCTGGGTGGTACATCGTCACCTCGTCCCGACCGTCGAGTTCCTGCTCGGCCGCGATGAGTTCGACGATCTCGATCCCCTCGAGCGACCAGCCGTGCGAGGCCGCCCCGGCAATGAGTTCCTCGCGGCTTTCCGAGAGGGTGATGTAGAGGCAGCGTTCCCCCAGGCGCACGCCCTCCAGCAGGTAGCGCAGCGCGACGGTGGTCTTGCCCGAACCCGGCGTGCCTTCGAGCAGGTAGAGGCGGTTGGCGATCAGGCCGCCGTTGAGGATGTCGTCGAGTCCGGGGACGCCGGACTGGCAGCGCGGGTTTGGGGGGGTGGACATGACAGGGAGCGGGGACAGCGGTCGCCGGACTTTAGCCGATGAGCTGCCCGGCGCGAAGGGTTTTTCACCGCGCGCCGGAAGCCGGAAGCCGGCGCGGGGGGCGGGGGGGGGGGGGGGGGGGGGGGGGGGGGGGGGGGGGGGGGGGGGGGG
>CALMAQ010000151.1 GCA_937859745.1 uncultured Verrucomicrobiota bacterium | reverse complement strand
CGCCAGAGCAGCGCCAGCGGCACGAGCAGCAGGAACAATCGCGCCGGGTGCGCGAAGCTGAAGCTAGAGAGGTCGTGGAGGGACATGGAAAGGCGGAAGGCGAAAAATACTCTAGGGGCGCGCTGATGCGCCCTCTGGCTTTCGTCGGTCGCTTTCCTCTGCGACACTGCTTCGGACGAAGTCGGTGGCCTGGGTCAGCAGGTGTTGTCTGCGCTCCAGACCGGCGTCGGCGCGGGCGAACTTGAGCAGGTCGCAGCCTTCCAGGAAGTCGGCCAGCAGGACGTGCCCGGTCTTCGTGAACACCCGCGAGCCCTGCACGCTCGCCAGGAACTCGGGCGAGGTCTGGCGCTCGGGGTGCAGCCCGAACTGGCCGCCGATGTATTCGCGCAACACGTCGGCCACCTCGTTGCCGAAGGTGCGGGCGTCCAGGTCGCCCACGCGGGCAGCGAGTTCGCGCAGGCGGCGTTCGGCAACCTCGCGCGGGGCGAACTTCGGCCCGGGCTTCGGCGCGCCGTGGCGGAAGAAGAGATACCACACCACCACACCCGCCAGGACGAAGCACGCCGCCACGACGACGAGCCACAGTGGGCTCCCGGCGATGTAGTAGGGCTCCGGCGGCACGATGGCGCGGATGTCCGGCGCGGGGGGCGTCGCCGCGCCGGGAGCGGTGACGGCGAGGAACGCGGCGGCGGAAGGGAGCATGGTCGGCGCGTGGGAAAGGGGCGGCGGGTCAACGGCGGGCGATGCGGCGCTCGCGCTGCAGGAAAAAGGCGCGCAGGGCAGGCAGGTAGTCCTGGTCCGTGCGGAGTTCGATGGTGTCCACCTGTGCCCGGCGCAGCAGCGTGGCCAAGCCTTCCCGGCGCGCTGCCACCGCCTTGGCAAAGCCGCTGCGGACCCGGGAGTCGGATGTGTTGACCTCGTAAATTTCGCCCGTCTCGGCGTCCTCCAGGCTGACGCGGCCCACGTCGGGCAGCGTTTCCTCCAGCGGATCGACCACGTCCACGGCCACGAGGTCGTGGCGGCGGCTCGTGGCGGCCAGAGGCCGGGAGAAATCCGGCGACTGGAAGTCCGACACGAGGAACACCACCGCCCGCCGCGTGACGACCTTGTTGAGGTACTCCAGCGCCTGCGCGACCCCCGTGCGGCGTCCGCGCGGACGGTGGAAGAGGATCTCGCGGATCAGCCGCAGCACGTACCCCCGGCCCTTGCGCGGCGGCAGGAAGAGTTCCACCTCGTCGGAGAACAGGATCAGCCCGACCTTGTCGCGGTTGCGGATGGCGCTGAAGGCCAGCAGGCAGGCGACCTCGGCGGCGAGTTCGCGCTTGGATTGCGCCACGCTGCCGAAGGCTCCCGAGGCGCTGACATCGACGAGCAGCACCACGGTCAGCTCGCGTTCCTCGGTGAAGTTTTTGACGTGCAGGTCGCCCGTGCGAGCGGTCACATTGCGGTCGATGAAGCGGACCTCGTCGCCCGGATTGTAGGTGCGCACGTCCTCGAAGTTCATCCCGCGTCCTTTGAACACGGAGTGGTACTGTCCGGCGAACGCGTTCTCGACCAGCCGCCGGGTCCGCAACTCCAGACGGCGAATTTTTTTGAGGATGGCGGCGGTGTCGGGCACGGACGAATTATCAGCAATTAATTCGGCAAATTCTTCCCAGGGGAACCTGGATTTTTTTCCAAAAACAAACCGGGGCCGATTTCGCCGGGCTTGACAGACAATCCCGGGTCATTAAACGCTCAAGGAACGGTCAATCCGGCAAAAATTTTCTGCACGACGGCCTCGCTGGTCAGTTCCTCGGCTTCGGCCTCGTAGGACAAGATGATGCGGTGCCGGAGCACGTCCTGGCCGATGCTTTTCACGTCCTGCGGCGTCACGTAGCCCCGGCCGTGGAGGAAGGCGTAGGCCTTGGCGGCCAGCGTCAGGTTGATCGTCGCCCGCGGGCTGGCCCCGCAACGGATCATGCCTTCAAGACGTGCGCTCGGCAGCAGCGAGCCCGGATCGCGCGTGGCCAGCACCACGTCCACGATGTAGTCCTTGACCCGGTCGTCGATGTAGATGGCATTGACCACCTCCCGCGCCTTCATAAGTTCTTCCGGCCCGGTCGTTTGCTGCACGTCCAGCCGCGGGGCGCTCGTGCCCATCAGGTCGAGAATCTGCCGTTCCTCGGCGCGGGTCGGGTACGTGATGTTGAGCTTCAACATGAAGCGGTCCAACTGCGCTTCGGGAAGCTGGTAGGTGCCCTCCTGGTCCAGCGGGTTCTGGGTGGCCAGCACGAGGAAGGGGTCGGGCAGCTTGTAGGTCGTTTCGCCGATGGTGACCTGCCGCTCCTGCATGGCTTCGAGCAGCGCGCTCTGCACCTTGGCCGGGGCGCGGTTGACCTCGTCGGCCAGGATCAGGTTGGAGAAGATCGGCCCCATCTTGGTCGTGAAATCGCCCGTCCTGGGATTGTAGACGAGCGTGCCCACGAGGTCCGCCGGGAGCAGGTCGGGCGTGAACTGGACCCGCGAGAACCCGGTGCGGATGCACGAGGCCAACGTCTTGACCGTCAACGTCTTGGCGAGGCCCGGCACACCTTCGAGCAGCACATGGCCGTTGGCCAGCAGGCCGATGAGCAGCCGGTCCACGAGGTACTTCTGGCCGACGACGACGCGGCTGAGTTCCGCCTGGAGGGGCACAATCCAGCGGCTGTGCTCCTGCACGGCTTGGGTCAGTTCCTGGGTCGAGGTCATGGCGGCAATCAGAGGATAAGGGAGAGGAAAAAGGACGGATGTGCAGAGCAGGAACCGGCAGTGTAGCGTGGGACAGGCACGGCGCAAAGCGTGTTCAATCGTGCGCCTCTGCGCTAGCTCCCTGGCTTGGGCCGGATGAAGTAATATCGCTCGCCCTCATGGTGCGACTCGTGCACCGGGGCGCTGACGCACACCCGATACGTCTGGCCTCCGTCCGCCGGGTCCGGCGCACGCTCAGGACGTACTCGCCCGCCCCGTCCGACCGTGATCTGCTGCTCGGACCGCGCGACGAACTCCTTCCTGACGATCGCTCCCTCCACCCCGTCCGAGGACGCCGCCTTCCGCGAGAGCGACACCACCGCCCACGCCACGAACGCCAGCACCGCCAGCCCCACCCCGAGCGCGATCAGGAGGTCGCGCCGCCCCGGACTCCAGCGCGACGCGCCGCGAGGGCCGCGCTCCGGGCGGACCGGCACGCTTAACGCGGCGTCTCCTCCTGCCCCGGCGGGGTCGGGATGCCCGCCGACGGGATCGCGGGGTTGCCCGCCAGCCTCGCCGGCTCAGGCGCGGACGCGGCGGGGGCGGGGACGCCCAGGCTCGGCGCGCCGCCCGGTTTTTCCTTGCCCTCGAAGTGGGGCGGCCCTACAGGCTTGCCCGCGACGCGCGGCCCGTCCGAGTCGCGCTTGCCCTGGGTGGACTCGTCGGCGCGCGCGGCCTCGTCTTCCAGCGCCGCCACCGAGGCTCCGCCCAGCGGGATGAAGTGCCGCCCGCGCCCGCTGGCCTCCCAGATGTAGCGGCGCAGCAGCACCTTGATCGTCGCCGAAAGCGGCACGGCCAGAATCGCGCCGATGGGGCCGTTGAGCAGCAGCGACCAGCCGAACACCGAGAGGATGACCGTCACCGGGTGCAGCCCGACAGAGTCGCCGACGATCTTGGGCGAGATGATCGTGCTCTCCAGCGTCTGGGTCAGGAACATGATGCCCACGACGATCAAAGGATGGTTGAAGTCGCCATACTGGATGATGGCGATGAGGATGGCCGGGATGTAGCAGAGGATGATCCCCAGGTACGGGATGAACGTCAGCACGACGACCAGCAGGCCAATGAAAAACGAGAAGTCCAGGCCCATGATGGCCAACCCGCCGCCGATGAGGATGCCGTCAATCGTGCTGACCAGGAGTTGCCCCCGGAAGAACGCCACGAGGTAGCCGTTGATTTCCAACAGGCAACTGACTACCTCCTTCTTGAAGGGTGAATCGCGGATGGGCAGGTACTCGTTCCAGTGCCGCGCGATGTTGCGCGATTCGACCAGCAGGAAATACAGGTAGACCGGGATGATGATCGCATCCAGGAGCACCCCCGCCCAGCCCAGGCTCTTGAGCAGCAGGTGCAACAAACTGTCGAGCACCGCCGGCACCCGTTTCTCGACGGTGGGGACGAAGCTCTGGATGTAGTCGCGGACGCCGTTGGGCTTGAAGAGGCTTCCGGCCGAGGGCTGGTCGCCGCCCTCGTTGCCCTTATCACCCTTCTCGCCTTGGGACGGCTTGTCGCTTCCAGATAGCGCGGATGGGGCGGGCGAGGCGGAGCTTTCCGGCGCAGGCGAGGCAGAGGCGTCGGGAGAAGGCTCGGGCGTCTGCCCTTCCGCCGGTACCGGGCCAGGCGACGCCGTTTTGTTCTCCCCTTCGGGCGTTTCGCCCGCCGGGGGCTGGGATTTCGGCAGGAACGACTGGAACTTGGCCAGGCGCGCCTCGGTGGCGTCGAGCAGGCCCGTGAGCCGCTGCTGCGCCTTCTGGGTGTAGGCGGGCATGCCCTGCACCATCTTGACCGTGGAATCGTAGATGCGCGGCACGACCGCCACGCCGAGCAATCCAAACAACAGCGCGATCAGCACGAACACCACCAGCACCGCCCACGTCCGCGAGAGCCGCGTGGTCGTGGTGATGAGCCGCACGATGGGGTCGAGCAAAAACGCCAGCACCGCCGCCAGTGCGAAGGGCAGCAGGACCGGCTGGAGGAAGCCCACGGCCTGCCCGAAGAGCGTGATGAGCCACACCGCCACCGCCCCCCCGGCCACGATGGTCAGGTAGGTCAGGACCATCCAGATGACGCGGCGCTGCCAGGCGGTTGGGTAGTTGGTCATGGCTGGGCCCACTCCTAGCCGCATCCGCAGGGGTCGGCAACGTGGAAAGCGCGCCGGAAGGAAATCCGGCGCGCCCGTTTACCCGTGGGATTGGCGAAATTTTTGCTCCAGGGCAGGCTCGCCCGCCGGTTCGTGCCTCGGCCGCCTGGCGAGCCAGTCGGCCAGGTCGGCCACGCGCTCGAGGTGCTCGGCGTTGCGTACCAGGAAGCCCGCGCCGTGCTGGGGCATCGGGTCCTGGGCGGTGGGCTGGTAGCGCAGGTCCACGCTCCAGCGCACGGTCCTGGCGTTGTTGGGGATGGACACCCGGCCGGACATCGATTCGATCACGCCGCGCAGGTCGTTTTCGTCGAGCAGCCTGGGCAGCACGAGGTATCCCTCCTCGTCGTAGAACCTGACCTGCTCCGCGTTCGGACTGCCGCGCGGGGCGGCGTTGTTCGATGGGAATCATGCGAACACCATCCCGGCGTTGTCGCGGGAGGTGGGATTGTCTCACAACCATCTGTTGCGACTGTTCCGGACACGGTTCGGCGAGAGCATCGAAGGCTACATCCGGGGCCGCCGGGCGGCGCGTGCGCTGCATCTGCTGCGTCACTCGACGCCGCCGATCAAGGCCGCCGCGGCGGAGACCGGTTTCCCCGAGCCACAGACCTTCAACAAGGCGATGCACCGCCAGTTCGGGAAATCCCCGCGCCAGCTTCGCACGGGCGGCGGGGAAGGTTGAGAGTGGCCGCTACAACGGTAGGAACAGCGGCAGCCGGTCGTGCACGCAGAAGCCGGCGCTCCGGTAGAGCGCCTGCCCGGCGAGGTTGTGCCGTTCCACCTGCAATTCCAGGCCGCGCACGCCGAGCGCGCGGCAGGTCGCGGCCATGAACGCCAGCGCCGCCCGCGCGAACCCCCGCCGCCGGTGCGTGGGCTCGACGAAGAGGTCCGTCACCGTGGCGAGCGGCCCGCCCGCCTCATGGTCGAATCCGAACGTGAACACGCAGTAACCTGCCCGGCGGCCCGCCGCGTCATCCAGGAAAAATGCCCGGCCGAGCGCGGGTTCCGCCAGCAACCGTGCCAGTGCGGGCCGTACCAGTTCATCGTGGAACGAGATGCCGTCCTCCGCGTAGTAGCGGCGGACAGCCTCCAGAAGTTCCCCCGCCCGCGCGGGTTCGACAGGCCGGAACACCGGCTCGGACACGCCGCTCACATCGCCGCGATGATCCCGTCACCGAACTCCGAGCACTTCACCTCGGTGGCACCTTCCATCAGGCGCGCGAAGTCGTACGTGATCTTCCGGCTGCCGATGGCTCCGTTGAGCCCCTTGATGATGAGGTCCGCCGCCTCGTTCCAGCCCAGGTAACGGAACATCATCTCGCCCGAAAGAATGACCGAGCCCGGGTTTACCTTGTCCAGGTTGGCGTACTTCGGGGCGGTGCCATGCGTGGCCTCGAAGATGGCGTGCCCGCTGCGGTAGTTGATGTTGCCGCCTGGAGCAATGCCGATGCCGCCGACCTGCGCCGCCAGGGCGTCGGAGAGGTAGTCGCCGTTGAGGTTGAGCGTGGCGATCACGTCGAAATCCTCCGGGCGGGTGAGCACCTGCTGGAGCGTGACGTCGGCGATGGCGTCCTTGACGATGATCTTGCCCGCCTTGGTGGCGGCCTTCATCTCGTCGTTGGCCGCGGCCTCGCCCTGCGCGGCCTTGGTCTTCTCCCAGATGGCCCAGGAATAGGTCTGCTCGGCGAATTTCGTGTCCGCCAGTTCGTAGCCCCAGTCACGGAATGCCCCCTCGGTGAACTTCATGATGTTGCCTTTGTGGACGAGCGTCACGCTCTTGCGTCCCTGGGCGATGGCGTATTCGATGGCGGCGATCACCAGGCGCTCCGTGCCCGCACGGCTAACCGGCTTGATGCCGACGCCGACCTCCAGCCGGGCGTCCTCGTGGCCAGCCGCTTCCTGGCCGTCGTGATAGTATTCGGCCGTGGCGGTCGTGGTGCCGAAGCGGATTTTCTTGAAGTCCGCCGGGAACTCCTGGGCCAGAAACTCCAGGACCTTCTGCGCCTCGGGGCTGCCGCCCTTGTATTCGATCCCGGCGTAGATGTCCTCGGTGTTCTCGCGGAAGATCACCATGTCCACCTTCTCGGGGCGCTTCACGGGCGAGGGCACACCGGTAAAATACTGCACGGGGCGCAGGCAGACGTAGAGGTCAAGCATCTGGCGCAGCGCCACGTTGAGCGAGCGAATGCCGCCGCCGACCGGCGTGGTCAGCGGCCCCTTGATGCCCACGAGGTAATCGCGGAACGCTTCCACCGTCTCGTCGGGCAGCCAGTTGTCGAACTGGTCCTTGGCGGCTTGGCCCGCGAAGACCTCGTGCCAGGCGATCTTCTTCTGGCCGCCGTAGGCTTTCTCCACCGCCGCATCCATCACGCGCACGCTGGCCGCCCAGATGTCCGGCCCCGTGCCGTCGCCGCGGATGAAGGGGATCACCGGCTGGTCGGGCACCTGCAGCTTGCCGTTGGAAATCGTGATTTTCTCGCCC
>CALMAQ010000150.1 GCA_937859745.1 uncultured Verrucomicrobiota bacterium | reverse complement strand
TTGGGGATGGTGTCGAGATCGGGCGGCGCGCTCGGCTGGAGGCCCGGCGCGGCGACGGCGGGGGGGGCGCTACCGGGGTCCGGGGGCGTCGCGGTTTGCGCCCGGGCGAAGGCCACGGGAAGGAGGGCCAGGCCCAGCGCGGCCAGCCGGGTCACGCCCGGGCGGGAAAAGCGTTTCATGCTGGCGGCGATCCTAGCACAGCGGCCGGGCGAACACAAAGAAGGCGGCGGATGGATACAGGAGGATGGACGAAGCAAACGCGCGCTCATCCAAGCTCTGCCATCCTGCATCCGCCTTCCCGCATCCGCTTTCCCGGCGCAAAACGTTGATGATGCAGATGTCATCCTCGTTCCTTCCCCGCCGCTGGCCACTCGCTGCCCTGTTACCGCCTCTGTTCTGGCTGGCGGGATGCGGCGGCTCGCCGCGCATCCCCGGAGATGCCCCTGTCACCCACACCGCCCCGGGCGCGGCGGCGATCTTCAACGCCTGCCTGGCGGCGCACGGCGGCCGGGCGGCCTACGCGCGGCTGCACGACGTGAACGTGCGCTTCGACAGCCATTGGGCCACCGTCGGGCCGGGCTTGCAGCCCGTGCTCTCCGACCGGGGCTACCGCCAGGGCAGCGAGGAACGTTACCTGCCCTCCAAAAAGGGCTTCATCGTCGGTCAGGAGCACCACGGCCCCCGGGGCGAAAAACACGTCTACCGCGTGCCGCCGGACGATGTCACAGTTTCCTACCGCCCGGCCATCAAGCCCAAGAACCTGACGCCCGACAAACCCACCCAGGTCCCCGGCGACGCGGAGCAACAGGCGGCGGCGGGCCTCGTCACGGATGCCTATGCGATGTTCCTGTGGGGACCGTGGTTCTTCGTCCAGCGTGGGGCGACGTTCGAGAAGCTCGGCGCGACCGCCGACATCAACGGCTTTCCCTGCGATGAATTGCTGACCACACTCCATCCCGGCTTGGGCCCGACGCCCGAGGACAAGGTCATCCTTTTCATCGGCCAGGGAGACCACCTGCTGCACCGGGTGCAGTTCACGCTCAACGCCCTGGAGAGCACCCGGGGCGCAGAGGTCCATCTGGACCTCTTGAATCAGCAGCGGTTGGCGGGAGTGATGTGGCCGACGCACTACATCGAGCGCATCGACCGTCCCGTGAACCTGCCCGCGCACGAATGGAGCCTGCTGGGCTTCGACACCAACCGCGGCTACATGGCGGCCGACCTCGTCGCGCCAGGCTTCACGGGCCGCGCCGCCGCGCCCGCCGCGACACGAGTAGAGTAGCCCCATGAAGCTGCTCGCAAGCCAGTTAGTGAAGTTTTGCTTCGGCGAAGCTGGCTTGGATCACGCAAGGTTTGCGGCGCAAGCGAGTGATGGCCGCACGGAGTGCGTGCTTCAACCCGGCCAGATCCGTCGCGCAGATGTTGGCCAGCGCCACGTTCTTGAGCCCGTGCCACCCCCCGCAGTTCAGCGGGTTGAGGTCCGGGGCCTAGCCCGGGCAAGGGCTCCAGTTCCAAGCGTCCGTTTGCCTCTGCTTGCAAGAAAGCTTTGACCCCCCTTGCTGCGGTGAATGGGCGCGCCGTCCCAGATGACCAACACCGGGCCGGAGACCACGCGCAGAAGGTGGCGCAAGAACTCCGTCACGGCCACCGCGTCAAAGCAGGCAGGGGATAAAAGCCGCTCTCGTCCACGAAGAAAACGCTCTGGCCTAGGCGCTTGGCTTTGCTTGAAGGGCCGACCAACGCTCCGTGCGCCCGTGGGCGACCTTCCCCTCGTCGCGCTGGCGGGCGCGGCGCAGGGGCCGCTGCACGCTCCAAGGCAGCGCGGCGAGCCAGCGGCCCACGTGGCGCGGGCTGTACGCCACGCCGAAATGGTGTCGGATGAGCACGGCCACGCGCTCGCGGGTCCACAACGCTCCATGAAAGCCATGCGCCTCGGCCACGCGCCGCAGCCAGGCGCGCAACTCCCGCCAGCGGGCCGCGGTAAGCACCGGACGGTGCCGGGCGCTTGGCGGCGGTGCAGGGCTTTGGTGCTGCCCGCCAAACGCACCCGCTTGAGCCACCGACTGACCGCCACCGCGCTGACTTCCAGCAACCCGGCGATGGCGCGCTGGCTACAGCCTTGCTGGGAGAGCTTCCAGGCTTGCGGGTGACGGGCTTCCCTCGCCGCAAAAGGAACGGCCTTCATCAAGGGGTCAGCACGCGCGCACTCCGCAGAAAAACTTCACTAATCAATGTCCCGATCTGTAACTAAAGATCAACAGGAAGCAAAATCGAATGATCGGACTGGGCAAATACCGGCCGTTGCGCCCGCTTTCCGTGCTTTATAAGCCGTTTTCTACGTCGTCCCCTGAATAGACTCTGCCAGAAACATGGCATCTGCCGCCACGCCCGAAAATCGTCCCGATCCCCAGGTGTATTGCCAAGGCAGTCCAAGAAAATAGACCCCTTTCATCGCCGTCACACCGCGCGTGTGGCTGGGATACCCACGGCCGTTGAAGATCGGCAGGTCGATCCAGGCGTAATCCGAACGATAACCGGTGCTCCAGATCACGGAACGAATGCCCGCGACGAAATAATCCAGATCCGCCCGTTCCTTGGGAGGCTTCCACAAAGGCACGTACCGGCCCTCGGTCGGCGCGTCGAGACTGCGTGCATCAATGTGCTGGTCGATGGCGTCCTTGATCCGTTCGGCGGTGGCGTCGGCTTGATCCAGATTCGCCGCCAAATCCGGACTGAAGGACAGCATGGTACCGCGCACGTCCCTGAGCCGGCCGTAGAGTTGCATCCCCTCCAGGGCAAAGCGACGCAGGTCGATGTCGCGTCCGCCATCGCGGCCCGTGACGTAATGGTTGGCCTTCGCGCGGACGGCATCCTTGCTCGGGTGCTCATGGACAGGCTTGTCGTAATAGCCCATGTCGTCGAGCCAAGCGACCACGTCCCGGCCACGATATCGCCGGGCCACGCGGGGCGCGCCGCCGACGCACAAATGCACTCGCCGCCCCGCCAGATGCAAATCCTCCGCGATCTGGCAGCCGGATTGTCCGGTGCCGACCACCAATACGTCGCCCGGCGGCAGGCTCGCCGCATCCTTGTAATCCGACGAGTGAATCTGTGCGATCTCGGGCGGAAAGCGTTCCGCCACCCGCGGGATGTTTCCGACGTGGTAGCCTCCCGTGGCGACCACCACCGCGTCGGCGGTGTAGTCCCCGTGGGGCGTCGCCACCGAGAACACGTTCCCGTCCCGCTTTAGCATTGAGACCATCGTGTTCTCCAACAGAGGTGAGTCGAAGGACCGCGCGTAAGACTCGATGTAATGAACGATCTGGTCCCTGACCATAAAACCGTCCGGTTCACCACCCTGATACGGATAACCCGGGAGAGTACATTGCCAGTTAGGGGTCACCAGGCAAAATGAATTCCAGCGACGCGAACGCCACTCCTCAGCGACGCGATGCTTCTCCACCACGAGGTGGTCGATGCCGCGTTCCTTGAGGCAATAGCTCATCGACAGGCCGGCCTGTCCGCCACCGATGACGACGACGGAATAATGAGTGTGTGAAACGCCGGGTTGCACGGGATGGGTGTGGTCAGATATGCAGAATTTGTACGGTGGCTTCCGAGGAGTACGTATGCGCCCATGTCTCAATGGCGGCCAACTGGTCCATTGCGCTGCTACAAGCGAAACCGTACTTCGCGGCCACCCGTTCGGAGGCGGCGGTCAACGCGCGACGACTACGGGTGCAAAATTCCGCCATCGTCATTTCCTCGCCGGTCTTGAAATAGTCACGCACCACCGTGGACGGCGAATAACATTCGCGCTTTGTGCCGTCAGGCAATTTGATGCTGAAAAGGACTTCGGGCATAATCAATCAGTGAATCAAGGCGGGCGTTTGGTTCTCGAAGGTAGAGAGCGTCGAGCAGGCCGCGCACTTGGCGCAACCCGCCTTCACGATGTCGCTGGTCATGCCGGCGGCGGTGAGCCATGCGCCGATGGTCGGAAGCACGGCGCGCATGAACGCGGCGGAGGGAGGCTGGTGCTCGGCCAGGGGCGTGCCGCCCACCGGCACGAAGGGCACGACAAAAGGGTACACGCCCAAGTCGATCAACCGGCGGGCGGCATCAAGCAGACCCTCAGCCGTATCCCCCAAGCCGGCCAGCAGATAAGTGCTGACCTGCCCACGCCCGAAAACATCCACGGCGGCGGCAAACGCTTCCAAATAGAACGACACCGGAACCTCGGCCTTGCCAGGCATGATGCGCGCCCGCACTTCTTCGTCCCACGCTTCGAGGTGCATCCCCAGCGTATCAACCCCGGCAGCACGCAGGCGTGGGAACCAGCCGAAATCATCCGGCGGCTCGCATTGTCCTTGGATGGGCAACCCCGTGGCCTTCTTGACGGCTAAGGCGGACTCCGCCATTACGGCGGCCCCACGGTCGGTTGTAGCCGGCGTACCGGTGGTCATGACGACGTTTTGCACCCCGTCCAACCGTTGCGCGGCGGCAGCGACCTCGGCGAGTTGCGCCGGCGTTTTGCGGGCGACGGTACGGCCCGCACGCAGGGATTCTCCGATGGCGCAAAACTGGCAGCGTGTCGTGGTGTTCCCGTAACGCACGCACGTTTGCAAAATGGTCGTCGCCAGCGTGTCGCGCGAATGAAGCTGCGCCAGCTTCCAGTAGGGCACGCCCTCCGCCGTGCTCAGTCCGTAGAAACGCGGAGACGCGGGGAAAGTGATTTCGCAGAGCGTACCTTCCTCATCGCGCAGCACCGACACGCCCCGGCTGTCGGGCGCAGTGGCGAGATAAGGCGACGAACTGGCTCCCCGCGTGTGCACGGGCACCATGATGGTCGTCCCCAGCATGGTGATGGCCTTATGGTCGGTTGGCCCTGCGCCGCCGACGCGACTCGGCGCACCTGCGGCGGCATCGCTCAGGCGCAGCCCATGCGTTTGCAGTTCAGAGAGCAGGAACTGCTTGCGGGTAAATAGCGCCCCTGGAAAATCCATCGTGCGGGTGGCCGTCATGGGCATCGTCAGGTAAAAGATTGAGCGTTCCGGTGTCGCGGGCTGCGGAGGTAAGGGAAGGTGAGGGTTGGGAAGATTTGTCCCGCACGCAGGCGTGTGCTTCACGGTTAACGTGCAGGGAGAAAATGTCGGGGCGCGCGTAGTGGCCGACGGAGTCGAGCATCCGTTTGCGTTTGAAGATCAACGCGGGGTCGAGTTCGGCGATGACCATGCCCTCGCCCTCCGTGATGGGCGGCGCGAGCAGCGCACCTTCGGGCGAGATAATCGCGGTGTAGCAGCCGCCGGTCAGCACCCGGCGCATCTTCTCGTCGGGCGTGATGCCGGCAATTTGTTCCGGCGTGAGCCAACCCGTCGAGTTGACGACGAAACAGCCGCTTTCCAGCGCGTGATGTCGCATGGTCACTTCGATTTGGTCAGCAAAGATTTGACCGACCATCGAACCGGGAAAATGCCCGCAGTGGACCTCCTCGTGGTCGGCCATCAGGGCGTAACGCGCCAGTGGATTGTAGTGTTCCCAACAGGCCAGCGCACCGATCCGGCCCACGGCGGTTTCGACGGCGTGGAAGCCGCTGCCGTCGCCTTGCCCCCAGATCATGCGCTCGTGGTAGGAGGGCGTGATCTTGCGGCGTTTGAGGACCAGGGTGCCGTCGGCGTCGAAGATGAGCTGGGTGTTGTAAAGGCTGCCGCCCGCGCGTTCGTTGACCCCGACGACAAGCACCACCCCGTGCCGCGCCGCCGCGTCGGCCAACCGCCGGGTGACGGGGCCGGGCACCTCGACCGCGTTTTCGTAAAGGCGCAGATGCTCCTTGCCCGCCGACACCGGCGGCATCACGAACGAAAAGTACGGATAATACGGGATGAACGTCTCCGGGAACACCGCCAACTCGACGCTTTGCGCGGCGGCACGGGCGACCGCTTCGCAAACACGGTCAACCGTGCCATGTGCGCTCGTCAGGTCGGGGGCGATCTGGACGGCGGCAGCCTTGATGCGTTTCATGGGGTGCTCCCTCGTGGAGGGTTTGTTTTTGGGCTCAAACCGTCCAGGAATCCATGATGACGGCGTTGGCTTTCTTGTGCACCAGGATGATGTCGAGCACGTCGAGCGCGCCTACGGGGATGATGCCCGGGATGAACGCTTTTTCGGTTTGCCCGTAAAGCGCCTGCGTCGAGAACCGGCAGCCGTAAACCTTGCCGCCTTCGTCCATGAACTTCGATAGCCGCTGGTTGACAAAAAGATGGCCGGGAAACGCCTCGTCGCCGAGCGTGGGAAACCCTTTTTGGAAACCCATCGTCACGCCGGGCCCATAAAGCAGGATGCTCGTCTCGTAGCCCTTGCGCAGCAGCCGCGTGGCCGAGAGCGTGTTGACGATGGAGATGGACCCCTCGAAGGCGATGGTGTGGAAAGTGACGAGCGCCTTTTCGCCCGGATCGGCCTTCACGTCCGGAAACACTTTTTCTTCGTAGTCCACCAGGAAATCTCCTGCTTTGTTCATCTCTTTTTCGACTTTAGGCATACGTGTTGATAATGGCTTGGTTATGGACGGTCGTCGTGCGGGTGAAGCGAATCTTTTGCCGACGGCTGCATTGCACTAAGCAGCCGGTAGTCCCTTGTAAGCTCCGTCATGCAACCGCGTTGCGCACTCCGTTGCGCACGTCGTAAGGCGAGAAAAGGGCGGCAGGCATGCCGCTTCCGCCGGGTGGTCAAAAATATCAAAATGGAACAAATTCAGCCAGTCTGCCTGGCGCAAATCGCGCAGGAACTCGGCGTGGCACCTTCCACCGTATCCAGGGCTTTGCGGGGCGATCCGCGGATCGGAGAAGCGACTACGCGACGCGTACAAGAGATCGTCCGTCGCCTGGGCTATCAACCCAACCCGCTCGTGAGTGCGCTGATGGCTCACCGACGGCGCGGCGGCGCGGCAGCGAAAGCGGCCGAGGGCGCGGACGTGATGGCGTTGGTGACAAGTTACGGACCGCCGGAAGATTGGCGCACGAAGGAAGTTTGTCGCTGGGAGTTTGAAGGCATCCGGCAGCGCGCGCGTGAACTGGGTTTTCGCGTGGAGGTGTTCTCCGTGCAGGATTACGGTGGAGAAACGGCCCGGTTGGAAACGACCCTGCGAGCCCGGGGAATCCGCGGCGTGCTGCTGGGGTTTTCACGCGAGAATGGGGAAGGGTCTGCGCCGGGTTTTCTGGAGGGTTTCGCGGTCGCGGGATTAAGCGCATATTTTCCGCGCACGACCGTGCATCGCGCCAATTTTCACGGGTTTTTCAATGTGCAAATGGCCTTGGACCACATGCGGTGCGCTGGTTATCGGCGTCCCGCGCTGGTCGTGCCCGAACTCAACAACCGCATCTCCAACAACCTATGGAGCGGGGCGTTTTTGGACTGGCAGCGGCAGTTGCTCCCGGCGGACCGTTGCGAGCCATTCATTCCGGCGGAGGTCGGCGGCTCAGGATTGGGAGCGTTCGACGCCTGGTTGGACCGCAACGGTCCCGACGCACTGCTCGTTTACAAGGTGGCGGTGCGTCCTTTGCTCGCGGCGCGCGGCTGGCGCGTACCGGAAGACATGGGTCTGGCTTACCTCTACCGCACCTCGGACGAAATGGGTGCCGCCGCTGGGGTGGACGGCAATCTGTCCGCTGTCGGCGCGGCGGCGGTAGACCTCGTGGTGGAACGGCTCTATTCCAACCAGTTCGGCGTCTGCGAACACCCTAAGGAAGTGCTCATCAAGGGCGTGTGGCACGACGGGGTTACCCTGCCGACGCGGGGAACGTCCGTTCCAGAAACGTCGCGCGCGCCTCACCTTGGGCAAGTGTCAGCACAGGTTCCTCAGTGAGGCAGCCCACCGGCGCGCAGGCGATTCCGCGCTCCGCAAACCGTTCGCAGACCCGGGCGGTGTCCGCCGGTGCGACGGCGAGTAGATAGCCGAAGCTGGGAAACGAAACCAGCCATCGTTCCAGCGCAACGCCGGCGGGACGTGGCAGGTGGTCCAGATGGATCAACGCACCCGCGCGCGAACATTCCAGCAGCATGGCCAGCGTGCCCACGATGCCGCCATTGCTGATGTCTTTGCCGGACACCCGGTCGAGCTGCGCGGCTAAAAGGGGCAGCAGGGCGAGGTCTGCCCGCAACCGCTCGGGCGGGGCACCGACACTGGCATTCCAAAAGGGGTTATCGCCCCGATAACCGCCGCGCAGGTCCACGGCCATGAGCAGATCGTCGCCGGGGCGGGCCTTGAAGCTGGTGATCAGCGGTCCGTCTGCCCGTCCTAGCACGGCGGCGGCGAGGCAGGCGGGAGTGCCGGGTGCGGTGATCGTGGTATGCCCGCCGACGATCGGGACGCCGTAAGCGCACGAGGCTGCCGCCATGCCTTGCCAGATGGCATCAGCGTTCTCCGGCGCGGAACTCCAGAGTACGTCCACAATGGCCAGTGGTCGTCCGCCCATCGCCGCCACGTCACTGAGATTGACCATGACGGCCGAGTACCCCGCAAACCACGGATCATCCGCCACGAAGGAAGCCAGCAATCCCTCGGCGGCGAACAGCAGGTGGCCGTCGCCATCGGGGACGGCGGCGCAATCGTCGCCGACCTGCACCGCGCCCGACAGAGTCCGTGCCAACGCATAAACGCGCGAGATTTCCACCTTGTTGCGCACGGCAGCATTCGAACGCAGAAAAGCGGTCAGCCTTTCCAGCGCAGCCGCGTCGGGGTCGCCCGCGTTCACCTGTCCGGGACAAGCCATCGCCTAAAATACGCGCGAGGCGGGACGGTAGTAGTCAAGGTTTGCCCGCATCTTGACGTGTGGAAGGCCGTGCAACTCCAGCTGGGCAAGCGGCTCCCAGTGCAGGCGTTCAAAGAAGCGTGCGTTCTGGTGCTGCACCGTGGCGAGGAACTCTTTGCAGCCGAGGGCGTGCGCTGTGGAAACCGCCTTGAAGATGAGGCCCGCCCCCAGTGCGCCAAAACCACGATAAAATGGTTGTAGATTCCGGGTGGCAACGCTCGGGCTAATCTTCTTTACGCTTCGAAAACCGGCTGCGACTCCCAGCCGGCTGCCGTGCCAGATCCCCGGCGCGCGCTCGTCGATCCGCACCACGCCGACGATGGCGTCTTCCATGCCCGCCAGCAAGGTCTCGCAGACGATTGCGGTCGCATGGTCGTCGATCTCGTCGCGGTCACTGCCGAGAAACAACCGCTGTTCGTCGCAAAAGATCGCGCGGCGCAGCTCCCAGTAACCTCCCCATTCAAAGGGAGTTCGGGCAATTTTAAAGATGAAGTCTGGAGGAGTGAAATCCTGAAAGGGATCAAAGATCATTGCACGATGGCGAGAATGCCCTGGACGGTTTCCGATTCGGCGAGGCAACAAGCACGGCAGGTGCCATAAAGAGTCCGGTCAGGAAACGGAAAATCGTCCGATACAGCCGTTTTCATGATCATTAGACCTTATAGTCCGTAGCCAGTGGGCGGCGAGCCTGGTATCACGCGAGCATGAACATGGAGAGGGTTTTTGGCAAGGCGCGGTCGCTATGGGCGTTGACTTCGCTGGACCGGGTGGAGCTTGCCCGGTTGGAGGAGGGCCCTGGAGAAGCTCCTGGCCAGCGAACGGGCCCGGGCGGCGGCACGACGGCCTGCCACGCCAGCGGGCGTTGTGGCGCGGACGGGCCGGGCAAGCTGCCCACGACCAGGGCGCGGCTCTTGTTCCTCCTGTTCTGCTTCAAGTGCTACCCCTTACAGGAAGTGCTCGCCTTTCTCTTTGGCATCTGCGGGATCAAACGCTGCCACGGCGTGGCGGACCTCTTCCGCGACCGGCGGCCAGGCTTCGTCGATGACGTGATGCTCGCCAGCAGCGGCCTGCACAACCTGCGGCTAGCCACTCGGACGATGGCCGCTTGAGAAAATCGCAGGCTCCCGGTGGAACCTGCCGCGCTTCGAACTTTACGCGCTATTAAGTCTAGTGAAGCAGTTAGCGGCTGAGTTTACACACCGATTGAAGGCACAAAGACGTACGAGAAGGCTTGTGCCTCGCTGATACTTCACTCGGGATGATCTGTAACTTGGCCATAGTAGGCCCCTGCTCCGTGTTTACGCAGGTAATGCTTGTCCAATAACGCTCGGGAAATTGTCGAGGATTCCTGTCGGATTTGGATCGTTTTCAGCGCGATTTCCGCGATGATCTCCAAGGCCAAAGCGTTTTCAACGGCTTTTTTGCCTCCACCACCCCATACGAAAGGGCCGTGCCCGCACACAAGAATCGCACTGATCGGCACGGGTTTTAGCTGTGCCAATCGCTCGACAATCACGTTGCCAGTCTCCCATTCATACTGACCGCCACCGATTTCGCCTGCCGTCATCGGCCGGGTAACCGGCACCTCGCCGTAGAAGTAGTCGGCGTGAGTGGTGCCTAAACACGGGATAGCAGTACCTGCCTGGGCCCAGGCCACCGCGTTGCGTGAATGGGTGTGTACCACCGCGCCGGCCTCCTTCCCGAGAGCCTGATAAAGTCTGCGGTGAGTGGGGGTGTCAGAAGAATAACGCATGGTTCCTTCCAAAACAGCCCCGCTATCGGTCTCAACGACCACCATGTCAGCCGCCTGCAGATGATCGTAGTCCACGCCGCTGGGTTTGATGGCGAACATCCCGCGGGCGTGATCCGCGACGCTGACGTTGCCGAATGTCAGATCGATCAAGCGATGGTGCGGCAACAGCAGATTGGCCTCGTAGCATTCTTCCTTGAGGGATTGATAGGCGCTCATCGGAAGAACGTTGTGTCAGGGCCGACCAATGCCCGAAGCAAGATGGTAATAGATTTCGTCGTTGCGCAGCCGTGCCTTGAACTCGCGCAGCCGTGTGTCCGCATCAATCACGGCCACTTCGATCCCCGCGATTTCGGCCAAGTCTTCCAAGTGCTCGGTGGTCACCGCATAGCTAAAGCCCGTGTGGTGCGCCCCGCCCGCATAAATCCACGCGGCACAAGCTGTCTTGAAGTCCGGGCGGCATCGCCAAACTGCCCGTGCCACGGGCAGTTTGGGCAGTGGTTGGGGCGGAAGGACCGCGTCTATCTCGTTGATCAACAGACGGAAACGATTGCCCAGGTCCATCATGGCCGCGTTGAGCGCAGGTCCGGCTGGGGCGTCGAACACCAGTCGCACCGGGTCTTCCTTGCCACCGATGCCGAGCGGATGAACTTCCACCGACGGCTTGGCCGCCGCGATGCTCGGACAGACTTCTAACATGTGCGAACCGAGCACCAGATGACCCTCCGGATTCAGGTCGTAGGTGTAATCTTCCATGAAACTGGTTCCACCAGGCAAGCCATCGGCGATGACTTTCATGGCCCGCACCAAGGCGCTCGTCTTCCAATCGCCCTCGCCGCCGAAGCCGTAGCCATCGGCCATCAAGCGTTGCGTGGCAATACCCGGCAGTTGCTTGAGACCGTGCAAGTCTTGAAAATTGTCCGTGAAGCCGAGGTAGTTGCCGTCTTCTAGGAACGCACGCATCCCGAGTTCTTGGCGGGCGGCGTAGCGAAGGCTCTCATGACGCTCGCTGCCTTGGCGCAATGCGTCTACTACCTGATACCGCTCCTCGTACTCGGCACACAGCCGGGCGACGGCGTCGTCACCGACCTCGTCAATGACCAGGGCGAGGTCCCCGATGCCATGGGTGTTCACCGAGAAACCGAACATTGCCTCTGCTGTCACCTTGTCGCCCTCCGTCACTGCGACCCCGCGCATATTGTCACCAAAACGCACGAACTTGCCGCCTTGCCAGTCGGCCCAGGCACGGCCCGCGCGCATCCAGGCGGCGATCCGGTCTTGCGTCTCCAGGTCACTCCAGTGGCCTACCGCCACCTTGCGGCGCAGGCGCAGTCGCGCATGGATGAACCCGTGCTCACGGTCGCCGTGGGCAGCCTGGTTGAGGTTCATGAAATCCATGTCGATTTCGGACCATGGCAGGTCGCGATTAAGTTGTGTGTGCAGGTGCAGCACGGGCTTCCGCAACAATGACAAACCGCCGATCCACATTTTGGAGGGCGAGAACGTGTGCATCCACAACACCAGACCGGTGCAATTCGGCGTGGCGTTGGCCTCCAGGCAGAGCGCTCGAATTTCCTCGGGCCTGGTCACGATCGGCTTGCACACCAGTGGCAGCGGCAAGCGCCCGCTGGCGTTGAGTTGGTCAACGACCGTCTGCGCGTTGGCCGCTACCTGCCTTAATGGGCCTTCGCCGTAAAGATGCTGGCTGCCGGTGACATACCAAACTTCGGAAGCAGGAGGATTTTTCATGTGGGGCTTGGAGTATCGCCAGGCGAGTTCGCCCGGTCGCGTAACTTGATGAGTGTCTTCATCACGCCGGAGAGATCGGCCAAGCGGTTGATACCGCCGAAAGCGTCGTGGAGTTGGCAGTAGAGCGCGTAGAGTTCTTCGTAAATGGCTTGGCACTCTGGTCGGGGCGCGTAGAACGTGGGTTTGAGCGATACCATCGCCGTCTGGGCCGCCGGAAAGTCCACGTGCACCTTGGCGAGCACGGCCGCCGACACCGCCGCGCCCAAAGCACAAGCCTGGCTGGAGCCTGCTACGAACATCGTACAACCTGTAATGTCGGCATAGAGCTGCGTGAGGAGAGGATTCTTCTCCGCAATGCCGCCTGCGCACACCACGCGCTCGATGGGCACGCCGTACTCGCGGATGCGCTCAATGATGGCTCGCGCGCCGAAGGCCGTGGCCTCAATCAACGCGCGGTAGACTTCGGCGCGCGTGGTGTGGAGCGTCTGGCCCAACAATAGCCCCGTCAGGCGTGAGTCCACGAGGATGGTGCGGTTGCCATTATTCCAGTCCAGTGCGAGCAACCCGCTCTGGCCGGGTCGTAGCGCTCCGGCTTCCTGGGTCAGCGTCCTGTGCAGATGGCCTTCACCTTCGCATATCCCCTCTACCCACCATTTGAAGATGTCACCGACGGCACTCTGCCCGGCCTCAATGCCGTAGTAGCCGGGCAGGATCGCACCCTTGACGATGCCGCAGATGCCGGGGATATCAGCCACCGGCTTGTCCGCCGCCACCACCGCGCAGTCGCATGTGCTGGTGCCGATGACCTTGACGAGCGTGCCTTCCTGGACGCCGCTGCCAATAGCCCCGTAATGCACGTCCATTTCACCGATGGCTACCGGGATGCCTACAGGTAGCCCGAGCCGTTGCGACCACTCTTCGCTGAGCCTCCCCGCAGGAACGGAAGCATCATGCGCGCGCTCGTAAAGCCGTGGGCGCAGGGCAGCGAGCTTCGGGTCAAGCAAGGAGAGAAACTCCTCGTCGGGCAAACCGCCCCACTCGTCGCTATAGAGCGCCTTGTGTCCAGCGCAGCAGATTCCACGCACGATTTGACGTGGGTCGCCCACCCCGCAAAGCACCGAGGGAATGTAATCGGTAAATTCCACCCAACTGAAGGCTGCCTCGAAGATCTCTGGAGCCACGTTGAGGCAACGCCAAATCTTGCTCCAGAACCACTCCGAAGAGTAGGTGTTGCCGCACTTGGCGATCAGCTGGGGCCGGTGTTTGGCGGCTGTAGCCGTGATCCGCGCCGCCTCACTGTGGCTGGTATGGTCCTTCCACAACCAGCACTGCGCTGCGAGATGATGTTTCCAACGCGGATTCAGCGCTAAGGGCACGTTGTTTTGATCCACCGGCAGCGGACTGGAGCCAGTGGTGTCCACCCCGATGCCGACGATCGCAGCCACGTCGAAATCCGGTCTCTGTTCGGCGGCTTGCGCGAGCGCGCCGCGGACGGAACGTTCCAGGCCGTCAAAATAATCACCTGGATGCTGCCGGGCGAGGTGTGGCTCCTTCGGGTCTAACAGGATGCCGGCCTTCCCGCTTGGGTAATCCACGACGGCTGTGCCGAGTTCCCGGCCATTGCTGGTATCTACCACGATGGCGCGGACCGAGTTGGTGCCGTAGTCGATGCCGATGGTGAGAGGATTCATCGTGCTGTAGATTGTGATGGAGAAAAAAAGCAGTTGAGCCAGGAGGTTGCCCTCCGGCCCAAAACCGATACCCATACTACTTAACTGACCTCCTGCCAGTTTCGGACCAAATGAGGCGCGATCACATGGAAATTGCCCTCAGGCCAACGATTCGGCCATGGTGCGCATCTGCACCTCAATGATCCGCGATCTTGGTGACTGGGTACAAGCCATCAGGACCACTCCAGCCACGTCTTCGGGGTCTAGCATCTCTGATTGAGCAACTCCTTCTTCGTTGCGGCCTCTGCCGAGCGCGAACTCGGTCTTCACACCGCCGGGACAGATCGCGCCGACTTTAATTCCGCTCTCACGCAACTCTCGGTCGAGTGCCTGAGCAAAAGCCACCTGCGCGAATTTGGTCATGCAATAGACTGCCTCACCACCAAAACCGTAAACTCCCGCCATAGAGGAGAGCATCAGGATTGTGCCTGCTTTTTGCTCGAGCATCACTGGGACGGTCTGCCGGGTGAACAAAAAAGTGGAGCGCACGTTTGTGTCCATCAGTTCGTCGTACTCCTCCGCGCTGGTGTCTACCAGATTCTTGTAATTACCCGCTCCCGCGTTGTTGATGAGAAAATCAATGCGGCCAAATGCGTCGGTGGCTGCCTTCACGGTGTTTACCGCCGTGGATTCTTCGCGTGCGTCGCCAGTGACAAAGACAACTTTGCCACCCAGCGGTTCCAATTCCTCCTTGAGGCTTTGCAAGCGTTCTTCGCGTCGGGCCGTCAGAACGAGATGGGCACCTTCGCCCGCGAGCGCACGCGCGCAGGCTTGACCGATACCAGCACTGGCACCGGTGATGAGTGCCACTTTTCCTTGGAGCTTATTTGACATGAGATTGGTTGGGGTATCTGGCTAATCGTGAAAGATGCTTGGCGTAATGTAATCGTTACGACCCACGCGAAGAGGCTTCCGAATCAGCTTTGTGATCGAGAAAGCAGCACGAAAAGAGTGCTTTTACGACTCCAGGCAATTTGTAAGAGCTGTGCCATCACAGACCGTAAAGGTATTTGGCTAAGTAGCCGCTGAGAGCGGTCGCGCGGTTTGTGCGGCGGAATTCCTCTATTTGCCCTCCGCCGCCGTGGCCGGCACGGCCTCCGCCCCGCCGAGTTGCCGCCGCCACACGCGCAGGCTCTCGGTGGGGATGCCCAGCGCCTCGGCGACCTGTCCGGCTGGCATGCCACTGGCTCACTGTGACACCGCCGCCTGCTTGAACGCTTCAAGCGTGGGGCCGATGGATGGCTTCAGTCTTCGTTTTCACTTCCTCGCTGCTCACGGTGTTCATCTGCTTCCATCCCGAGCCGCTGTCTACTTTATCTGGGCAATCTCACAGGTGCGGACCAGACGGACTTTGCCGTTCGCCGGAGCATGCTCCTTGATGTAGTTGCTTTGCACTTCGCCGACGTGGACGTTGTCGAAGGTCAGGTAGATGTCGACCGGAGCGTTCTTGATGAGCCGATCATAAAAGATGATCGGAATGTTCGCTTGGTGAGCCATGTTCACCGCCTTGGCCATAAACTCCGCGTTGTGGGGCACGATGACGAGCACCTTCACGCCGCGGCCGATCAACCATGGTGGAATAGTGATTCTCGCCACCGGTGGGCCATACAATAAATTTGCCAGTTTCTATGTCCACACAGCCACAGAAAAAACTTCTTGATAATGCCTCGTCGATAGATAAAAGAAGGTTGTCCCCCCGCAAGTTGCCACCAGCCGATAAATTACCCGCTCCGGGTAAAATGCCCGAAAGGTACCGACTGCCGCGGCAACCACGGTCGTGTCGGCCTGTTTTTCCTCCAACGAGGACGCTTTCTTCCCACCCTTGTCGTTTCGATAAACGATCCGAGTCAGCGTAACCCGATCATACACCCCCCATGAAGAAACTGCTCCCCCTCCTTGCCTTCGCAACGGTCACGATGACCCTCGCCACCGGCTGCGGTAAAAAAGAAGCTCCTGATTCCACCAATGCAACGGATGCAGGTGGCAAGAAGAAGTTGACGTTAGGCTTCTCGCAAGTAGGTGCCGAGAGCGCCTGGCGCACGGCCAACAGCCAAAACATCAAGGACGAAGCGGCCAAAAACGGCGTCAATCTTGTTTTCTCTGATGCCCAGCAGAAGCAGGAGAACCAGATCAAAGCTCTCCGATCTTTCGTTGCCCAGAACGTTGATGTCATTGCTTTCTCTCCGGTGGTGGAAACCGGGTGGGAGCCTGTCCTGCAAGAGATCAAGGCAGCGAAGATTCCTGTCGTGCTGAGTGATCGCTCGGTGGACGTCAGTGACCCTTCGCTTTATGCCAGTTTCATCGGAGCTGACTTTGTCGAGGAAGGCAGGAGAGCAGGTAAATTCCTAGCCGAAAAAACGGGTGGCAAGGCCACCATCGTTGAACTCGTCGGTACGCCGGGGGCCGCTCCCGCCATTGACCGCGCCAAGGGGTTCCGGGAGGCGATTGCCAGCCACCCCGACATGAAGATCGTGAAGAGCCAGAGCGGCGACTTCACCCGCGCGAAGGGCAAAGAAGTCATGGAAGCATTCCTGCGGGCTCCTGACGCGGGGCAGATCACGGCGCTTTTCTCTCACAATGACGACATGGCCCTTGGCGCAATCCAAGCCATCGAAGAGGCTGGCCGTCAGCCGGGTAAAGATATCGCCATTGTGTCCATCGACGGGGTCAAGGGCGCATTTGAGGCGATGAAGGCAGGCAAGCTAAATTGCACCGTGGAGTGTAACCCGCTGATTGGTGGACAGATCATGGACCTGGCTCAGAAGCTGGCGAACCATCAGGAAGTGCCTCGACGGGTTGTCAGTCAGGAAGGCGTTTTCGATCAGTCCAAGGCAGAGGCCGAACTGCCCAGCCGCAAATACTGATCTGGCGGCAGGTGGACATTTCTCTGTACGAAGGTTGCCAACCTTTGATTCCCAACCTATCCCCGAGAGGTGGACAAAGCACCCTTGTTGGAAATCCGGGGTCTGGAGAAGAGTTTTCCGGGTGTTCAGGCATTACAGGGCGTGGATTTCACCGTTGGGCGCGGGGAAATCCACGCCCTCATGGGCGAGAACGGAGCGGGCAAGAGCACCCTCATCAAGGTGCTGACCGGAGTTTACAATCGTGATGGAGGCGAGAGCCGCTTCGAAGGCCGTTCCATCCGCCCCAGGTCTCCGCGCGAGGCCGAGGAAGCCGGAATCAGCACCGTCTATCAAGAGGTCAATCTGATCCCCCACCTCTCCGTAGCGGAGAACATTTGCTTGGGGCGGCAAACAACGCGGCTGGGGTTTGTGCGTTGGCACGCAATCCGTAAGAGGGCAGAAAAAGCTTTGCACCGCCTGGACTTGACGCTGGATACCTCACGGCAGCTTTCCAGTTGTTCCGTTGCGATCCAGCAGATGGTGGCGTTGGCTCGCGCTTTGGACACGTCGGCCAAACTCCTCATCCTGGATGAACCCACTTCCAGCCTTGATGAGCGTGAAGTGGCCGAGCTTTTCAAAGTCATGCGCAAACTGCGTGGGGAGGGAATGAGCATCGTGTTCGTCACCCATTTTCTTGGCCAGGTGTACCAGGTGTGTGACCGGATCACAGTGCTACGCAGCGGCAAGCATGTCGGTGAATATGCCACGGCGCAATTGCCGCGCATGGAACTGATCGCTCGCATGATCGGCAAAGACGTCACCGAAATAGAAAAGATGAGTCGATCCCGCGACAGACAACCGGCACCTCTCTCTGCCCAACCGTTCTTGCAGGTCACCAATTATGGACGCAAAGGTTCGGTTTGCCCGATGGACTTGGCTGTGCGTCCAGGCGAGGTGGTTGCCTTGGCCGGTTTGCTTGGCAGCGGACGGACAGAAACGGCTAAACTGATCTTCGGCGCTGACCAAGCGGACAGCGGCGAGATTGATATCGAAGGCCGGCCTGTGACCATCCGTAGCCCACGCGATGCTCTCCGCTACCGCATCGCTTTCACGACCGAGGATCGCAAGGTGGATGGCATCATCCCTAATCTTAGCGTGCGCGAAAACATCGTGCTCGCGCTCCAGGCGAGCCGTGGTCCCTGGGCCAGGATGCGCCGGCCCGAACAAAACGCCTTGGCGGGTCGGTTCATCAAGGCGCTCGACATCAAAACTCCGGGGCCAGAACAGCCCATTAAGAATCTGAGCGGTGGCAACCAACAAAAAGTTCTGCTCGGACGGTGGTTGGCCACCGAGCCCAAGCTCTTCATCCTCGACGAGCCGACGCGAGGGATCGATGTGGGAGCGAAAGCCGAAATCGAAAAGCTGATTGATGCATTGCGTAAACAGGGCATGGCCATCCTCTTCATCTCTTCCGAATTAGAAGAGGTCGTGCGTGCCAGCCAGCGCGTGGTCGTCCTGCGCGACGGCCAAAAAATAGGCGAACTGACGGGCGACGAGATCAGTGAGCAGACGATCATGCGTACCATTGCGGCTCCGACGACGGACTCCGAAGCAGTTCACCCCGCCCAACTTTGAACACGTTTTTTGACCTGCTTTTTTGGGCGGTATTCGCAGGAGGTCTTTTCCTCCTGAGAAAGCGAAGCGTGTTCTGGCCACTGCTCGCCCTGGCATTGTTGTTGCTCTTTGATTATCTGTTCACCCCGGGCTTCTTTCGCTTGGAGCTTCGTGGTGGCAACCTTTACGGCTCCCGGATTGATGTGCTCAATCAAGGAGCAAGGGTGATGCTGGTTTCGCTCGGCATGACCTTGGTCATCGCCACTGGTGGCGTCGATCTCTCCGTCGGCACCGTGATGGCGCTGGCGGGTACGGTTGCCGCCCGTCTGTTGGTGGTAGATGGCTACGGATTCATCGCCGCTGTCTCAGGCGCGTTAGGTATCGCGCTGCTTGCTGGCGCATGGAATGGCGTGTTGGTAGCTTACTTCAACATCCAACCAATCATCGCTACGCTGATCCTCATGGTCGCCGGACGTGGTGTGGCGCAGCTCGTCAGCGATGGACAAATCATCAACTTCAACGACGCCAGCATGGTATTTTTGGGCAATGGCCATTTCTTCCGGTTGCCGTTCACCTTGACCATCGTGTTGTTCGTGTTCGTCGGGATGTGGGCACTGACGCGCCAGACAGCAGTCGGTTTATTCATCGAGGCAGTGGGCGACAATCCCGTCGCCAGCCGCTACGCAGGGGTCAATGCGCGCCTAGTCACATTTCTGGCTTATCTGCTCACTGGACTATGCTCGGGGCTGGCTGGCTTGGTGGCGTCCTCGAACATCAAGAGCGCGGATGCCAACCACATCGGACTCTACTTGGAACTCGACGCCATCCTGGCGGTAGTGGTCGGCGGTACGGCATTGACCGGCGGCCGTTTTTACCTTGTCAACTCGTTGGTGGGCGCGCTGCTCATCCAGACCCTGACTACCACGATGTACGCCCGGAATATTAGCGCGGACATTGCTCCTATGCCGAAGGCACTGGTCATCATCGCGGTTTGCCTGCTGCAGAGCGAAAAGGCCCGTCGGTACCTGAATCAGCGTTTCACGCGACACCAGTCCGCGGCCTTGCCTGCCATCACACCTTCTCGAGCTCAGCCGTGAAGAAGCTCGATCCCAAGTACATCCCGTTGTTCGCCACTGCGATTGTCATGCTGGCGCTTTACGCGGGAGGATGCCTGGCGTACCCCAACTTTGGTTCGCTGCGCGTCTTCATCAACCTTTTGGGCGACAACGCGTTCATTGGCGTTGCCGCCATGGGAGCAACGTTTGTGATCATTTCGGGGGGGATTGATTTGTCGGTGGGTTCCGCGATTGCCTTCACGAGCATCTTGATCGCGCAGCTACTCGGCCACCATTGGCCGCCGGCAGGGGCGTTCGCACTGACGCTGCTCATCGGACTAGCTTATGGCACCGTTCAAGGGGCATTGATTCATCTCTTCGCTCTGCCAGCCTTCCTTGTCACCCTCGGTGGTATGTTTTTTCTGCGCGGTTTGTCGTTTGTGTTGAGCCCCGAGTCCTTGGCGATCAAGCATCCCTTCTATCTGCAAACGGTACGCACGATGGCGATCCCCATCACACAACGACCGTTTGTTACGTTCCCACTGACGGCACAATGTTTTGTCGTCGTGACCATCATTGCCGCCATCATCGCGGGCTACACACGTTTCGGACGAAACATCTACGCCATCGGGTCGAGTGAGAGTTCGGCTATCTTGATGGGAGTTCCCGTTGGTCAGACGAAAATCGGCATCTATGCGCTGGCGGGTTTCTTCTCGGCTTTGAGTGGATGTGTGGCGACGTTTTACATGCAATCAGGCAACCCAGCGTCGTTCGTCGGCTTGGAACTCGATGCCATCGCTTCCGTCGCCATCGGCGGCACCCTGCTAACCGGGGGCGTCGGCTTCGTTCCCGGCACCGCGATGGGTGTGATCATCCTCGGATTGATCCAGACCTTGATCACCTTCCAAGGTAATCTGAACTCGTGGTGGACCCGCATTGCCGCTGGTGTGTTGCTGCTGTTGTTTATCACGCTGCAAAAGGTTGTTGGATCGAAGCGGCATTGAGCCAGGGACAAAGTCTTCCGCGTACCCGAGCCGGCCCGGTAGAGCCAGCCCGGGCAGAGCGCCCGCGACGGGAGGGACGATCAGAAGTTGAAACCGTCGACGTTTTCCTTGGTGAAAATCGTCGGTGCACCGAGCAAGATTTGACTGCCGTTGATGATCTTCAGCTTACCCAAACGACCGGCGGAAAACTCCGTGTCGCCAGGCTTCAAGGTGCCATCAATGGCCGCACGCATGGCATATCCGGCGGCATACCCCAGGTCCACCGGGTTCCAGAGCACGTCGTACTTCACGCAGCCGGATTTGATGAACGGCTTCATCTGGTTGGGAGTGGAAAGGCTAACCACTGCCACCTTGCCGATCATATTGGCGCGGGTCACCGCGTCGGCCACGCCAGGTCCTGCGACGCTGGACAGACCGATGATGCCTTTCACGTTTGGATAGGCTTTGATAATTTCGCCGGTTTTGTTGAAGGCAAGCTGTTGATCCTCCTCCGAAGGCAGGATGGTGACAATGTTCAGCTTCGGGAAGGAAGCCGCGATGTATTTCTTGATTTCGGCGATCCAGGCATTCTGGCCAGGCGCGGTCAGCGAACTGGTCACGATGGCAATGTCCGCCTCGGGCCCGGTTTGCTTCACCATGCTGTCGATCAATGCCTTGGCCACGCCGTCCGGCGCAGCCATCTGCACAAACCAAGTGCGGGCGTCCGGTTGAGAGTCTGCGTCATAGCCGATCACAGTGATGCCTTGCTTCAACGCCTTACGCAGAACGGGTGAGATGGCCACTGGATCGTTGGCGGCGAACATAAGCCCGTCCACCCCGCTGCTGGCAGCGTTGTCGAGGAATTCCACCTGTTTGGAGATGTCGCCTTCGGTGGGGCCATCCGTCGCGACGCTGAATTTCTCTTTCTTGGAAATTTCGTCGGCGGCTTCCTTGATACCTTTTGCGGTGGCGTCGAAGTAACCGATGCCGATGATCTTGGGCACATCGGTCACTGTGATCGCCTTGCCTTTGAGGTTCTTCGCACCGGTAGGTTGGGCACCGTTGTAGGAATCCGGGGCAGCCGTGACGGTCAGCGTGGTGGCCAGACCGAAGAGGCCAAGCGTCAATCCACCGAGGCGGAAAGGACGGCGGGAACGATGTAAGCTAGAGCGGGTTGGATGGATGTTGCAGGGGGGTGTCATGGGTGTTGTTTAGTTACGGAAAGTGTTCGGCGCTCACCCGACCGCCACGGATGAGCGCGGCTTGGTGGGTGTGGCGTCGCGGGTGTGGCGTTGGCTGCGTAGGAACGCACGGCGTTCAAAGAATTGGCTGAGCACGATGGAAAGCAAGAGAACGGTGCCAATCAAGATGATCGTGCCTTCACCGCGCACCCCGGAGAGTTGGAGGCCATTCTTCATCAACTGGATGGTCACCACCCCGAGCACGGTACCAAGGATCGTCCCTCGGCCGCCGAAGATGCTGGTGCCTCCGAAGACTACAGCGGCGATCACGTCCAGTTCAAGGCCCGTGCCGGCATCCGGTCTCGTGGTGGTCACCCGCGAAGTGAAAATGATCCCTGCCATAGCGGCACTCAGACCACTCAAAGTATAAGCGAGCAGCTTGGCGCGACCCACCCGCAATCCCGAGAACCGGGAGGCTGTCTCGTTGTTGCCGATCGCGTAAAGGGTCCGGCCGAACGGCGTGCGTGCCAAAGCTAAACCGCTCACGACCCAGACCATCAGCAACAGGTAGATCTGCACCGGCAAGCCGAACAGTTCGCCGCTTCCCAGGAAACTAAAACTCTCGGGAAAGCCATGGACAGACCTGGACTGACTGATGCCGAACGCCAAGCCCCGGAAAATGGCCAGCGTGGCCAGTGTGACAATCAAAGGAGGCACCTTCAAGCTCACGATCAACAGCCCGTTGCAGAAACCTCCCAACATGCCGGCCGCGAGTCCGGCACAGGCGGCGAGGGGCAGCGGCAAGCCGAAGCTCTGCCAGGAAAAACCGAAGATGATGGCACTAAACGCCAGCAACGAACCCACCGAAAGATCAATGCCCCCCGTGATGATCACAAAGGTCATCGGCACGGCGATAAAGGCGGTTTCGGTGAGAAACCTTGTTTGGTTGAGTAGGTTGGACGCGGTAAAAAATCGGTCGGATCGCAGGGAAAGCGTGATCACTACACATAACAACAACCCGGCGAGCACGACTTCCTGAATGGAAAAGGGCCCGATTCGCAGCGCCGGCATGCTTCCCGTCCCGCTGTCGGAAGCGATGGCCCCGCTCCCGACAGCCCGTCGCCGCCGGTACACGTCCAACAGGATCGTCAGCAGAATCAGAGTCCCTTGCACGGTTTGAAACCATTCCGCCCGGATGTGCAGGAACACCAGAGCCGTGCCAATCACCTGCAGGAGTACCGCGCCCAAGATCGCTCCCACGACCGTGCCGGTGCCTCCCAGGATGGAAACGCCGCCAATCACGGCGGCCGTGATGACGGTCAGTTCCAGCCCGGAAACCGCGTTGGACTGAATGGCAGAAAAGTTCGTGGCGTAAAGGACCGCCGCCACACCCAGCAACAGGCCGTTGAGCGTGAACACCCGCACGGTCACAGCGCGCGCCGAAATGCCTGCCAAGCGGGCCGCTTCGGCGTTGCCACCCGTCGCATAAACCTCGCGTCCACTCTGGGTATAACGCAACCACAGGAAGAAGGCCGTCCCTAGCACCAACAAGCTAAGAATAGGCACCGGCAAACCGAGCCAGAGTTGGTGGGCGAGTCCGAAGTTCGGGGGCAGACCGTAGATCCAACGGCCGCCGGTCGTCAGGATCAACGCGCCTTTGAGGATACTGGCCATGGCCAGCGTGACCACGATGGCCGGGATCCGCAGGAAAGCCACCAGACATCCGTTGATCAAGCCGAGGAAAACTCCGGTCAGGATCGTTGCTCCAAAAACGATGGGTAGTGACGTTCCGTTTACCGCCAACCGCCCGGCCACCGTCGCACATACACCGACAATGGCACCGAGAGAAATGTCGATGTGTCCGCACAGGATCACCATGGCCGTGCCAATGGCCGCTACTCCCACGTAGGAGGCTTTGAAGAGGATGTCAATCAGGTTGCCCCGGGCACCGAAGCCCGGGTTCACCAACGTCACCCCGGTGAACACCAGTGCCATGGCCAGCACCATCACCATCTCCTGGCGGTTGAACAGCTGCTCACCCCAGGAACTTCGACCGCGTGCGGAGAACGTCCTGATCCCGGGCGGTTCAGCGCGTCCGGGATGGTTGGGGAGGGAGACAGAAGGCATGGGGGACGTGATTAGACCTCAGGGTTCCGGGGAGCACGCGTCAGCGGTTTTCATGTGTGGCGCAGACCATTCTTGGCCCAACGCCGCCGTCAATACCGATTCCTGCGTGGCTTCGCTGCGCGGGAACTCTCGCACCACCCGGCCGTCGTGCATGACCAGCACACGGTCGCTTAAGCGCAGCACTTCCTGCAAGTCGCTGGAGATGACCAAAATTGCCAGTTTTTTCTCGCGGGCGAGAGAAACAAGCAGCCGGTGGATTTCAGCCCTGGCACCCACATCAATGCCACGGGTGGGTTCGTCCACGATCAGTAACTTCGGTTGGGTCGCCAGCCACTTGGCCAAGACGATCTTCTGTTGATTTCCACCCGAAAGGTTGAGAGCAATTTCTTGTACGGTGGGTGTTTTGATTCGCAAGCTCTCCACATAGCTTTGCGCGAGGCGATCCTCCGCCAGGAAGTTCAAGAACGGCCCGCGCTTCAACGCTTGCAAGCGGGTGAGCCCGACGTTTTGCCCGACGCTCATTGCGGTGATCAATCCTTGCCGCTGACGGTCTTCCGGCACGTAGGCAATACCCAATGCGATCGCGTCTTCGGGTCGCCGGATGATGACCGGCTTTCCATGAACCTCCAAAGTGCCGCTTTCCGTTGGCGCGCTGCCGAAGATGGCTTGGGCCAGTTCCGAGCGGCCCGAGCCGATTAAACCGGCTAGCCCAACGATTTCGCCAGCCCGCAAGGTAAGACTTGCCTCTCGCAGTAGCGGGCGGCAAGCCAGTTTGACCGCGCGGAGGACCACAGTTGCTTCCGTCGCATCCGCAGTTTTTTCCAGAATGTCAGCCTCCAGCACAGGCTCTTCCTGCAAGGCACGACCGACCATCTGGCGGATGAGTTCGTTTTCGTTGATCGCGCTCGTAGCCTGGGTGGCTACCCATTGGCCGTCCCGCAGAACGGTGACCCGGGAAGACAGCGCGAAAATCTCCTCCAAGCGATGGGTAATGTAGATGATTGCGACGCCTTGGTCGCGTAAGCGACGGACGACCGTGAAGAGGCGTTCGGTGTCGTGTTGGGTAAGTACTGCCGTCGGTTCATCCAGGATGAGCACCTGTGCTTGGCGGGAGAGTGCCTTGGCGATCTCTACTCGTTGACGGTTGCCTACTGACAGGGTGCCTACCCGAGCACTTACATCAACGTCGCCTGCATCTAGCGTCTCCAACAGCTTCATGGCCTCTCTCGTTGCGCGGTGCCAATCCAGCACCAACCCACCGAACCGACGGGGCGGATGGCCAGCGAAGATGTTTTCGGCGACCGTCAACTCTGGGTAGAGGCTGAACTCTTGGTAAATGGTGGCGATCCCCCGGGCCTGCGCCTGGCCAGGAGATGCAAACCGCACGCGCTCGCCGCAGATGTAGATTTCGCCCTCGTCGGGAGCATGGACACCGGAGAGAATCTTGATCAACGTAGATTTGCCCGCTCCGTTTTCGCCGAGCAACGCATGGACCTCGCCCGGCTTGACGTCGAAGGAAACATCCTGCAAAGCGCGAACCCCGGGAAACGATTTGCTGATTTTCCGTAGTTCTAATGCCGCATGGCGATCAGGCTCAACGTGCTGTGACGGAGCCTTGTCAACCATCTTAGGGGGAGGCATAAAGTGAAGTGATCAGACCTCAAAGAGAGAAAATTATTAGCACATTGCTCCTATTTTGGCGTTAGTACAAACGCCCGGGCAAGCAAAGGGGACGGACCCGAAATCCCCCGATCCAACGGCGAAAGGCTCGCGTGGCGAACTGGATTTCGAGGGACTTGATGCCAGAAATATGATGATCATTCTACATCGGCTCGTAAAGAGTATCGATCGTCAGTTTGTCTTACCGCATCTCTTGGATAAATAAGAATTGTGTTCTGCTGACCACCTCCCGGCCATCCACCCGCCGCTCGACTCCTCGTTCATGATTCCACCGACCTGTCACGATCCCGTCGCACGCATTGAGGCGTTGCTGGCGAAGGGCCAGCGGTGCCTTGTTGGTTTGGCCGGAGTTCCGGGAGCCGGTAAATCGACCCTCGCTGCTCAACTGGCAAGTCGGTTCGGAACTGCGGCGATTGTCGTACCCATGGATGGTTTTCATCTCGCAAACGCCGAATTGGCACGGCTTGGCCGTAGCAGCCGCAAAGGGGCGCCCGATACGTTCGATGCCGCTGGTTACGTTGCTTTGCTCCGGCGTCTGCGTCATCCTGTGCCTGGGGAGGTAGTCTACGCACCCGCTTTTCACCGTGACATAGAGGAAGCCATTGCGGGGACCATCGCGGTGCCTGCTGAAGTGCCACTTGTCCTTACCGAAGGAAATTACCTCCTGCTGGAGGGTCCGTGGCAAGAGGCGAGGGCCTGTCTGGACGAAACATGGTTCGTGGAGGGGGATGAGACGATCCGCCTGGAACGTCTTTTCGCTCGGCACGTGGCTTTTGGCCGGACACCCGAGCAGGCGCAGGCGTGGGTCGCCGCGACGGATGAGCCCAATGCAGTCGTCATTCGGGCAAGCCGTCCGGCCGCAGACCAAGTTGTCCTGGTGAGGTGAGGTTTGGGGTTCTGTATCTTGTGTGCCATCAACAGATGCGGGTTGACACTCCGATCGATTGGCTGACTCAGAAACTGTGGAGTTACAGACCGGGACATTGATTAGGCAAGTTTTGCTTCGACAAAGCTGGCCTTGAT
>CALMAQ010000149.1 GCA_937859745.1 uncultured Verrucomicrobiota bacterium | reverse complement strand
GGAAGGTCCTTCGGCTGCGCTCGCGGACTCGCTGCGCTCAGGAGGACAGAGTTGTAGAAGATCGCGCCTTCTACCTTCTACCCTCTGCCCTCCGCCCTCAGATGGCCTCGACGCCCCGCTCTTCCGTGCGGATGCGGATCACCTCGTCCACCACGTACACGAACACCTTGCCGTCGCCGATCTTGCCCGTCTTGGCGGCCTTGATGATGGCGTCCACCGTCCGGCTCACCCGTTCGTCCTCCAGGACGATTTCGAACTTCACCTTGGGCAGGAAATCGACCGTGTACTCGCTGCCGCGATAAATCTCCGTGTGGCCCTTCTGGCGGCCGAAACCCTTGACCTCGCTGATCGTCATGCCGTCCACGCCCACCTCGGCCAACGCGTCCTTCACGTCCTCGACCTTGAACGGCTTCACGATGGCCTCGATTTTCTTCAACATGGATTTTCGCATTTTCACCACCGCGTCCCGAAAGGCAAGCGGGGAAAGCCCGCGCGCATCATTTCCGGTGAAAAAGATTTTGCGGCTGCATGAATTGTGCTAATCGACTCCTGCCATGCCGAAAAAAGCACTCATCACGGGCATCACCGGCCAGGACGGCTCCTATCTCTCCGAGTTGCTGCTCGGCAAGGGGTACGAAGTTCACGGGCTGATCCGCCGCGCCTCCACCTTCAACACCGAGCGGCTCGACACCGTCTACCAGGACCCGCACAACACCAAGGCGCACCTCTTCCTGCACTACGGCGACCTGGCCGACTCCGTCTCGACCTACAAGCTCATCGACATGGTCAAGCCCGACGAGGTCTACCACCTCGGCGCGCAGAGCCACGTCCGGGTCAGTTTCGACGTGCCCGAGTACACCGCCGACATCACCGGCACGGGCACCGTCCGCCTGCTCGAAGCCATCCGCCAGGCCTCGCCGCACAGCCGCTTCTACCAGGCCAGCTCCTCCGAGATGTTCGGGCTGGTCCAGGCCGTGCCGCAGACGGAGACGACGCCCTTCTATCCCCGCAGCCCCTACGGCGCGGCCAAGGTGTTCTCCTACTGGCTGGTGGTCAACTACCGCGAGAGCTACCACCTCCACGCGAGCAACGGCATCCTCTTCAACCACGAGAGCCCCCGGCGCGGCGAAACGTTCGTCACGCGCAAGATCACGCGCGCGGTGGCGCGCATCAAGGCGGGCGTGCAGCAGAAGCTCTACCTGGGCAACCTGGATTCCCAGCGCGACTGGGGCTACGCGCCCGAGTACGTCGAGGCGATGTGGATGATGCTCCAGCAGGACAAGCCGGACGACTACGTCATCGCCACGAACGAGACGCACACGATCCGCGAGTTCCTGGAGGTGAGCTTCGGGCGCGTCGGGCTGGAGTGGCAGAAGTACGTGGAATTCGACCAGCGCTACGTCCGCCCGGCGGAGGTGGACCTGCTCATCGGCGACGCGAGCAAGGCCAGGAAGCAGCTTGGCTGGGAGCCCAAGACGACGTTCAAGCAGTTGGCGGAGATCATGACCGACGCCGACGTGGCCCTGCTCCAGCACGAGATGAGCGGGAAGAACTTCCGGCTCTGAGGCGGGACGGCTGCGCCGCCGATACGGGATGCAGGATGCGGCGGGGAACGGCGACGTTCTCCGCTTTATCTATTCGCCCCAAGGCTGCATTTTTGGGTCTCGCACTGGCTGATTTTCTGCCATCTTGTATCCGTCCTTCCACCTTCCACCTTCCGTGACCTCCTCCCGCAAAATCTTCGTCGCCGGACACCGCGGCCTCGTGGGCAGCGCCATCGTGCGCGCCCTGCAACGGCGCGCCAAGGATGGCGAGCCCCTGGAAATTATCACCCGCACCCGCGCCGAGCTGGACCTGCTCGAGGGCGCGGCGGTCCGCGCGTTTCTCCTGGCCGAGCGGCCCACGCAGATCGTCGTCGCGGCGGCCAAGGTGGGCGGGATCAAGGCGAACAACGATTTCCCGGTCGATTTCCTGCTGGATAACCTCAAGATCCAGAACGGCCTGATCGAAGGCGCGCACGCCGCCGGGGTGGAAAAACTGCTCTTTTTGGGCAGCTCGTGCATCTACCCGAAGTTCGCCCCGCAGCCGATCAAGGAGGAGTCGCTGCTGACCGGGGCGCTGGAGCCGACCAACGACGCCTACGCCATCGCCAAGATCGCGGGCATCAAGCTCTGCCAGGCGTACCGCAAGCAGCACGGGGACGACTTCATCAGCGCGATGCCCACGAACATGTACGGGCCGTTCGACAACTTCGACCTGACAAGTTCGCACGTCCTGCCCGCGATGATCCACAAGTTTCATCTCGCCAAGACCGAGCGGCGGTCCAAGATGACCTTGTGGGGCACGGGCTCGCCCCGGCGGGAGTTCCTGCACTCCGACGACCTCGCGGAAGCGTGCCTGCTGCTCCTGGAGCAGTACAGCTCCCCCGAGATCATCAACGTGGGCAGCGGCACGGATGTCACCATCAAGGAACTGGCCGCACTGGTGCGCGAGGCGGTGGGCTACGAGGGCGAGATCGAGTGGGACACGACGCAGCCCGACGGCACGCCGCGCAAGCTCATGGACGGCACGCGCATCCGCGAGTTGGGCTGGAGCCCGCGCATCGGCCTGCCCGAAGGGATCGCGGACGCCTACCGGTGGTTTTTGGAAAATCCGCCGGTGAAGCGGCAGCCTGCAAGCTAACCGGGGAACGAGGCGGCATCTGTTATCCGACGCGATGTAAGATAAGCTGGGTCAAGTGCCCATGATGACGCGCCTTCCTGTCGCTTTGACGGTCTTTCGTCTGATCGCAGGCATTGCTTTTCTACCGCTCGCGCTTTTGCGTGTACAGGCTTGGCCGCTCGTTGCGCTTCTTTTTGCCGGGCTGCTCAGCGACATCGCAGACGGCATCATCGCCCGTCGCTTGGGCATCGCGACTTTGTCGTTGCGGCGTTTGGATACCCGCGCTGACATGGCGTTCTACGGCAACGCAGCGGCTGCCGCTTTGGTCTGCGCTACCTTTCCTCTGGCGCGTCTGTGGCCATGGTTGGTCGCCTACCTCATCCTCTTCGCTCTCCGCAACCTCGTTGATTATCTTCGTTACCGCGCTTCGCCCTCTTACCACATGTGGTCGGGCAAACTCTGGTCAGTGGTTCTCTTCGTGCATCTCGTGGTTCTGTTCTGTGGGTCCCAGGCATTTTTCCTTTTGCCGTTGGCCTTTGCCTTCTATGCAATCAATGCCGTGGAAGGCATTGTCGCCACCTTGGTACTGCCGCAGCCCTGCAAAGACATTCCCACTATCTGGCACGCTTTCATCCTCGCGCGTAGGGTCTAATCACATCCCAATGAGCGGGTGCCTGCCGCTGGCACTCCCTCTCGGATTGGGCCTATCAGACCTTCTTCCCCCCCCCCCTTGGATTCGCCGGTCGCATCTAATCTAATTCCAGCGCGAACACCAAAGCCGTTTTGATGGCTGTCATTGTTTCGGCAGGCAATGTTCCGAGCCGACGTTCCAACCGGACGGTTGCCGATGACGCCAGCCCTTGCACGTTGGCTGTGGACACCTCCCGTAGAAAGCTCATTTTCGGCAAGTTCACCTCGTAGTCGCTGCCGCGCGGCTGGGTAGTCAACGGCACGTAGAGTGCAAGGGCACGCGGCGCTGCCGGATCATGACGCGAGACGATGACTACCGGTCGCGTCTTGGCCGCCAAGCCCAAGTCAGCGAGCCAAACTTCACCGGGACGCGGGCTCATCGTCGAGCAGGTCGAGCACTTCCTGGTCAAGCGCCCGGGAACGCCCCAGTTCCAGCGCATCCTCGTCCGCCAGCGCGATAATCTCAGCCACCCGGGCGCGCACTTCGGCGCGTGTTTGCGGCTGCCAGTGTTCCAGTTTGGCGTTGAGTTCTTCGGCCAGTGCGTCCATGCCGACCGACAGCTTAACGGGGACCAGTTGTCCGGTCAAACTCCTCCTGGCTGCTGCGCAATCTGTTTGCGCGAAGTGATGAACCACCCGACGCCCCCCAGGATGGCCAGGGACGTGCCCGCCAGCCGCCACGTCACGCTCTCGCCCAGGAACAGCACGCCTCCCGACGCCGCGATCACCGGCACGCTCAACTGGACGGTGGCCGCCGTGGTCGCCGTCAGGCTTGGCAGCGCGGTGTACCACACGATGTAGCCTATCGCGGAGGTCAGCGCGCCGGACGCCACGGCCTCCCAGGACCCGGCCCGGTCCACCGACGCCCGCGCGAACAGGACCGCGCTCAGCCCCACCGCGAGCGGCACCGCCCGCACGAAGTTACCCGCCGTGGCCCCCGTGGGATCGGCGGTTTCCCGGCCGCGCAGGGAGTACGTGCCCCAGGCGATCCCGGCGCAGGCCATCAGGGCCGCGCGGCCCGGCGGCGGCGCGGACAACCCGGGTAGCAGCAGCCACAACAGGCCGCCCAGCGCCAGGAGGAGGCCGCCCCACTGGCCACCCCGCAGCCGCTCGCCGCTCCACAGGCCGTAGCCGATCATGGTGCCCTGCACGCAGCCGAAGAGGACTAGCGCGCCGGGCGCGGCGGGCAGCCCAGCGTAGGCGAACGAGAACGCCGCCGCGTAGACGAATAACGCCAGGGC
>CALMAQ010000148.1 GCA_937859745.1 uncultured Verrucomicrobiota bacterium | reverse complement strand
GTGCGCGGACTGGAGGAATTTCCTGTTGCTCTTCGGCCAGCCCCTGGTCATCGCAGGGTTGGTGAGCTGGGCGGCGGACAACACGAGCCTGGCGCTGTTCTTCGCGTACCTCTCGACGCTGTGGTTCGGCTGCTCCAACGCGGCGCAGGGCATCGTGCGCGAACTGCCCATCTACCGGCGCGAGCGCATGGTCGGCCTGGGGCGGCACGCCTACCTGCTGAGCAAGTTCATCCAGTTGGGCCTGCAGACGGCGGGCCAGGGCGTGTTCCTCTACGCCTGCCTGTTCCTGGCGCGCTGGCAACTGTACCCCGAAGCATTGCCCCAGCGCGGATTGGACGGCTCGACGTTCTGGCAGGTGGGCAGCGTGGTGTGCGCGGCATTCGCGTCGGTGGGCATCGGGCTGGCGGTGTCGGCGCTGGCGCGCTCGGCGATGCAGGCGGTCATGATCGTGCCGCTGATCCTGATCCCGCAGATCCTGTTTTCGGGGCTGGTGGTCAACACGGGCGAGATGACCGGGCCGGTGCTGGCCGTGACGAGCCTGATGCCCAGTTACGCCGCGCAGACGATGATGGACGTGGGCGCGTTCTGGCACCGGCCCATCAACGGCGACCTGTACCTGCGGCGCGAGAAGGCGCGCGACCACCTGCGAGACCTGCTGCGCCGGGAACTGGCCCACCGCCTGCCGCCCGCCGAAGTGAACCTGGCGCGCGAACGGGCGCAGGGAGCGTTCAAGATGGGCGAGGAGTACAACCGGGGCGACCTGGCGCTGCTGGCGGCGTTCAAGCTGCTGGCGTGGACGCTCGCGGGCTACGGCGCGGCGTGGTACGGGTTGAGGTGGAAGGAGCGGGGGTAAAAGTGCCGCGTAGCGGCTCGTTGTAAGGTAGGGCTGGGCGTCCCCGCCCGGCCGTAGCTTCATGCTTACGGGATAAGTTGATCTGGCACCAGCGTATACGGCCACTTCTCGCCTTCCTGAATCAATCCGGCCCGGACCGGGTTGTGCAGGATGTACCGGGCCTTCTCTTCCCAGCTTTCATCGCGGCGCAAGCGATGATCGAAGAATCCTCTCTGCCAGACGATGCCGTGCTGCTTGGCGTGGAAGCCCTTCCACACGGCGATCACTTTCGCCATGTCTTCCTCGTGTCCGAAGGCAACGATCAGATGCAAGTGGTCGGGCATCAGCAGGAACACAAAGGGGAACCACTTGCGTTGCGCCAGGTAGAAGCGGGCGGATTCCAGCAGAGAATCGCCTACTCGTGGCAAGCAGAGCTGGTTGATGCCACGACGCTGGCAGCAAATCGTGATGAAGAAGTCGGCGGCGTCGATGCCTACCCACGGAGGCAGGGTGTGATCGAGATTTCTGCGGCCCGAGGGAGGATCGGCAGGCATGGCAGCAGAAAAGCTACGGCCGGGCGGGACGCCCAGCCCTACCTCGTGACGATGCGCCTGCGGCGCGCTCAGAGCGTTGCTCCGTGCATCGCAGAGCAATCCGCCGCTGACATCTCCGCGCCTGCCGTCCGCATGGCCGGGGTTGCACCGGTGGGCGGCGCTTCGATCTGGGCCTGCTTGCTGGGAATGCCCGCCGTGTTCGCCTTCAACTCCTTGATCAGGCGCGCGAATCCCTCGTCGAACGCCTTCTTGTCGGGGTCCTTGGCGTCGGGAGCCTGTCCCGCCCGCATGAAGCCGTGGCCCGCGCCCTCGTACGTGACGGGTTCGTAGACCTTGCCCGCCGCCTTCATGTCCGTCACCGCCTGCGGGATCGTCGCGTCGACACGGTTGTCGTTGCCGCCGTAGAAGCCGTACACCGGAGCCTTGATCGCCTTCATGGCGTCAGCGGCGGGCGGCGGTCCGTAGAACACGAACGCGGCGCTCAGGTCTCCACGGTGCGTGGCGAAAGCGAACGTCTTGCCCCCGCCCCAGCAGAAGCCTCCCGTGAAGAGTTTGCCGCTGGCCGAGGGCAGGGTCTTGGCATAGTCCGCCACCGCGTCGAGGTCGGCGGTCACCTGGTCCGGCGGAAGCGCCATCACCGCTTTGATCACGTTGTCCTGTCCACCCAGCGCATCCGTGCCGCCGCCGTTCGCACCGAGGCCGCTGACCAGATCGGGCGCGACCACGATGTACCCTTGCGCCGCCAGCTTGTCGGCTTGCAGCTTCATCCAGTCGGTCAGCCCGAAAATCTCGTGGATCAGGACCACCACGGGGGCTTTGTCCTTGACCTCGGGATAGATCACCAGCGTGTTGATCGTGCGGCCGTCGTGCCTGACCGGCACATACTCGCGGTGGCGGCTGCTTTGTTCGAGCTTGGCTTTGGCCCAGTCCTGCGCGCGCAGGGAAGAACTGCCCGCTGCCAGCAGCACGCACACGGCCAGGGGGAAAAGATGGGGTAGGCGGATCATGCCTGCAAACTTAAGCAGGCCCTGCCACGCGCACAACGGCGAGCTTGACCGGCCAGCACCGGCCGCTCAGTACAACATCGCCTCGGCGGGCGGGTCGCAGGGAGTCAGCTTCTCGGTCTCGAGGATCGGCAGGCGGCGGCCATCCTCCACGGGGAACGTGATCTTGCCCGTCACGCGCGCCCAGCCCATCTCGGCCACCTTTGGGTCGCCGGGGGCCTTCTCCGCGATCACCGCCACGGGCCGCGCATCCGCCGCGCAGCACACCATGAACATCCGCACCATCTGGAACCGGCCGGTCGTCGAGTCCTTCACCGGCAGGAACTGCCCGATGACTTCCACCGTCTTGCCCTCGAACGCCCCGCGCATCGAGTCATCCTCCGCCGAAAAGAGCAGGTCCGTCACCTCGGCGATGACGTGGCCGTCAGGCGTCGTCTTCATGTACTGCGAGGCGTCCACCGCCGCGTTGCTGCCGCTCGCCGCGTCCGCCGGGATCGGCGTCGCGCCGGGCAGCGGGGGCTCGTAGGCCGTGGAGGAAGCCGCCGGGGCTGCCTTGGAAGCCGCCGCCAGCGCCGCCGAAGGCTTGACCGCTCCCGGCAGGCCCTTGGCGTCCCCGACGATGCCGCGGTTCATCACCGTCGTGGCGCTGAAGCCGTCCCTGGCCACGCCCGTGGCGGCCCAGATCGGCAGGACCAGCAGCGCGAACGCCAGGAACTGCATCGTCCGCACCCGGCGCGGGGAGGCCAGTTCATCCGCCGCGCCGTCGGCGATGAGGCCCCCGGCCATTTGCGTGCCGAAGCGCAGCGAATATGCCACGCTCGCCGCGATGCCCAGCATCGCGTACCCCGCCGCCGCCACCAGCGGCCGGTAGAACGGGATCACGTAGGCGCTCAGCCGCCCGCTGTGGTAGAAGTAGAGCAGCAGCGCGCCCCAGGAGACGAGGGCGAGGATGGACAAACCGCGCGAGAGAGTTTTCATCGGGTTAGAAGGCGAAGGCGGAGAAGTGGATGTCCGAAAGTTTCACGCAGATTAGCGCGATCAGCACGAAAAGTCCAATGCCCAGCGCCAGCACGAAGCGGCGGCGGAACACCAGCGAGTAAAGGAAGATCAGCTTCAGGTCGAACACCGGGCCGAACACCAGGAACGCCAGCCGCGCCGGGAACGGGAACGCCGTCAGCGTCGCGGCGATGAAGGCGTCCGACGTGCTGCACACGGCCACGAAGAAGGCCAGCGCCATCAGCGCGGTCGTGGCCGCCCAGGGGTTCGTCGCCAGGGGGACGATGATGCGCTGCTGGTCCACGGCGGTGTTGAACACGCTGGCCAGGGCCGCGCCGATGACCACGAACACGGCCACGTCCAGGAAGTCGTTCGCGCCGCGCTGGAGGGCGGCCAGCAGGCGGCACCCGAAGCTCTGCTGCATCCCGGCGGCCAGGGCGTCGAGCGTTTCCAGGGCCTCGGCCCCGCCCTCGGTGCCCTCCTGGGTGAACGGGCTGACCGCCGAGCCACCCATGCTCCCCGCGCCCGCCAGGCTGCCCACCCGGAAGCCCGCCGTGCGCCGCGAGCGGCTGCCGGGCAGGGTTTCCAGCACGCGGTCGTTGAGGAATTGCTCCACCCGCAGCCGCTGCACGACCACACCCGCCAGCGCCGCCACGCAGAAGCTCAGCACGAGGCGGAACGCCGTCGTCATCCCCGGCTGGTTGCCGCGGAAGGCGGCGTAGGTGCTCACCGCCACGATGGGGTTGACCACGGGCGAGGCCAGCAGGTACGTCATCGCGCACGACACGGGCAGCCCTTTCTTGAGCAGCCGCCGGATCACCGGCACCACGCCGCACTCGCACATCGGGAACACGCACCCCAGCAGCCCGCTGATGAGGATGGCGAAGACCGGCCGCCTGGGCAGCAGGCCGGTCATCCAGCGCGCGGGGACGAACACCTCGATCAGCCCCGAGAACAGCGCGCCCAGCAGCAGGAAGGGCACGCTCTCGAAGAGCACGCTCAGGAACGAGGTGGCGAAGCTGGACAGGTTGAAATTAAACCAGGAATGGAGCCAGATCATGCCGGCGTGCCATGGCTTCCCTGACGGACAGGTCGCGGCGCGCGGGGCAATGAAGGCCAGCCCCTGGCGGATTGCAAGGGCCGTGTCCTTTCCCCTCAATCCAGGAACTTGCCCGGGTTGAGCACCCCTGTCGGGTCAAGCGCGTCCTTGATCCGCCGGTGCAGCGCGCGCGTCTCCGGCGGCACCGCCTGCGGCCACCAGCGCCGCTTGGCCAGGCCGACGCCGTGCTCGCCGGTGATCGCCCCTCCCCATGCGATGACCTGGCCGAAGAGTTCGTCCAGCGCCGCTTCCATCGCCGCGCGCACGGCGGGCTGATCATAGTCCGCCACCATCAGGTTGACGTGGATGTTGCCGTCGCCCGCGTGGCCGAAGCACGCCACGGGCACGCCGTGGCGGCGTTGCAGCCCGGCGGCGAAATCAACGAGGTCCACCAGCCGCCCGCGCGGCACGACGACATCCTCGTTGAGCTTCGTCAGGCCGGTGGATTTGAGCGAATCGCTGAACCGGCGGCGCAGCTCCCACAGGCGCTCGCAGTCGTCGCCCAGCGCCGCCTCGGGCGCGATGCCGCCCGCGCCGAGCAGCAGCGCGCGCAGCTCCTCGATCTCGCCGCGCAGCGACGCCGCGCGCCCGTCGAGTTCGAGCAGCAGGTGCGCGGCGCGCTCCGCGCGGCGACGCCGCTTGTCGGCCGGTGGGTGTGGGT
>CALMAQ010000147.1 GCA_937859745.1 uncultured Verrucomicrobiota bacterium | reverse complement strand
CCGGTGGCGGGGTCGCCAGTGGAAAGGGTTCGTGGGGCCGAACAGGACGACCTGCGGACGCTGGAAAGCGGCGGCGAGGTGCATGGGCCCGGAGTCCACGCCCAGCACGAGCGCCGCCCGCGCGAGCACGGCGGAGAGCGTGAGCAGGTCCAGACGGCCGGAGAGACCGATCAAAGGCGGAAGGGGGAGGGTGGAGGGCAGAAGGGCGGAGCGGACGCGGACGAGGTGTTCGTCCTCGTAGGGATCATTCTTGCCGCCGGTCAGCACCACGGGCAGGCCGAGCGTTTCCTGGCAGGCGCGGATGACCTCCGCCCAGCGTTCCGCGAGCCAGTATTTCTCCGGGCGGGCCGTGCCGGGATGTACCACGACGAAGGGTTGACCCGGGTCGAGCCCGGCGTCGGCAAGCAGGGCATCGGCGCGGGCCACCGCATCAGCGGGCAGCGTCAGGACAGGGGAGGCGGGCTCACCGGTGAAATCTACGGCGATGCCGAGGGACGCGAGATGGTCCAGGTAGACGTCCACCGTGTGCCGTGCGCGCAGGGCAATATCCACGGGTCGGTTGTAGATCCAGCGTCGCCACACGCTGCCGCGCAGGAAGGGACGCGCCACCACCCGCAGCGGCGCGCGGGCGGCGAGCGTCACCAGCGCGGAGCGGTCGCGGCCCGTGAAGTCCACGGCGGCATCAAAACGCGGCCCCTTGAGCACCCCGCGCCAGAACGCGCCGTTCTTCGCGCGACGATAAACGAGCGCGTCGTCCACGCTCTCGCCCAGCGCCGGGAGCAGCGCAGCGGTGGTCTCCGTCAGCGCGAGCGTGACGTGGTGCCCAACGGCGCGCATCGCGTGCAACGCCGGGGTGGTGAGCACGAGGTCACCGATGCGTTTGAGCTGGAGGGCGAGGACGCGCAGAGGGCTAAGGTTCAAGATTCAAGAACCAAGATTCAAGCAAGATTCAAGGAACAAGCTCCAAACCAGAGGCCGCCGGTTCCTTCCACTTGAAAACTTGGACCATGAACCTTGTTTGAATCTTGGACCTTTTTGCCAACGCGACCCTCCCGGCTACATTGATCCATGCCAGATTCACCTCGCTTCCTGATGTGCCCGCCGGATTGTTACCAGGTGGATTATGTGATCAACGTCTGGATGGAAGGCAACGTGGACCGCTCCTCGCGCGAGCGCGCCGCCGAACAATGGCGCGGCCTCCACGCCGTCCTCCAGGCCCACGCCGAGGTCGAGCTGGTCCCGCCCGCCCAGGGCTGGCCCGACATGGTTTTCACCGCCAACGCGGGCCTCGTCCTGGGCAAGACCGCCATCGTCAGCCGCTTCTTCCACCCGGAACGCCAAGGCGAGGAGCCTCACTTCAAGGACTGGTTTGAACAGGCCGGTTTCACCGTGCACGAACTGCCCGAGGACCTGCCCTTCGAGGGAGCGGGTGACGCGCTCCTGGACCGCGAGGGCCGCTGGCTCTGGGCGGGCTACGGTCCGCGCTCTGAACTGGACTCCCACCCGTTCCTGGCCCGGTGGTTGGGCATCGAAGTGCTCTCACTGCGTTTGGTGGACAAGCGCTTCTACCATCTCGACACCTGTTTCTGCCCGCTGGCGGGTGGCTATCTGCTCTATTATCCGGCGGCGTTCGACGCCTATTCCAACGGGCTCATCGAACGGCGCGTGCCCGCCGCCAAACGGTTCGCCGTGCCGGAGCCCGACGCCGTCAGCTTCGTGTGCAACGCCGTCAACGTGGGCCGCAAGCTCATCGTCAACCAGGCGGGCGAGGCGACCCGCGCCTGGCTTGGTACCGCTGGGTTCGAGGTCATCGAGACGCCGCTGACCGAGTTCATGAAGGCCGGGGGCGCGGCCAAGTGCCTGACCTTGCGCCTGGACGAGGCCGAGCGTGCCGACACCCGCGCCATCGCCGCCGTGGAGAGCCGCGAGGTCCGGCTGGAAGGCCATCTCCTGGATTCCGGCCTGCTCGACCGGGCGCTCGACCTCATTGTGGACGGCGCGGGCTCGTTCCAGATTTTGGAGTTCAACCTGGGCAAGCAGCGCCAGAGCACGTCCGACGCGCGGCTGAAGGTCTCCGCGCCCTCGGCGGAGGCCCTGGAGCGCATCATGGGCCAGTTGATCGTCCTGGGGGCAGCCGGGGCCGACGGCGTGGGCGAGCGCGGGCCGCGGCTGGAGGCCGTCATCCAGGCAGGGGTCGCCCCGGCGGACTTCTCCGTCACCACCATCTACCCGACCGAGGTGAAGACCGCGCGTGGCTGGACGCGCGTGGAAGGCCAGCGCATGGACGGCGTGATCGTCGTCGGCTCCGACGGCCGCGCCGAATGCCGCCTGATCCGCGACCTGCAGGTGGGCGAGCAGGTCGTCACCGGCGTGGACGGCATCCGCCTGCCGCGCAAGACGGAATCGCGCGAGGCCGCCGCCGAACCTGGCGGGGCGGCGGCGGACGAGTTCGGGTTCATGGGCGCGGGCGTGTCGAGCGAGCGCCGGGTGGAACTGGTCGTCGAGCAGATCGCGTGGGAACTGCGGCGCATCCGCGACCAGGGCGGCAAGGTAGTCGTGGTGGCGGGGCCAGTGGTCATCCACACGGGCGGCGGCGCGCACCTGGCGGGCCTGATCCGCGAGGGCTACGTCCACGTCCTGCTCGGCGGCAACGCCGTCGCCGTCCACGACATGGAGCAGAACATCCTCGGCACGTCGCTGGGCATGGACATGCAGCGCGGCGTCAGCGTCCACGGCGGGCACCGCCACCACCTGAAGGTCATCAACACGGTGCGCGCCCACGGCGGCATCGCGCAGACCGTGGCGGCGGGCGACCTGCACGGCGGCGTGATGTACGAGTGCGTGCGGCGCGGCGTGCCCTTCTCGCTGGCGGGCAGCATCCGCGACGACGGCCCGTTGCCCGACACCGTGATGGACCTGCTCCAGGCGCAGGCGGACTACGCGCGGCTCATCCGGGGCGCCGACATGATCCTGATGCTTTCGAGCATGCTGCACTCCATCGGCGTGGGCAACATGACCCCAGCGGGGGTCAAACTCGTGTGCGTGGACATCAACCCGGCCGTCGTGACGAAGCTGGCCGACCGTGGGTCGGTCGAGTCGGTGGGCGTAGTCACGGACGTGGGCCTGTTCCTGAGCCTGCTCGTGGCGCAACTGGCGCGGTTGAACGGCGTCCACGCCGCCGTGTGAAAGGGCGTGGCGGCGGCAGGCAGGAGGGTAGAGGGCGGCAGCGGGCTCTCGCGCCGCAGGCGCGTCGTCACAGGGTAGGGCGAGCGTCCCCGCTCGGCCGTAGTCTTGGCGGGCAGTACCCTGCCACACGGTGGATGGCGGCCCCATGGGCGGGGTCCCCATTTGGATGAGAGCTTCAAGCCGGGGAACACGCCAAAGGCAAACGGTCACGGCCGCGCGGGGCGCCCCGCCCGCCCCCGGGCGCCGCCGGCGCCCCGCCGGGGGTGGAGACACGGAACGCCGTGCCGCCCGGCG
>CALMAQ010000146.1:30185-44061 GCA_937859745.1 uncultured Verrucomicrobiota bacterium | reverse complement strand
CGTGTCGCTCGCGCCGTATTTCTTCCCGCTCTACAGCATCGTGGCCATCGGCGCGTTCTGGGTGGCGGGGCTGTTTTACCCGGTGGTGTGGGAGTACCGGGAAGGGGCATGGTGGCAATACCGGGAACTCCTTTTCATGGCCATCGGCGCGACGTGGGCATTCCACTTCACGTTCACCTGCTGGATGATCCCCAAGCAACAGCCCGACCTGCTGCTGCACGGGACGTTCTTCTCGCTGGTGGTGATCTACCTGGCCAACCTGATGGTGCTGGCGATCCTGCTCGTGGCGGCGTGCCCCCAGGTGACGTGGGCCCATTTCGGCGCGACGTTGTGGCGTGATGCGGCGGAGTTCTCGGCCCGGCTATGCGACCTGCTCGGCTTGCACCCGGAGGAATGGTTCCGGGACTAGCGCGCGAAGGTTTGACACAGAGGCATAGGGGACACGGAGGCCGGAGGAAATCTGGAGATTGAAGATCATGGAGGAAGGTGATGGGGCATATGCGCCCGCTTCTACCCTCCTGTTGCTTCCCTCCTCCGGCCTCTGTGTCCTCTGTGTCCTCTGTGTCCTCTGTGCCTCTGTGTCAAACCTTCGCGCGCTACCGTGAGTCGTCGATCAGCTTGGCGAACTGCCGGAAGAAGTGCAGCGCGTCGTGCGGACCGGGGGCGGCCTCGGGATGGTACTGCACGCTGAAGATCGGCAGCGAGCGGTGCCGCAATCCCTCCACGGTGTTGTCGTTGAGGTTGACGTGCGTCACCTCCAACTCGGCGGGCAGCGAATCCATGTCCACCGCGAACCCGTGGTTCTGCGCCGTGATGTCCACCCGGCTCGTCCGCAGATCCTTCACCGGCTGGTTGCCGCCGTGGTGGCCGAACTTGAGCTTGAACGTCCGCCCGCCGAACGCATGGCTGAGCATCTGGTGGCCCAGGCAAATACCGAAGATCGGCTTCTTGCCGATCAGACCGCGCACGCTGCGGTGTACGTAATCCAGCGCCGACGGGTCGCCGGGGCCGGGCGAGAGGAACACGCCGTCGGGGTTGAGCGCGATGACCTCCTCCGCCATCGTCCCGGCGGGCACCACGCGCACGCGGAACCCGTTCTGGCGCAGGCGGCGCAGGATGTTGCGCTTCATGCCGTAGTCGTAGGCGACGATGTGGTACTTCGCGGGGGGCAGCGCGGTTTCCTCCTCGTCCACCGAGCCGGTGGCCCCCGCCACGCTCCAGCGGCGGCTGTTGGCGTCGTCCGGGTCCCAGTCGTACATTTTTGGGGTCGTCACCTCACGCACGAAATCCATGCCGATGACGCCCGCGCCTTCCCGGGCGCGCCTGGTCGCTTCCTCGACGCTCATGGCCTCGGTGGTCAGGCAGGTCTTCATCGCGCCCCGCTCGCGCAGGTGGCGGGCCAGGGCGCGGGTGTCGATGCCCTGGATGCCGATGATGCCGTTTTGCGCCATGTAGTCGGGCAGGGAAAGCTGCGAGCGCCAAGAACTGGGAATTGCGCTGAGTTCCTCAATGACGAAGCCGCTGACCTGCGCGCGGGCGCTCTCGTCGTCGGCGGGGTTGATGCCGTAGTTGCCGATGAGCGGGTAGGTCATGGCCACGATCTGCCCGTAGTAAGAGGGATCGGTGAGCACTTCCTGGTAGCCGGTCATCGAGGTGTTGAAACAGACCTCGCCGACGCGCGTGCCGCTCGCGCCGAAGCCTTCACCCTCGAACACCCGGCCGTCTTCCAGAACCAACAGAGCTTTCATGTGGCGCACACGCTAAATGAGTTGGGGCCAAATGACCACCGGCCAAAATGAGAATTTGCTGGGTGGGTTTGGATGGTAGATGCACGGGAACGACCAACGGAAGACGCAAAACGGCCCGGCGAAAGCTCATCCGCCGGGCCGCTGCTTTGAAGAGAGGTTTACCCCGCCTGTGCCGTATGGTGCTATTCCCGTTCCCTTATGGAAACGGCGGGTAGCCAATGCTGAACGGTCTGACTTCCAATCAAGGCCTGTCATTCCATCCAGACGCACAAGCTCCCTTGGTTTAAGTTTATCGGTCCGGGAGAATGCACCGTCAGCTCGAACACCGCAGGGTAAAATCTAAAATCTGGTAACGCTTCGCCCAGAATCTGGCGGGCGGACGTGTAAAAATCGTCTTGGCAAAGAACTTCGGGAAAACCGTCATTCCCGGAACTGGAGACCGTCAAACCCGGCTTGCAACGCGGCCTTCAGCCGACCGTGCGCCGCATTGACTTCCTCTGTCTTCAACGTGCGGTCTTCCGCCCGGTATGTCAACGAATATGCGAGCGATTTGCGGTCTGCCGCGAGCTTTTCGCCCCGGTCGTCGGTGAACACGTCGAAGAGTTCCACGCCTGCCAGCAGGGACTCGTTGGCCCCGCGCAACGCCGCCTCAATCTGCCCGTGCGCCACCGCCCGGTCCACGGCCACGGCGAGGTCGCGCGTGACGGCCGGGAAACGCGCCAGTGCGCTGAACCGGCGCGCCCCGCCCGCCGCTCCCTGCAGCGCGGCGACGGTCAGCTCGGCCACGAGCACGTCGCCGCGCAACTCCAGCGCCTTGGCTTTCGCGGGCGCGAGCTGACCCAGCGCCCCGGCCGGGTGGCCGTCGATGTAAACGTGTGCCAGCAGGGCCAGCGTGCCGTCGGCGGCCTCCGGGCGCAATTCCACCTTGGTCGGGGCGCAAAGCGCCTCGGCCACGCCGCGCCGGCGATAATGCCTGTGCCCGATGGCGGCGGCGGGACCTCCCGGGCGCGGTTGTCACCGCTGCCGGGCCGCCACGCGGGCGGCAGCGCCCGGCCGGTCAGCACCAGTCCGACGTTCCACGGCTCCGGCTGACCAAGTGGCAATTCCGTCGCGAACACCCGGCCCACCTCGAACAGGCGCAGGTCCGCCGTGCCCAGGCGCGCGTTGCGCCCCGCCGCCGCCAGCAAGCCCGGCAGCAGCGTGCCGCGCAGGACTGTGTATTCCTCGTTCAGCGGGTTCTTGAGCGTCACGCCGCCATCCGCTGCGCGCACCAGCGAGCCCGTGCGCGCCTCCGTGAAGCCTAGCCCCACGAGCCGCCGCCGCAACGTCATTTGGAAATCGTAGGCCGCATCCACGGACGAGGGCGGCGCGAAACGCGCCTCCACCCGGCCCAGCACCCGGTCCAGGCCATGCACGCGCGCTACCTCCTCAATCAGGTCAATCTCGCGCCGCAGGTCCGCCCGGTACGAGGGCACCAGCCAGGAGGATTGCGCCGCGGGTTCATCGTCGGCCCCGTCGTCCAGGTCCGCGAGGCCGCCGCCGACTTTTTCCAGGCCAAAACGCTCCAGGATGCTGTCCACCTCGTCCGGGGCGATGTCCGTCCCTAATACTTGTTGGACGCGCGCCAGCCGCAACGGCACGGGCGTGTCGGCGGCGTAGAAGATGGGGTCGTACTCGGCGAGGTGGTGCGTGTGCGCCACCCCGCCGGGCTGACCGCCCGCGACCTGACCCAGCAGGTCCTCCGCGTGGCGGGAGGCCGCCAGGACACGGCCCGGGTCCACGCCGCGCTCGAAACGGTAGCTTGCGTCGCTGCTCAGGCCCAATTCGCGCGAGGTGCGCCGCACGCTGGCCGGGGCGAAGTACGCGCTTTCGAGCACGATGGATTTCGTGCGCGCCGTCACGCCGCTTTCCTCCCCGCCCATGACGCCCGCCAACCCTTCGGTCTTGCCATCCACCGAGGCGATGACGAGGTGGTGTGGCCCGAGCTTATATGTTTTACCATCGAGAGCGAGCAGTTCCTCGCCGGGCGAGGCGAAGCGCACGCCGACGCCGCTCGGGCCCACGTGCGCCGCGTCGAAGGCGTGCAGCGGCTGGCCGAGTTCGAGCATGACATAGTTAGTCACGTCCACCACGTTGTTGATGGAGCGCACGCCGACGCTTTCGAGCCGGACGCGCAGCCAGTCCGGGCTGGGGGCGACCTGCACGTCGTTGATGACGCGCGCGGAGTAGAACGGACAGGCCTCGCGCGCGTTGGCAGCGATCATCACCGGGAACGCCGCCTCGGCCTCACTGCCCGGAGAGCGTTCCATGAGCGCGACGGGGTCGCGGAATTCCTTGCCGGTCAGCGCCGCCACCTCGCGGGCCAGCCCGACGTGGCTGAGCAGGTCGCCGCGGTTGGGGGTGACTTCCAGGTCCAGGATCGTGTCCGTGGGATAGAGTTCGCCCAAGGCCGCGCCCACGGGGGCGTCGGGCGAGAGGATCAGCAGGCCCTCGGCGTCGTCAGCCAGGCGCAGTTCCTTGGCGCTGCACAGCATGCCCTCGCTCTCGACGCCGCGCAGGGTGCCGACCTTGATCTTCACGTCGCCGGGCAGGGTCGCGCCGGGCAGGGCGAGGGGCACCTTGTCGCCCACGGAGAAATTCCTGGCCCCGCAGACGATCTGCCGGGGCGGCTGCGCGCCGGAGCCGTCGTCCACGCCGCAGACGCTTAGGCGGTCGGCGTTGGGGTGCTGCTCGCGGGAGAGCACCTGCGCGACGACGACATTGTCCAAGTCCACGCCTCGCGTCTTGATGCCCTCGACCTCGATGCCCGCCATGGTCAGCAGTTCGGCCAGCGCCTGGGGCGTGCCGTCGTAGTCCACGTATTCGCGCAGCCAGTTGAGGGAGATTTTCATAAAGGCGGAAGGTGGAAGGATAGAAATCGCGGAAAGCGAAAGGGCAGAAAACAAACGGCAAAACTCCAACGGTGGAAAGTGGTTTTTTCCTTCCGCTTTCCGCCTTCGTCAGGGCCCGGGCAATTGCCGCCGGATCAAGCCGCTCTGGATCAATACTCCCAGGATCGTCAGGACGGCGAACGCCGCCGAGAGGATTTGCGGGCTGTTGTGGACCGATTCGCAAACCAACGCCGCGCCGCCGAGCGCCGACAGGACGATGAGCGTCCACGCAAAGAGCACGTTCATCAGCACGGCCCCGAGCAGCCCGCCGACCAGGAAGGTGATCCACGGCGCGGCCTGCCCGGCGTCGCTGGCGAAGATCGTCGCCTGCTGTCCGCTGACGGCCAGGAGCTGCGTCAGCAGGTAGCCCCCCGTCAGGAAGCCCGCCGCACCCAGAGCGGCTTTGCGCAGCGTCACGGCGAGCACCGCCGAGAGCAGGCCTACGACCAGCGCGAAGATGATGACCGTCTCGTCCGGCTGGCCCTGGAGGAACCGGTCCGCAAAGCGGATGCCCCCCACGAAACCCACCGCGCCGACGAACAGCCAGAACAGCCGCCGCCCACATGCGAGCAGCAACAGACCGACAAGGAGGCGCGTGGCGGCAATGGTGAGCATAACAGGCCCACTATTTCGCTGAAGGGGGACGCGAGCGCAAGACGGAGGCAAATCAGGTCGCTGCTAGACTGATTTCCCCAAGGAAAACATACAAATCCTCTCCTTTTAAGGTGACGATCAGCTCGGTAAGAATCGGGCAGCCGCTTGAGGCAATGAACACACGTTCGACAACCGCAAAGAAGCCTGCATTATTCCGATTGAAATACTTACACCTAGCCGTCCCTCCGAAGCCTTGGGATCGTGCGTGTTGAGGTTCTCGACCATCCAGCGCGGAAAACTCCTGGTCCCGGGCGCGAGGGGCGAAACCGCTCGCAAACAGGCTCACTCTGGTTGGTCCATCCTGACAGGCCCACACCCGACAGACTTATCGCGCCCTCGAAGTGGCTGCGCCGCGACCAAGCCCAGCCCGAAAGGCTATCCAGCCGACGCAACCACTCCGCTTGGCACACCTTATTTGGTGATGATCTGCTTCGTGTGGAAGTCGTAAAAGGTGCGAGGATTGCTCGTGTAGTGCCCGGGGTTGTTCGGATCCGGATAGTAGTAGAGCACTGCATTCAGGCTGAAATCGAACAGGTACGGAAAGGGGAACGTGGGCGAGGTGTAGAAGAACCCGTTGCTCTTGAAATCGTACAGGTACACGCCGCTGAGCCCGTCGTTGGCCTCGGCAACATACTCGTAGCCGAGGTCAAAGTGATAGATATAGCGCGGGGTGTCTAGATACGAGTAGTAGCCAAAAACGTTGCCGTTCTGCGGGAACGCCAGGTAGTAGGCTCCGTAGGCGAGGGGCACCTCGCCAGTGAAGAAGGGCGGGTGGACATCCGGGGGCGCAAAGACGGCAATGCCGCCCTTGGCACCGTTTGTGATAGCCGCCGTGTCGGTGGAGGCACCGTAGGCCACGAACACCTTGCCTGACGTCGGATCCACGGCCACTGAGTGGTCGTTGTTGGTGATCGGCAGCTTCTGGCTGAAGCTGCCGTCGCCGTTGAAGATGCCCAGGGAGGGGCCAGCCGGGTCGAAGCGCGCTGCCTCGAAATAGGTGTTGCTAGCCGAGTCGTAGGTGTCCTGGTCGCCGCCGGACGCGGCCGGAGAGGCAGTGATCGCGCCCCGGCCGCCGAAGTCCAAGGGATCGAGGAAGACGGTGTAACCACCGGTTGTGCCGCTAGATGCCATCATGGTCGCCCCTGCCCCTTGCACGAGCCCGGTCGGGTTGCACGGGCCACCGAGGCCGAGCGCCTGGAAGTCGAAGGTGCGCAGCAGGGTGCCGGTGGCAGGGTCGATCTCGATCACGCCACCGTAGCCGAGGCCGTTGCCGCTGGCGTCCGAGTCCAAGTTGGGCACGGCCACAAAGAACGTCTGGGTAACGGTGTTAAAGAGCACCGCTTCGACACCGTTGCCCGCGACGTTGGGGGTTCCCCCGCTTCCGTCGAGCAGCAGGGTCTTGATGATGGCCCCACTTGCATTGTCGAACAGGGTGAGGTAGCCCGGGTCTGACGAGTTGTTGGCAGCCAGGATGGTGTTGGCGTTGGGAGCGTAGTCCACGCCGTCCACCCGGTTGGAGGGAACGGGCGTCGTGCCAGCCACCGCGCTGCTGAGCGTGCGCGGCGCGCCAACGACCGTCAGCCCGTCGGATTGCAGGTTGAAGGCGAGGAGGTTGCCGCTGCTGCCCGTCCCGGTGTTGCCAGCGAGCAGGAGCTTGCCGCCGCCGGGCAAGTTTCTAATGGCAATGCCGTTGGGCCCAGCGATGTCGTTGTCCCCGTTGGCCGTGCCAGCGAAGAGATCTTGGCCGATGCGTCCCACGAACGCATACGTCTGGATGGAGAACACGTCGATGCCACTGTTGGAGCGGTCCGACAGATAGTAGAGTCCCGTCTGGGGGTCAATGACGCTTAGATCGTAGCCGGTGAACGTGCCTGACGTGTTGCTCGCACTTGGCGGGATCGGGATCAGCGTCAGCATCGAATAGGTAGGCGCTGCGGTAGCAGCCGGGGCAGCAGCCAGAGTGTAAGCGAATCCGCTCACAGCCAAAAGCGCGAGGCGGCTGCGGTTCCAAGTTGGGGGGAGTGCTATCATGAGGGGGGGTGTTCTAGAGGGAATGTAAGGTTTACATTGCAAGTCAATGCGACAACCTAGAGATGCCAACTTCGTGCGTCAATAGTTCGGAGCTTAAATAGACTTTATTCGAGATAGACAGGGTCGGGCCATCTTGGTAGCTTGACGCGCATGAAGATGGACGTTGTTTTCCGCAAGCCTCGACTGCTGCGCGCCCTGACCAGCCTTGATGCAGGGGAGTTCGAGCGGTTGCTGGCCGCCTTCGAGGCCGCTTAGCAGCAACGGCGCGCCGGCGGCATCCACCACGGGCAAACCCGCCAGCGCCAGCCCGGTGGCGGCCACAAAGGCACCCTGGTGACCCCGCGCGAGAAGCTCTTCTTCCGTGCTCTTCTATTTCCAAGTGCTACCCCTTGCAGGAAGTCATGGCGCTCTTCTTCGGAATCAGCCAGGGGCGGGTGAGCCACTGGGTGGGAGTCTTCACGCCTCTGCTCAACGCGGCGCTGGGGCGCGAACTGCTCCTGCCCGCGAGAAAGCCCGCCGACCTGGAGAAACTGCTCGCCGAGGTGCCCGACGTGCTCCTGCTCCTCGACGGCAGCGAACGGCCCATCCGCCGCCCCAAGAACCAGGGCGAGCAGAAGACCAACTTACAGCGGCAAGAAAAAGAGCCACCGCAAAAAGAACCTGCTGGTCACCCGCGAGCGGGAGATCATCTACCTGGGACCCACCTCGCCGGGCAGCGTGCACGACAAGAAACTCGCCGACGAGAGCGGGCTCTACTTTCCGCCCGAGAGCCTCGTGCTCGAAGACAGCGGCTTCCAAGGCTATGAGGCTCCTGGGGCGGGTCGCACCCTGCGACCCAAAAAGAAGCCGTGCGGGCGTGAACTCTCCGCTTTTGACAAGGCGCTCAACCAACTCTTGAGCCGTTACCGCGTGGTCGTTGAACATGCCATCAGCGGAGTCAAACGCTGCCGCATCGTTTTTGACACCTTTCGCTGCTGGCGCCACGGCCTCGTTGATGAAGTCGTGCTGGCAGCCAGCGGGCTACAGAACCTGCGCGTAAACACCCGCGCTGTCACGGCCCGATGAAAACAGCAATTCACCTGGGCGCAGCACGCCTCAATCCCTTCTTTATCTCGAATAAAGTCTATTACATAACGTCTTGTGTAACTGACATTGCTGATGCGCGACATGACCTACCATGAGCAAATCACCTGGGCTTCTCTGGCCACGAACCTGGCTGCCTGGCTGCCGTACTTCGGCTACGTGGGCTGGCGGTTCGTTCAGCAAACCTACACGCTAGCCGCCGGGTGGACCGCGCTGCTCGGCGTCATTCTCCTCGCCTCTTTGCTGCACCTAGCCGCCTACGTGGGCATCGTGCGCCACACCCCCAGGGAACCTGCCGACGAGCGGGACGCTGCCATCGCCTCCCGCGCCGCCCGCAACGCGTACTACGTGGTGTTGGCCAACTCGCCACCATGTTCTTGGGCGGCGTACTCGCGGCTTTACTGGCCGTCAGCCTCAAATGTATCGTGAGCACGCCCTAGCGTTGCACCAGAATGATATTTGCCAGACGCTGACGCCGCGGGTCAGCGCCGCCTTGAAGCACAGTGCGACTGCCGTGTAGGTAGGTGATGGCGCTGAGCAGGACGACCGCCAACGCCAAACACTCAGACATACAAGGGTTGGACCGTCCTGCCCTCGCGCCAAGAACGCGTCGCGGCGTCCGCCAGAGAGAGTGCTTTGACCCCGTCATCAATCGTCGTGCGGACGGGCGTTCCTTCTGTCAGGGCGTTGAAGAAATGTCTCATCTCGGCGGCGTAGGCCGCACGGTAGCGTTCGAGAAAAAAATGCTCCGGCAAGTCTTGCGATGCCGCGGCGGTGTACGCGGAGACCTCGGTCGGACGGAGGTTGCCCGCTTGGAGCATGCCCCGCGAGCCCAGCACTTCGAAGCGTTGGTCGTAGCCGTAAGCCGCGCGCCGGGTCGTGTTGATCTGGCAGAGCTTGCCGACGCGGGTGCGGAGAGTCACCGCCGTCGAATCCGCGTCTCCGGCCCCGGCGATGGCCGTGTCCACCAGGCAACTGCCCACGGCGTGCACGCTCTCCGCTTCATCCTCAAGAATCCAGCGGAAAATGTCGAAATCATGGATGAGCATGTCCTTGAAAATGCCACCCGAGGAGCGGAGATAGGCTAGGGGCGGGGGACCCGGGTCGCGGCTCGTGACGATAAGCATCTCCGGTTCGCCGATCTCCCCAGCCGTGAGCCGCCGCTTCAAGGCCGCGAAGGTCGGATCGAAGCGCCGCTGAAAGCCGATCATGCACACCACCCCGGCCGCCTTGACCGCCTCCGCGCAACGCTGGGCGCGCTCCAAATCCAAGTCCACGGGCTTCTCGCAGAAAATCGCCTTTCCCGCCGCTGCGGCCCGTTGGATGAGGTCGGCGTGCGTGTCGGTGCTTGAGGCAATGACCACCGCGTTCACCGAAGGATCGTCCAGTGCCTCCTGCGGTTGTTCGATGGCGCGGACGCCGTGCTGGCCAGCGACTTCTTCCGCCGCCCGCCGCGCGATATCGGCGACGTAGCGCAGCCTGACACCCTCCTGTCGTACGAGGTTGGCGGCGTGGATGCGGCCGATCCGACCGGCACCAAAAAGAGCGACTTCAATCATGGGCTTCGCGAGGTTCTCTGGTTTCTTCGATTGTAATTTCCATTTGGTAAGCCAGCGCAACGAAGAGCGCCTGGCAAAGTGCCATCGTGTTGGTTAGAGATCGAAAGGCAAAGACGCTGCTCTCCTTAACTGCGAGCACCACGCGCGCCTGCTTGGCCAGCGCGGAAAGACGGCTGTCGGTCACCAGAAGAATTTCGGCACCCTGCTGCCGGGCCATCTTAGAACAGAATTGGGTTTCCCGCCCGTACGGCGCGAAAGTGATGGCAAAGAGCACGTCCCCTTTGCCGATGCCGTAGATCTGGTGACGGGTCATGCCGCCCAGACCGGAGATTTGAATGACTCTTTTTTGGGTATGCTGAAGGGCGTACGCCGTGTAGGAAGCGACCGGGTAGGAGCGCCGCACCCCGGCCACGTAGATGGTTTCCGCCTTGTCGAGGAGCTTCACCGCCGCTGCAAACGCCGTTTCGTCGAAGTTCGCCGCCAGATCGTCCAAACCGGTGCGGCTGCCGGCGATGAAATTTTGCGCCACCGTCCCGGCCGCCAGCTTCCCGTGATGACCGGCGTGCCGGTCATGCACCAGCTTGCGAATACGCTCTTTGTAGGAAAGCGGCGGCGAACATCCGCACGCATAGGCGCGGCGAAACACCGCTTGCAGTTCGCCGAAGCCCGCGAACCCGAAATGCTGGGCGAAACGCACGACCGCCGAGGGGTGCACCCCACACCGCCCGGCAATGTCGCTGACGCGGTCCATCACCAGGCTCGGCCGATTCTGTTCGACGTAGCCGGCGACGTTCTTCAGTTGACGTGGCAACCGCTCGTATTGATCGGCGATGCTTCGCAGGAGCTGATCGACGGCGTCGGGGGACTTTTTTGACATCAGTTCTCTCTTCAATGATTCACCTCTTTGTTCTGGAAGCGAGCAAAACTTGGAACAACAATTCCATTTTGAAGTTTTTGGAATATTTTGTTTGCACGGCCATCGGCGTTGGATAATCTGCTTCCAGTTCACACTTTTTCTGGAAGGTTTGTCCCCCCATGAACCCTACTCAGGCCGAGGGTGGTCCGGCCCGTTTCCGTGCCACTCCCAGTTCCGTCCCGGAGGCTAGTCTTCCCGCTGTGCAGACACAAGTGGCGGACAACGCTACTATAGCGACGCGGGACGAGCGATTGCGCCAAGGCTCGTTTCTGGGCAGCTTCCTTCATCGTCCCGAGTTCGCGGCGGTGTCTGGTGCCATCCTAGTATTTGTCCTTTTTGGGATCACGGCTGGGAACTCAGGCATGTTCCAGCCGGATGGGATCATCAACTGGATGCAGGTCGCTTCCTACTTAGGGATCATCGCGGTGGGAGCCTGCCTGTTGATGATCGCAGGTGAATTTGATCTGTCGCTAGGTTCAATGATCGGTTTCGCGGGAATGATGGTGGCGCTACCCGCCGTTTATTATCATTGGCCACTGTGGGCGGCAATTCTCTTTGCTTTTGCCGGCTCGATGATCCTCGGCGGCCTCAACGGCTACCTTGTGCTGAGCACCAAACTGCCATCGTTCATTGTCACACTGGCTTCCTTGTTCATCCTTCGCGGGTTAACGCTGGCCTTGTCCGTGCGCTTTGCCAATCGCACCGTGATCAGCGGGGTAGGTGAACTGGTGGAAAAGGACTGGTTGGCCCGCACTTTCTTCCAAGGGGTGGTGGGTGGCGGACTTTTCCACCGGATGGCGCAACATGGCTGGATCACAGCGCTTTCCAACGGCGACCCACTCGTGGCCGGGGTGCCGAAGGTGGTGATCTGGTGGTTCGCGCTGGCAGCAGTCGGTTCGCTGGTGCTGGCGCGTTCGCGCTTCGGTAACTGGATCTTCGCTGCGGGCGGAGACGCGAACGCCGCGCGGAACGTGGGCGTACCCGTCCGCGGAGTGAAGATCTCTTTGTTCGTGTTCACGGCTTTTTGCGCGTGCGCGTTTGCCGTGCTGCAAGTTTGCGACATCGGTTCGGCTTCGGCGGATCGCGGATTGCAGAAGGAATTCGAGGCGATCATCGCGGCGGTGATCGGCGGTTGCCTGCTCACCGGCGGATACGGATCGGTGATCGGCGCGTGCTGTGGAGCGCTGATTTTCGGCGTGGTGCAAATCGGCATCACCTACACCAACGTTTCCTCCGATTGGTTCCGTGTTTTCCTCGGAGGAATGCTGCTGGTGGCGGTGCTTTTCAACAACTTCGTCCGGCAGCGGCTCTCGCAGGCCCGGTAACCGTCGCTCCTCCCGACATGCATCCATCCACGGTCCCCGCACCTGCCCAAGACGAGTATCTACTCTCCTTGGAAAATGTCTCCAAGTTCTTCGGCAACGTCGTTGCCCTTAATGGGGTCACCCTGCGGCTGCGGCGCGGAGAGGTTCATTGCCTGCTGGGAGACAACGGCGCGGGCAAAAGCACATTGATCAAAACACTCGCCGGCGTACACCAGCCCAGTAAGGGAGAATATTCTGTTGACGGCAAGCCGGTGCATTTTCGCTCTCCGAAAGAGGCGCTCGATCTAGGGATTGCTACCGTGTACCAGGATCTCGCACTCGTGCCGCTGATGAGTGTGGCGAGAAATTTCTTCCTGGGACGCGAGCCGATGCGCCGTTTGTTCGGCTTGCTGCCGGTGATGGACATCCCCACGGCCGCCAGCGTGGCCAAGCAGAAGCTGGCGGACATGGGCATCGTCGTCCGTGATCCGAGCCAACCCATCGGCAACATGTCCGGCGGGGAAAAGCAGTGCCTGGCGATTGCCCGTGCGATCCACTTCGGCGCGCGGGTGTTGATCCTCGACGAACCCACGGCCGCGTTAGGCGTCAAGCAGAGCGCGAACGTCCTGAAACTAATCCGCACGGCGCGGGACCGGGGCATTTCCATCGTTTTCATCACGCACAACGCAAACCATGCCTATCCGGTGGGCGATTCGTTCACGCTCCTTAACCGAGGGCGTTCTCTGGGGACATTCACCAAAGAAACCATCACCAAGGGAGAACTGCTCGACCTGATGGCGGGCGGCGAGGAAATGCAGCAGCTTGTCGCCGAGTTGGAGGGAGTCGCGGCGTAACTTGCGCCCGTCCGGTCACACCTCGCCATGAAGAATCTGACTTCTTTCGCGCCGGATCGTCCTCTGGACATCATCTGTCTGGGCCGCCTGGCCATGGACCTGTACGCCCAGCAGGTCGGCGCGCGCTTGGAGGATGTTTCCTCTTTTGCCAAGTATCTCGGCGGTTCTTCGGCCAACATCGCTTTCGGCTGCGCGCGCCTGGGTTTGAAGTCCGCCATGCTGACCCGCGTGGGGAACGATCATCCGGGGCGCTTCCTGGTCGAAACTCTGGCCAAGGAAGGCTGCGACGTTTCGCATGTGCGCGTGGACCACGAACGGCTGACGGCGCTGGTCCTTTTAGGACTCAAGGACCGCGACACTTTTCCGCTGATCTTCTACCGGGAGAACTGCGCGGACATGGCGGTCGACCCGGCTGATTTCGACGAAGGCTTCATCGCTTCCAGCCGCGCGCTGTTGATCACCGGCACGCACTTCTCCACCGCCGGCACGAACGCCACCAGCCGACAGGCGCTTGAGTACGCCCGGAAAAACAGCGTGCGGACCGTGCTCGACATCGACTACCGTCCCGTGCTCTGGGGATTGACCGGCAAGGCGGACGGGGAAACGCGCTACATCGCCAACGACAGGGTCACGATCCACCTGCAAGGCATCCTGCCGCTTTTCGATTTGATCGTCGGCACCGAGGAAGAGTTCGGCATCGCGGGGGGCGGGCGGGAGAACATGGTCGAGACCCTGCGCAACATCCGAGCGGTCGCCCCGCACGCGGTTCTTCACCACGCCGGAGATCAGGTTCGAGT
>CALMAQ010000146.1:1062-30159 GCA_937859745.1 uncultured Verrucomicrobiota bacterium | reverse complement strand
CAAGCGCGGCGTGCTCGGATGCTCGGTCATCGAAGGAGCGGTGCCCGAGCGTTTGGACGACGCGCCGCTGTTCGGCGGCGTGCGGGTCGAGGTGCTCAACGTCCTCGGAGCAGGCGATGCGTTTTTGGCGGGGTTTCTCTCGGGTTGGGTACGGGGAAAGGATTACGAGACGTGCGCGGCACGGGCGAATGCGTGCGGCGCGCTGGTGGTTTCCCGGCATGGCTGCGCGCCGGCGATGCCGGCCCCGGCGGAGTTGGACTATTTCCTGGACCGGGCCGCCGCCGAACCGGCACGGATGCAACGCCCGGACTTGGATGTCACCTTGGCGCGGTTGCACCGCGTCAGCGTACCCCGACCGCGTTGGGACGAGTTGTTCATCTTTGCCTTCGACCATCGGGCGCAGTTTTTCGACCTGGCGCAGGAGGCCGGAGCGGCGGAGGAGCGTTTGCCCGTTTTGAAACAACTGCTGGTCCGCGCCGTCGTTGAGACCGAGGCGTCTGACCCTGCGCTGACCGGCAAGATCGGCATCCTGTGTGACGGGCGCTATGGTCAGGACGCGCTCAACGCCGCGACGGGCCGTGGCTGGTGGATCGGCCGACCGGTGGAGTTGCCCGGTTCTAATCCGCTGGTCTTTGAAGAGGGGCGCTCCGTAGGCACGGCCCTGTTGTCTTGGCCGCAGGAGCACATCGTCAAATGCCTCGTTTTCTACCATCCAGACGACCCGGTCGAGCACCGCCTGGAGCAGGAAGCGCAGGTGCGTTCCCTCTACCACGCCGCACAGAGCAGCGGCCATGAACTGCTGCTCGAAATCATCCCGCCCAAGGGAAAGCACCCGCCGTCCGAGGGCACCGTGGTGCGCGCCATGAAGCGATTTTACAATCTCGGCGTTTACCCGGAATGGTGGAAGCTGCCGCCGATGTCCGCGGAGACTTGGCGGCAGGCCGACGCCTTGCTTGCCGAACGTGATCCCTACTGTCGCGGGGTGGTTCTGCTGGGACTCGGTGCCACGATGAAGGCGCTCTCTGGGGGCTTCCACGCCGCCAGTGCCGCGGCGACCTGCCGGGGTTTCGCCGTGGGACGCACGATCTTCGAAGAACCCAGTCGCGCTTGGCTGGCGGGCAACATTGCGGACGACACGTTTGTCGAGCAGGTCAGGCACAACTTCGGAACCTTGATCGCCATGTGGAAGGCGGCGCGCCACCGGCCGGCGGCGACGCCGGTCATCGGCTGACCCGACCAAACCGCGCAGCCCATGACGACGCACCCTTTCTCCGTCCGGATCGGTATCAACCCGATCTCATGGAGCAACGATGACCTGCCATCCCTTGGCGGCGAAGTGCCGCTGGCCACCGCGCTCGCGGAAGGGCGTGCTATTGGCTACGAGGGCTTCGAGTTGGGCAACAAGTTCCCCCAGGAACCGGCTGCGCTTGGCCAGGTGCTGGGGGAACACCAAGTGGCTCTGGTTTCAGGATGGTACTCGGGGGGGCTCGCCCGCCGTTCGGCGGCGGAGGAGATCGAGGTCGCGCAGGTTCACTTGGAAAAACTAGCCCGCAACGGCGCGAAGGTGATGGTGTACGGGGAAGTGGCCGACTCCATCCAGGGTCAACCCGTCGCGCTCGCCCGCCGCCCGCGCTTCGTGCGGCGGGACCAGTGGACGCGCTACGGCGACCATCTCACCGGCTTCGCGGAGCATACCTTGTCCGCCTACGGCATCCGCCTGGCTTATCATCATCACATGGGAGCCTACGTGCAAGCGCCGCCGGACTTGGATCAACTCATGGCGAATACCGGTGAGGCGGTCGGGCTGCTTTTTGACAGCGGGCACTGCGTCTTTGGGGGCGGCGATCCGGCGGCGATGCTCGACCGGCACTTTGCCCGCGTCTACCACGTCCACTTCAAGGATGTCCGTCCTGCGGTCGTGGCGATGGCTAACAACCGGGGATGGAGCTTCCTGGAATCCGTCCTCAACGGTGTCTTTACGGTGCCGGGTGACGGCAGCATTGACTTTGCCCCTCTAGTGACCCGCCTGAGGGCAGGCGATTACGAGGGGTGGATCGTGGTTGAGGCCGAGCAGGACCCGGTGGTTGCCCCAAGTTACGCTTTTGCCGAAAAGGGCTACCATACCGTGCGCCGGCTGCTCGACACGGTGCAGTCCTGAGGAAGCACGCTGTCATGGACCTCCTCATCAAACCCCAACCCTCCGGGCAGCGGATCGTGTCCGTGACACCCGCGTCGGCGGGCTGGCATTACGTCGGGTTCTCCGCGTGGCGGCTCGCCCGTAGCGAGGAACTTGCCTTGCCGGCCCTGTCGGACCGGGAGACTTGCCTGGTGGTGCTCGGCGGCATCGTTTCCGTTGAAGCCGGACCAGACCAATGGCGGGAGATCGGCCAGCGCCGGAGCGTGTTCGAGGACCCGTCGCCTTTTGCCGTTTATCTGCCTCCGGCGCGCGCGGCGCTTGTCAAAGCGGACACGGACGCGGAGATCGGGGTGGCTACCGCCCCGGCGGCGGGCCGATTACCGGCTCGCCTGATCGAACCCCACACGATGCGCCGCACTGCGCGCGGCAAAGGGTCCAACACCCGGTACGTCTGCGACATCCTGCCGCAGGACGAACCGGCCGAATCCGTGTTGGTGGTAGAAGTGCGCACTCCTGCGGGTCATTCCTCCAGCTATCCGCCGCACAAGCACGACGTGGACAACGTCCCGGTGGAAAGCCTGCTGGAGGAGTCTTACTATCATCAGGTCAATCCTCCCCAAGGATTCGTTTTCCAGCGCATTTACACGGACGACCGCGTTCTAGACCAATCCCTGGCGGTCGAGAACCGCGATGTTGTCCTCGCGCCGCGCGGATATCATCCCGTGGTGGTGCCCCACGGCTACGAGTCTTACTACCTCAACGTCATGGCGGGACCTAAACGTGTCTGGCACTTTCACAACGACCCGGCTCACGAGTGGATGCTGGCGTAGCCATCATTTCGATCAACTAACACGCACATCTTCATGTCCACCGAGACTCTTGCCTCCGCTCCCGCCGTTTCGACTAGCCTGCCTCCGACCGGCGGTGGTGAGTTGAAAACCGTCGGCCATTTCATCAAGGGACAAACGGTGGCCGGCACCGGCGGGCGCACGGCAGATATTTTCAACCCTTCTTTGGGCAATTTAGCCGCCAGGGTGAGTTTGGCCACCGCCGCCGAAGTGGACGCCGCCGTCCTGGCTGCGCGGGCCGCTTTTCCCAAGTGGTCGGAAACACCGCCGCTGCGCCGCGCGCGGGTTTTATTCAAGTTCAAGGCGTTGCTGGAGGAACATCACGACGAGTTGGCGGCACTCATCACGCGTGAGCACGGCAAGGTGTTCTCCGACGCGCAGGGCGAGGTCGTGCGCGGGCTGGAAGTCGTGGAGTTCGCTTGCGGGATCCCGCAGTTGCTCAAGAGTCAGTTCACCGACAACATCGGCGGCGGGATTGATAACTGGAACCTGCGTCAGCCGCTCGGTGTTTGCGCGGGGATCACGCCGTTCAACTTCCCGTGCATGGTGCCCATGTGGATGTTCCCCGTCGCGCTGGCGTGTGGCAACACCTTCGTGCTCAAACCCTCCGAGCGTGATCCTTCGCCTTCGTTGCTGATGGCCAAGTTGCTGCGGGAGGCCGGGCTGCCCGACGGGGTGTTCAACGTGGTGCAAGGTGACAAGGCGGCGGTGGACGCGCTGCTGCAGCACCCGGAGGTCAACGCGCTGTCGTTCGTGGGTTCGACGCCGATCGCGGAGTACATCTACACGGAAGGCACCAAGCGCGGCAAGCGCGTGCAGGCGCTCGGCGGCGCCAAGAACCACCTCGTCGCCCTGCCCGACGCGGACCTCGACGGGGTGGCCGCCGCGCTGCTCGGCGCGGCCTACGGCTCGGCCGGCGAACGTTGCATGGCACTCTCCGTGGCGGTGATGATCGGTGACTCCGCGGACGCGCTGGTCGAGAAGCTCGCCCCGATGGTTCTCAACCTGAAAATCCGCGACGGCATGGACGACGAAGCGGACATGGGGCCGGTGGTCACCGCGCAGCACAAGGCGCGCATCGAAGACTACATCGCCGACGGCGTGCAGGCGGGTGCCAAGTTGGTCGTGGACGGACGCGGCTTCCAGCTGGCCGGCCGGGAGGATGGCTTCTTTTTGGGAGGCACGCTGTTTGATCACGTGACCCCGGAGATGCGCATCTACAAGGAGGAAATCTTTGGTCCGGTGCTTTGCGTGGTACGGGTGCCGGATCTGAACGCAGCCATCGACCTCGTCAACCGCCATGATTTCGGCAACGGTGTTTCCTGCTACACGCGCAGCGGCGGGGCGGCGCGGGAATTTTCCCGGCGCATCCAGGTCGGTATGGTCGGCATCAACGTGCCCATCCCGGTGCCGATGGCGTGGCATTCCTTCGGCGGTTGGAAGCGTTCGCTCTTCGGCGACCACCACATCTACGGCGAGGAAGGCGTGCGCTTCTACACCCACTACAAGAGCATCATGCAGCGCTGGCCCGACGCCGAGGCGCATCCCGCCGCCCGTCAAGAGCTGCGCTACACCGCAGGCACCGAAGGCGACACCTCCACACCGGCCGCCTCCGCGCAATTCACGATGCCCACGAACTGAGTACGACCGTTTCCTCTCCAAACCCCACCCTCAAACCAAACACAAAATACATGCTCCTCCCCATCACCCGCTTCGCACGCACCCTCTTCACCACTGCCGCCGTGGTTCTCACGGCCAGCACGCTATCCGCCGCCGATGGGCGCTACGTGCTCGTCAGTCACGCGCCGGATTCCGACACCTGGTGGAACACGGTGAAAAATAGCGTCGTGGACGCCAGCAAGGATTTCAACGTCACGGTGGACTACCGCAACCCACCGAACGGAGACTTGGCTGACATGGCGCGCATCATCGAACAATCCGCCGCACGCAACTATGACGGCGTGATCTTCGACATCGCGGATTTCGACGTGCTCAAAAAGCCCGCCGAACTCGTGCGGGCAAAGAAAATCCCGATCATCACCATCAACTCCGGCACGGTCGAGCAGAGCAAGCAACTCGGTGCCCTCATGCACGTTGGTCAGCCTGAGTACGCGGCTGGCAAAGCCGCCGGGGAACGGGCCAAAGCCGCCGGGATCAAGTCCTATGTTTGCGTGAACCACTACGCGACCAACGCCAGTTCCTTCGAGCGCAGCCGGGGGTACGCGGACGCGCTCGGCGTGGACTTCAAGCCCTACACGCTCGACACGGGGATTGATCCCACGACCATCGACAACAAGGTCAGTGCCTACCTGCGTGCACATTCTGACACCCAGTCCGTGCTCGCGCTCGGACCGGATTCCGCCGCCGGTGCGTTGCCCGCCATCCGCAAGATGGGTCTCGCCGGGAAAATCTTCTTCGGCACCTTCGACCTGTCGCCAGACATCATCAAAGGCATCAAGGATGGCACCATCAACTACGCCATCGACCAGCAGCCTTATCTCCAGGGTTACATCCCGGTGGCGGTGTTCGCGATCATGAAGCGCGACAAGACCAATGATATGTCCAAGGTGCAGGAAGCGCTCAAGGCGAACCCGAAGTTCCAGCAACGTCTGGAGCAGTACGGCCTCAAGCCGATCTACGAGGCGGGCAACATTTCGTCCGGTCCCGGCTTCGTGACCAAGGAAAACGTGGACAAGGTCGAGAAGTACGCGGGTGAATACCGCTGACCGAAGTTAAACGAGCTTCGTTCCTGTTCCATGGATAAAACCCTTCATCTCACCGTCGGTCAGGCGCTGGTGCGTTTCGTGGCGGCACAGTACGTCAGGCGCGACGGCCGCGAGAACCGCTTCATCGAAGGATTCTGGGGCATCTTCGGCCACGGCAACGTGTCGGGTTTGGGACAGGGATTGGTGGAGTACAGCCAGAGGGAAGAGCTGCGTTTCTACCGTCCCCAGAACGAGCAAGGCATGGTTCACGCCGCCGCCGCGTTTGCGAAGCATCGCAATCGGCTGGCGACCTTCGCGTGCACCACCTCGATCGGGCCGGGGGCGCTAAACATGGTCACCGGCGCGGGGGTAGCCACGGTGAACCGTCTGCCTGTACTCCTGTTGCCGAGCGACTACTTCGCCAACCGGATCCCCGATCCGGTGCTCCAACAAATCGAGCACCCGCTGGAACGCGATGTGAGTGCCAACGACGCGTTCCGGCCCCTATCGCGCTTTTTCGACCGCATCAACCGGCCCGAGCAACTGCTGGCCAGCTTGCCGGAGGCGTTTCGCGTCATGACCGACCCGGCCGAGACGGGAGCCGTGACGATTTGCCTCCCCGAGGATGTGCAAGCTGAAGCGTACCACTGGCCAGCGGAGTTCTTTGAAAAACGGGTTTGGCAGGTGCGCCGTCCCCTGCCGGAGCCGGAACTCGTGCAGGAAGTGGTGCAACGCCTGCGAGGCGCCACGCGCCCGATCATCATCACGGGCGGTGGGACTATTTATTCGGAAGCCTGGGATGAACTGCGGGAGTTTACCGAAGCTTTCGGCGTGCCGGTAGTTGAGACTCAGGCGGGTAAGGGAGCCTTGCGCTGGGATCATCCCTCTAACGCTGGGCCGGTGGGTTCCAATGGCGCTACCTCCGCCAACGAACTGGCCAAAAACGCCGACTTGATCCTCGCCGTTGGCACGCGCTTGTCCGATTTCACCACTGCCTCCAAATCGCAGTTCCAGAATGCGGCAGCCTGCTTCGTCGGAATCAACGTCTCGCCGATGGACGCCAGCAAGCTCTCGACCTTGCCGGTGGTGGCGGATGCCAAACGTGGGTTAACCGAACTGCACCGTGCCCTGCAAGCAAGTGGCTACCGGGGAGTTCCCGATGATTACAAGGCGGAAGCTCATGCGCTCAAAACGCAATGGAACGATTGGGTCACGGAGATCCGCACGGTCAAAGAAGACGGCCGCCTTCTGGCCGGGTTCGAGGTGATCGGCTTGGTCAACGACGCCGTCGGCGGCAAGGCTACGGTGGTGTGCGCGGCCGGGGGCATGCCTGGTGAATTGCTGCGACTCTGGCGCCCCGAGGAACCAAAGGCGTATCACCTGGAATACGGCTTCTCGTGCATGGGTTACGAGATCCCCGGCGGGATCGGCATCAAGCTGGCAGAACCCGACCGGGAAGTCGTGGTGATGGTTGGCGACGGCACGTACCTGATGATGAATTCGGAGATCGTGACGGCCGTTGGCGAGGGGCTTACTTTCACCATCGTGGTGGTTGACAACCATGGTTATCAATGCATTCTTGGGTTACAGCGCGCTTGCGGCGTGGAGGATTTCGGCAATGAACTGCGCTTTCGCGATCACCAGCGTGGCACCCTCACGGGTAATTACATTCCGGTGGATTACGTCAAGCACGCCGAGTCGATGGGTGCGCACGCGGTTTTTGCCTCCACGCCTTCTGAGATCACCGCGGCAATCAAGGAAGCACAAAAGCGAGTGGGTGTGTCGGTGGTAGTGGTGCCATCTGACCCTGACAAGCGGATGCCGGGGATGGGCACTTGGTGGGACGTGCCCATCGCGGAGACGAGCGGCATCGAGCAGATTCGGCAAACCCGGGAACTCTACCAAGAGAAAACTCTCGCCCAACGCACGATTTTTGCCCGTTAATACCCGTCCCGGCAAAGATAACTCCCAGATGTCTGGTCGGGGGTTCGCTGGTGCGCGCTTTTCACACCCACATGGAAGGAAGCTTAATGGGACAAGTTCTGCTCCCGAGCGCCACGATGGCGGCAGTGCGTCCTAGCAATCCAGCATCCGTCAAGCGAGCCTGAGAACCTTGGCCAAGTGCTACGGCCTCAACCCAAAGATGCTGGCCAAGTGGAAGGTGCCCGGCGAGGTGACGGATCGCAAGCCTAGTATTACAGTTGTAAATTCTGGTAAGCGGTGGGTTTGGTCACGCGCATGTGAGCAGACCAGTTTGAGAAGAAGGAGCGGCAGTTGCGGGCCGCCTTGGAAGAGACGACGCAACGTGTGGGGCGGCACTTCGCCAACCCGGCGGCGCGAACCACCGCTGGCGCATATCTCCAGAGCCTGCTCAGCAGCGTGGAACGCAAAAACAGCTGGCAACTGGCCGAGGTGGCCGGGTTCGACACGCCGTATCGCTTCCAGCACCTGCTCGGGCGCGGCGCGTGGGAGGCGGACGCCCTGCGCGACGAGCAGCTTGATGAAGTTCTGGCTGGACTGGGCAAGGACGATGCGGTGCTGGCCATCGACGAGACGGGCTTCGTCAAGCAAGGCAAGAAGAGCGTGGGCGTCAAACGCCAGTACTGCGGGGCGAGTGGCAAGATCGACAACTGCCAGATCGGCGTGTTTTTGTCGTGGCAGACGGCCAAAGGCCATGCGCTCATTGACCGTGTGCTCTACTTGCCCGAGGACTGGGCTCAGGACCCGGAGCGTCGGCGGGCGGCGGGCGTGCCCGAGGACGCGGAGTTCGCCACCAAGCCCGCCTCGGCGCGCGAGATGGTCGCCCGCGCGCTGGCGGCAGGCGCGCGTCCGGCGTGGGTCGTGGCCGACGCGGTGTACGGGGCCGACTACAAGCTGCGCCCCGCTCTGGAAGAGGGCGGGCCAGGCGTTTTTCTCTGTTTCCCGTCTGCTTCGCGGCAGTGCTCGGCGGAGTCCTGGGCGGCGCGGGCACCATTGTATATCAGCGTTCTCGGTCCGCTGCTGCCCCGGCGGACCGTTCGACCTCGGCGTGGACTGCGTTCCCCCCTCCCAAGCTGGTCCTTGGTCATCGAATCGTGGAACGACCCGGCCAGCGGACACCGCAAAGGTTCCATCATCTGCTTTTCCCGCGTGACTACCACCGAGCGCATCGCAGAAGGCGGAGCCAAGGTTTATGTCCTAATGCCGGTCGAAGAGGTGCGCGAGAACCTGCGCGCGTTACATCAGCTCTCGCAGTGAATGGTTTGCTGTCGCCTCCCATTATTCGATCAAGCGCGAATCCGTGTTGCAATTCAGTGGAAGCGATGCATATTTATCCAAATAATTTGGACTTTCGTGCATGTGGTACCGAAACGCACAACAGGCTCAGCGCGCTCTGTACGCGGTGGCAACCACCCAGGGTGGGTATTTCACGGCGAAGCAGGCGGGCGAAGCTGGGTACGGCAACCGCCATCTTGATTATCACACCGCAGTCGGCAACTTCGAGCGGGTCGGTCACGGGCTCTACCGCCTGCCAATCATCTCGCTCGACGAACACGACGAACTAATTCGGCTGAGCCTCTGGAGCCGCGACCGCCGCGACCAACCGCAGGCCGTAGCCTCTCATGCCACGGCGCTGGCATTTCATCACCTCAGCGACGTGCTCCCGACCCGGATCGATCTCACCGTCCCGCCGACGTTCAGGAAACCGGTGCCTTCGACTGTAATTGTGCTCCACAACGCTTCGCTCGCCGCCACCGACGTGCAGGAAGCGGCAGGGTTTCGCGTCACGACCCCCGCGCGCACGCTCCTTGATGTCGCCAAGGATCACTCTTTCGGTCGAGAGCAACTTGATAAGGCCATTGCGGACGCCGTTGACCGTGGTCTCGTGCGACGATCCTGGCTGCGGGCTGCGGCAGGTCATCTTTCGGGGAGTTGAGGCGACGTTGCGGGAGAACGGGGTGAAAGCGTAAGCTGCGCGCCGACGTGGCGAGAACCTTTAGCAACGCACTGGCTTTCAAAGCCTCCTTGGAAGATCGGCTCAAGCGCACGGCTGCAGAGCGCACCGTGACGGTCAATGCGCTGCGGCTCAAGCTGGTCATCGAGCGGCTGCTCGCTCGACTCTTCGTGGCCGAAGAACCGGCCTGGCTGCTCAAGGGCGGCTACGCGATGGAGTTGCGCTACCGTCCACACGCGCGGACCACGCGCGACATCGACCTGACGGTCAGCCGGGGACCGGAAGGACGGTCCTTGCAAGCCCGGCTCGACCTGATCCGCGACGAACTCCAGGCCGCGGCGAGCGTCGATTTGGGTGACTATCTGAGCTTCGCCATATCGCCTGCCCAAACCGAACTCCAAGGTGCGCCGGGCGGCGGCGCGCGTTTTCCGTGTGTCGCCTCATTGGCGAGCAAGGTGTACGAACGCTTCCACATCGACCTCGGCTTCGGCGACGCGGTCATCGGCGCGCCCGAGCCGCTCGTCGGTGATGATTTACTGGCCTTCGCGGAGATCGCTCCGGCGAAGGTGCTGGCGATCCCGAGGGCGCAGCAATTCGCCGAGAAGCTCCATGCCTACACCTTGGCGCGAGGAGAGAGGACGAACACCCGCACGAAGGACTTGGTGGACCTCGTACTGCTCCTGGAGAGGCACCGCTTCGATCCCACCACGCTTCTCCTGGCAGTGGAAGGAACGTTCGAGCGTCGGGCGACCCATCCGGTGCCGACGACGTTGACGCCGCCGCCGCCGTCCTGGTCGAGCGAATTCGCCCGTCTGGCTGCCGAGGCGGGCCTGGACGTGGGAAACCTCGAGGACGGGTTTGCGGCACTGCAAGAGTTCTGGACCGCATTGGAGCGGCCCTGAACGCCCAAGTCAGTCACGCTCGCGCTGGCGGCGGAGCGGGCACCTGGCCACCGTCCATGGCGCGTTGCAGGGCGTCGGTGACAAGGCTCGCGTGCAGACTTTCGGCGACGCTCCAGCCCAGGATCGCGCGGCTGAAAAGATCGAGGACGACTGCCAGGTAGAGCCAACCCTCTTTGGTGGGGATGTAAGTGATGTCACTGACCAGATGCGTGCCGGGTGCCTCGGCGGGAGCGGCCCGGACCAGCAGGTTGGGCGAAGGGCACGCCGCATGATCAACCTGCGTGGTTTTCGGTCGATAGGGCGAGCGGGCACGCACCCGCAGGCCCGCCGCCTGCATGACGCGCGCCACCCGGTTGCCGTCCCCCGCCGTTGTCGGCACGGCATCGACCCCGTCGAGTTGTCGCCGCCACGCGCGCAGGCTCTCGGTGGTGATACCCAGACCCTCGGCGACTCGCCTGGCTGGCACGCCGCTTTGCCACTGCGCCACCGCCACCCGCTTGAACGCTTCATCGTAGGGACGATGTGTGGCTCCTGTCTTCGTTTTCACTTCCTCGCTGCTCATGGTGTTCTTGTGCCTCCACCCCGAGCCGCTGTCTACTTTATCCGGGCAATCTCAATAATTCCCAACAGAGTCAATCGACGTACTCGTAGTACGACTCGTCCGGCACCGAGAAGACCATCCCTGACTCCAATTCGCGGAAGAGGTGGGTCGCCGTGTCGTCCATGACTTCCACCGGCACGATGGTTCCGGCGGAAAAGAAGAACTTTTCGTCGCTCGGCCGACGTTCGGTGACGACAAGCGGCAAGCCTGGGCTCTGGTTGACCGGGATGGAACCATCGGCATGGCCCAGGGTCTACGCGCCAAAATTCACGCGTAAGAGGTGAAGGCGGAAGTCATCGCTGATGGCTGCGCGGAAAAGTTTGCCTTTGACAGCGTCTTTCACGCTTTGGTCCGCGCGGGCCGCGTTGAGGGCGAGCTTGCGCCACGCCGCCAGATTGGCGGCGGCAAAGCGCGTGCGTGCCCGGCACCGGTCTTCTTGGAAGATCACGTCTAGACGCCAGTGCAGCGAGTTCTCCACGCCCCAGTGCCCGCGCACCGCCCGGGCAAAGAGTCGCGCGTCGGGCGCGATGGAGCAAAGGTAAAACGCCCGCTCCACGCTGACTCCTGCCGTCGTGTGCCGCTCGCGCTCGACCAAGCCGACGCCGCGCAAGCCCTCCCACTCGGCGCGGGGCGTGATCCAAGCGACCTGCTCGGTGATCCAATGGCGGCGGGGACTTCCCGCCGCCCGTGGCCCTTGTCGGCTTCCTCAAAGAAGTCGTGCGCCACGCCGGCAAAGCTTCGCGCCCGGGCGTCAAGCAGGAAGTCGCTGACTTCCTGGTGCAGGAGCGGATGGTTGCCCTTGAGGGCCAGCACGTACTCGGCGTCGGCTTCCTTGATCTCACGGGCGATGTACTTTTGCGTGTTGAGCGCATCGACGGTCACGATGCAGCCCGCCAAGTTCGAGTTGGCGCAGCAACAAGGGCACGGCGGTGATCTCGTTGCTTTTTGCGCTCGTCTGCTCCTGATCCAGGCAGAGGCCGTTGTCCACCGCCCAGGCGTTGACCAGATGCAGCGCCGCCCGCGCGCTGGAGCCGCTGCGCCGCGCGCTTTTGCCGTCGATGGCCACGATCTCGCCCCCGAGTTTGGCCCGCACGCCCTCGGTCCAGTCGATGAGCACTTGGGCGATTTGCTTGGCGTCTAAGGCCGAGAGCACGGCGCGAAAGGTGTCGTGGCTGGGGATGCCGCCCGGCAACTCCAAGAACCCGCGCAGCCAGCTTTCTTTCTCCAGACCGAAGCGTTCCATCGCCGTGAACTCTTCCTGGCCGCAGAGCACCGTGCAGAACGCGATCACCAAAATGTCGCCCAAGCGGTGCCGTCGCCCGTCCAGGGCGCGCGGATCATCCAGTCCATCGAACCACTCAATTAAACCGAAAGCAGCAGCCGCTTTGTCCATGCTGCCAGCTTGCCAGCCACTGCAAGTCCAGCTTCATTTTGGCGCGTAGGCCCTGGGGCTTCGAGTAAGCTGCCGACGAGTTCGCGGTTCAAGCGTGCCCCCCCCACGCAGTTTGTCGTGAAAGCTCTTGATGTGGCCGTTCTCCCAGGAACTGCCCGGTTTGATGTAGAGCGTCTTGATCTGCGCTGCCGCCAACCTGTCCTGGATGGCGTAGGCGATGAACTCTGGTCCATTGTCGCTGCGGGGATGTTTGTCTTTGCCGTAGCGGATGAAGGCCACCTCCACGACCGTGATCACGTCTTCTGCTCTGGTCGACCAACCCGCCTGAGTAGCCGGGCACACGCGGCTGGCGGGCTGGCTTGGATGCGTGGTAGCACGTGCGGCGTGCCAAGCTCAACGCCCGGCAGGCTTGGGCAGGTTTCCCCAACCCTGTTTGCACGATGTGTTCAACGGCCCGACGCTTGCTCGCCCGGCCTACCCTTTTTCTGCGTTCACCTCCTTGAGGATCTGTACCTGGACCAGCCAGATCGGCCACCAAGTTCTTGAGCCGCCGGTTCTCTTCTTCCAGCGCCCGAAGCTGGCGCGCTTCCGCCACTTCCATACCGCCGTACTTCTTCTTCCAGGCGTAGAGCGCGGCCTCGCTCTTGCATGCGTTCTGCTTCCTTCTTTGTGAAGCAAAACTCCAGCCTCCATGTCCAACTTTCCGCAGTCAGGTCACTTTTTCGATGTCCCCGCTGTCGGGCACGAGCTTGACGTAGTGCTTTTGAACGACACGCATGTCGTCACCTAGCCAAACGGCGATCTTGTAGATCGACACCATTGCAGAGTCCAAAGAGGGGGCCAAGCCGCCCCAGCCGTGACATCTTCAAACAACGATGCCAACTTCGCTCTTGTTGAGAATGAGGTGGGATGTGGCCACGTTCTTCGTCGTAACTCTGTCATTTCGAGCAGAGTCGGGCTGGTGGGATTCGAACCCACGACCTCTGCGACCCGAACGCAGCGCTCTACCAAGCTGAGCCACAGCCCGAACGGTGAAAGCCACCGGAGGCGCTACCATGCCACGCTCCGGCGTCGTGGCAAGGAAATTTGTCAAAGGCAGAAAGCGGAGGGATGACGGATAACGGATGGCAGACGGGGAAGGAGGCGCGTGATCTTCAAGCTTCTGTCATCCGTCATCCGTCATCCGTCCCGCCTTCCGCACCGCCAGACTTTGCCGCTTGCCACGGCCTCCTACCCGCGCATACGCTGCCCCCGAAGTTCCGCTTTCCGCTTTCTGCCTTTCCGACCATGGGAGTACAACCCGACACCTGGATCCGCAAGATGGCCCTCGAACACGGCATGATCGAGCCCTTCGCCGACCGGCAGGTGCGCCGCGTGCAGGACCCCTCCGCGCCCCCCGCGGCCGAGGGCATCGCCGACATGACCATGGCGCCCGAGGACCCCGCCGCCGCCAGTGCCGCCGCCTCCACGCGCTCCGGGCGCGGCCTGATCTCCTACGGCCTCAGCTCCTACGGCTACGACCTGCGCGTGTCCGACGAGTTCAAGGTGTTCACCAACGTGTTCAACACGGTGGTCGATCCCAAGGCCTTCGACGCGCAGAGCTTCGTGGACATGCAGACGGACGTCTGCATCGTGCCGCCCAATTCGTTCGCTTTGGCGCGCTCGGTCGAGTACTTCCGCATCCCGCGCGACATCCTCACCATCTGCCTGGGCAAATCGACCTACGCGCGCTGCGGGATCATCGTCAACGTGACCCCCTTCGAGCCCGAGTGGGAGGGCCACGTGACCCTGGAGATTTCCAACACGACGCCGCTGCCCGCGCGCATCTACGCGCACGAGGGGCTGGCGCAGGTGATCTTCCTGCAGGCGGAAGCCACCTGCGAGGTGTCCTACGCCGACCGCGCGGGCAAGTACATGAAGCAGCGCGGGATCACGGTGCCGAGGCTGTAGGTGTAGGCGGGCCACTCCCGCGCCACCAGCGAGCAGAAAATTTACGGCTTCAGCTCCGTGCCCGACACGGCGTCGCACACCATGAACTTTTCGTGGTGGAACGTGATGTCCGCGCGGAACGTCAGCCGTCCCTCGTGCTTGCGCTCCAGCTCGACCAACAATTCCTCGTCCTCGGTCCGCAGGCGCTGCAACACCTCGGGATGCACCGTCACCTTCAACTCCGGGTAGTTCTCCCGGTGCTTGCGCATGATCGCGTTGAGCGCGCGCTGGAGTTCCACGCTCATGCTCATCGCGCTCTTGACCTTGCCCCGCCCGTTGCAGTACGGGCACGACACGTAGACCGACGAACTCAAGCTCTCCTGCGCCCGCTGGCGGGTCATTTCCATCAGGCCCAGGCTGGAGAGCGGCAGGATGTGCGTCTTGCTCTTGTCGCGCTTCATGCGCTCCTTCATCCGCTCGTAGACGGCCTGCTGGTCCTTGCGGCTCTTCATGTCGATGAAGTCGCCGATAATGAGGCCGCCCACGTTCCGCAAGCGGAGCTGGCGCGCGATTTCGTCCGCCGCCTCCAGGTTGGTCTGCAGGATGGTCTTGTCCATGTCCTTGCTGCCCTTGTTGCGCCCGGTGTTCACGTCGATGGCGATGAGCGCCTCGGTCTCGTCGAAGACGATGTAGCCGCCGCACGGCAGCCACACCTGCCGGTGGAAGGCGTCGTCGATCTGGCGCTGCACGCCGTACTTCTCGAACACGGGGATGTGCTCGGCGTGGTGCTCCACCCGGTTCTTCGAGCGTGAGCTGATCTGGCCGACGAGTTCCTTCATGTGTTCGACCGTCGCCAGGTCGTCGCACACCACCTTGTCGACCTCCTCGGTCAGGAAGTCGCGCACCGTGCGGTCGATCAGGTCGGGCTGCTCGAACATGCACGCGGGCGCTTTCTTGGTCGCCATGTTTTCCTCGATGGCGCGCCACTGCTCCAGCAGCAGGCTCAGGTCGCGCACCAGGAAGCGCGAACGCTGGCCCTCCGAGGCCGTGCGAATGATGACCCCCATGCCGTCGGGGATGTCCAAGGCGCGCAGGATTTTGCGCAGGCGTTCGCGCTCCTTGGGATCCTCGATCTTGCGCGAAATGCCGCTCTGGTCGCTGTAGGGCATGAAGACCAGGTAGCGCCCGGCCAGCCACAGGTTCGTGCTCACGCGCGGGCCCTTGGTGCCGATGGGGCCCTTGGTCACCTGCACGAGCACCTCGCTGCCCACGGGGTAGAGCGTGGGGATGTCCTTGGAGGTGGGTTTCTTGTCGCCGCCGCCCTTGCGTCCGCCGCCGTCCTTGCCGTCGGCTCCGGGTGCGTCCTTCTTGCCTTTCTTGTTGCCGCGGTCGATGCGCTCGAACTTGGTCTCGTCCAGGCCGGGCAGCGCGTCCCAGAAATGCAGGAAGGCGTTCTTCTCGAAGCCGATGTCCACGAACATGGCCTTGAGGCCCTGTTCAATGTTGCGTACGCGTCCCTTGAAGATGCCGCCGACGATGTTGCGGTCGGTGGTGCGTTCGATGTTGTATTCCTCCAGCACACCGTCCTCCAAGAGGGCGACGCGACGTTCGAGTTTCTCGACGTTGATGAGCAGGAGGTTGTTGGGCTTCTTCTTGGCGAGCCCGAGCATGCGCTTGACTTTTTCGATCATGGACGTGGTCAAAATGTTAAAAATGGAAATGGGTCGGAGGGGGAGAGGATTGTTCCAGTCAGCCGCGATAGCGGCGCTCGTCACAAGGTAGGGCTGGGCGTCCCGCCCGGCCGTAGCTTTTCTGGACGGCACGCGCTGGACGCAGACAGTCACGGCCGGGTGGGACGCCCAGCCCTACCTTGTGACGAGCGGCAGCTTCGCTACCTGCTCAAAAAATTCCCAGGAATTTCTTGCGCGGGGCGGGCGTCGGCGCAGGTGCGGCGGGCTGGGAGGGAGATTGTTGGCGTTGTTGAGCTTTTTGTTGTTTACGCAAGGTTTTCTGTTGGGACTGGAGGTCCCGGTCGGAGTCCGGATTGTTGTCGTTGGCGGGGTCGCGACGGAAGAATTTACGCAGGGACTTGGTCAGCGGCGTGTCGCCGTTTCCGGAAGCGTTCTCCTGGCTGCCGTCCGACTTCTCGCGCACCTTCGGCTTGGCGGTGGAGCTGACCCGATCGTGGTCCTTGTTCTTTTCCGAAGGGTCAGCCTGGTGGTCGTCGGCCTCGTCGCCGTCCTCGCCACTCAAGTCGGCGGCGCTGGTGGCGATCTTCTTCTTGCCGTTCTTGTCCACGGGGGCGTTGGGATCGCCGGTCTGCACGGGCACGCTGCTGGAAAAGTCGATGTTGTTGATGAACGTGAAGTTACCCTTGGCCGGGTCGAGTTTCTTGACCTCCGGCTCGTACCGGCCGTCGTCGAGCGCCAGCGTCTCGTCCATGATGCGCGCGGCGATGGGTGCCGCCGTGATGCCGCCGCCCTTGGCTCCCTGGAGGAACACGCAGATGGCGTATTTTGGCTTATCGTAGGGCGCGAAGCAGATGAACCAGGTGTGGTTGTCCGACACGCCGTTGCGCCAGAACTGCGCCGTGCCGGTCTTGCCCGCCAGTTCCACGTCCTTGAGCTTGGCGTGCGTGGCCGTGCCCGTGGGGTCGTTGACAACCTTCCACATGCCCCGGCGCACCTTCTCGATCTGGTCGGGCTTGAGGCCCAGGTCGGCCAGTTGAACACGCACGCGCGGCCCCGTGGCGACGAGCTTGCCCGTGTCCGGATCCTCCACGTCCTGCCCCTGGCCGTCCACCACGCGGTCGATCATGCGCGGGTAGTAACAGGTGCCGCCGTTGGCGAGCATGGAGGCGATCATCGACATCTGCAGGGGGCTCGCCTGCACGTAGCCCTGGCCGATGGAAAGGTTGGCGGTGTGGCCGTCGCTCCACTTCTCGCGCGGGGCGTGCTCGGCCAGCCATTCTTTGCCCGGCAGGATGCCCGCCGCCTCGTTGGAAAGCGGCACGCCCGTCTTCTGGCCGATGCCCACGGCATTGGCGACGCGGTCGATGGCATCGACCCCGGCGGCGTTGCCGTACTGGAAGAAATAGGCGTTGCAGGAGTCCTTGATGGCGTCGATCAGGTCGAGCGTGCCGTGGCTGCCGCCCTTCTGGCCGATCCAGCAGCGCATGTAGCGCCCGCCGTAGGTCACGCCGCCCGAGCAGGTGTACTTGTTGTTGCCTTTGCCCATGGCCAGCCCGGCCAGGGCCGTGATCGTCTTGAACGTCGAGCCCGGCGCGTAGGAGAGGATGGCGCGGTTGGTCAGCGGGTTGGTCTCGTCCTTGATGAGCCCGTTCCAGTCGTCGGAACTGATGCTCGGGATGAAGGTGTTCGGGTCGAACGAGGGCACGGAGACCATCGCCAGGATGTTGCCCGTGGCGGGATCGGCCACGACGGCGGCCCCGCGCCCGACGACGCGCATGGCCTCCTCGGCGATGGCCTGCACGCGCGCGTCGATGGTCAGGTAGACGTTGTCGCCCGGCACGGGCGGGCGGATGCCGCTGTCACCCTCGATGACGCCCTTGGCGTTCTTTTTGACGTAGCGGACCCCGGCCTTGCCGCGCAGCCACTTGTCCATGGCCTGCTCGATGTTGTTCTTGCCCTCCACGTCGGGCTGGTAATAGGTGAAGTTCTTGGCTTCCTCCTCGTCGGTGTCGGCGCTGCCGACGTAGCCGAGGATGTGGGCGGCCAGCGCGCCGAAGGGATATTCGCGCACCGAACGCAGCGACAGATCGACGCCGGGCAGCCCCAGGTCATGCTCGGAGAGCTTGGCGATGTCCTTGAAGTCGATGTCCTCCAGGTAGGTGTAGGGCACCAGCGTGTCCGTGCGGAAGTGCTTCTGGAGCTGCTTGTCGCTGATGGGCTCGTCGAAGCCGAGCTGGTGGAGCCGGGGCAGGACGGTCTCGCGCACGATGCTGGCCACGTCGGCCTCGTTGGTCTCGGCGTAGACGCCCTTGACGGTGTGGACGTACTTGATCTTGGGCACGCGGGAGCGGCCGAAGGCCTCCTTGTAGCCCTTGATCATGTCGTTGAGCAGGAAATCGACGGAGAAGGAGCGCCGGTTGGTGACCAGCGGCAGGCCGTTCTTGTCGCGGATTTCCCCACGCACGCTGGGGATGCGAACCGTGACTTCGCCCGAGCCGCGGATCTTCTGCTTGTAGTAATCGTTCTGGACGATCTGCACCCACCAGAGCCGGCCGATGAGGGCGGAGATGCCCAGGAGGAAGAGCAATCCGACGATCTGGATGCGGATTTCGGTTTTAAAGAGAGCCATGCCAGCAGAAGAACGGCGGAACTATAGCCGAAGGCAGGCGGCGTGCCAAGTGGGGAGAGTGGAGCGGGGCGGCGTCCGGTACCGCTCCTCAATCCTGTGCCGCAGGGACTGCCACCACATCCACACCTTCCGCCCGGGCCGCTCCGACGAGCGCGTCATCCAGGCTGGCCAGCCGCGCCCCCGCTCCGAGCGCCAGGGAAAGGTAAGCCGCATCGTAGAAGCTGAGGCTGCGCCGTTGCGCCAACGCGTGGACCGGCGGCAGATCGGCGGGAGTCTCCGGCAAGAACCGGAATTCGATGGGCAACGAGGCAAACTTGCGCTGTGCGAAAGCTGCTTCGGCTTCGGTCAGACGTTGCTGCCGGCCGGCCTTGAGAACAGCGTTCCCAAATTCGAGCAAACACAGGGCGGGTGCCAGCAGGTCGTCGCCCGCGATGCTGCGCCCGATCACCACCCGCGCGTAGGTGTCGTCCTCATCGGAAAGAAAAAGAGGCAGGGGCACCGAGTTATCCACCACGATGGTGCCCATCAAGCCAACCCCTCCCGGGCAAATTCCTTCCAGCTTTCGCTGGGTGCAAGCGTTGGTCCACGGGCAGCGATGCTGGCGCGGAAAGCGCGGAGTTCATCCAGCAAAGCGGTCAAACCCTCCACCTCGGGGCGGTCTATTCGCACCGGACCTAGCATGGCCACGGGTTTACCTTCCAGCGTCACAACGAACTTTTCCTTCCGGTGCGTGACGCGTTGGAGCAGATCGTTGAAATGCGTCCCGGCCTCGAAGGAGTCAATCTCGGTCATGGTGTTGGCTACGGTTCCGCCAGTTTACTCCCGTCCGGTCGTCGAACAAGGCATCATTGGAGGATGAACGCGCCGGTCAGGCGGCGCGGCTATCGAGCCAGCGCAACCGGGCCTTCCATTGCTCACGGGTTTCCGGTCCACGAAGCACCCGGTCGGCGATGCTGCCGGTAAAAAGCTCGGATGACAGCCACGAATTGGACGAAGCCGCACCACGGAGAACAGTCGGATAAGGACAGCCACAGTCACAGGAGTAGATGAAAAACTCGGTGGGCAGACGTTGTGCAGCCATCTGCTCAGGTGAAAATCGGCACTCCTCGTCCACGCGCTGTTCTACCGCTCCGACGGCACCTTCACGAAAGACAAACAAGCCGCGAGGACCGTCCTTGCCCTGCCATTCGCTTTGCTGGGCACCGCAAACCGGACAGAAAAAGGTATCACGCGGTTCGTAGTAATCGAACATGCCCATTCGCCAACCTCCTGTGCTACTTTCCCTCGGGCAGCGTGTACTCGAAATCGTAGAAGTGCTTGCCCGCATCGATGCGGATCGCCAAGCGGCCAGCCAAGCCCGCCAACTGACCCGTGCCGGAATCGGGCACCACCGTCACGCTCAGCTCCGGCGTGCCACGCGTCATCGTGCCCGCGTGCTGCAGCACGAAGCTGCCCGCCTTGCCCTCCAGCGTGCCGGTCACGCGCTCGATGGCCACGTAACCGGCCGAACCCTTCGTGTCCGTCAGCGCGCTGAGCATCTCGCCCTTGCTGGTGCCCTCGATGCCGCCGTGGAACTGCTTGTCGATGGACACGCGCCCGAGCGTGGCTCCGGGGGCCTTGTCGTCCTCGCCTTGGGGGATCAGCTTCACCTCGAAGGTGCCGACGACGGTCGGGGTGGGGGGGGGGGCGGGCGACGGGGAGACAGATTGGCCGGACAAGGGATGCATGCCGGAAGCCAAGCAGAGAACGGCCAGGGAGAGCAACGTTTTCATCGTTCGTAATCCTGCGCGCGGTCGCGGCGGTCGGGGGCAACGTTTATCCGCACCGGGTAGCCCAGCAGGTACGCCACGGCGAGCAGCGCCAGGTACACCAGGGGGGCGATGAGCATCGCAAAGAACCCGGGCAAAAACAGCCGCGCCCAGAAGTCGAGCGGCAACACCAGCCCGCCCCGGTGGAACATCACCAGCGCGTACTGCACCGCGAGGATGGCCACCACGCACGTCCCGCTGGCCAGGCAGTGCAATTCCCACCGGCCGCGCAGGAACAGGGGCCGCAGCCCGTGGACCAGGATCACCAGCACGCCGAAGAGCAGCACCGACCAGCCCAGGGCAATCTCGACCGTCGGCTGGCCCTGCACGTAGGGGCTCGGGTTGAGGATTTGCACGGTCAGCGCGTCCCAGAGCAGCCCGTTGAAGAACGCCAGCGCCAGCGCCGCCCAGAACGGCAGCGCCAGCGCGCCGTAGGCCAGGATCACCGGGAACAACAGGGGCCGCGCGCCGCTGAGCGCGGGCAGCGGCCCGCAGTACGCCTGGGCGACCACCGCCAGGAAGTCCAGCGCCAGCACCACGCCGAAGAACGCCGCCGTCGTCATGGCCGGTTGCCGCGCGCGGGCGGCGGCTTCGCGTCCACGGCCGTCGCGCGCGGGATGGGCCGTACGACGAACACGTTCTCCAGCCGGGAAAGGTCCACCGCGGGCGTGACCACGGCGCGCGCGTCGAGTTCGTGCACCTGGAAGGAGCGGATCGTGCCCAGCAGCAGCCCGGCGGGAAACACGCCGCCGCTGACCCCGGCGCTGAGCACCTTCTGACCGTTCTGCAGCGGCGCGCTCTTGGACAGGTAGCCCAGGATCAGGTCGGGCTGGGTCGCGCCGCTGGCCCGGCCGCCGCTGAGGATGCCCGTCTCGGTCGTGCCCTCCACCGTGGCGGCGACCTTGCAGTTCTCGTCCGCGATCAGCACGACGTAGGAGGTGGTCGCGCCCACGGTGGTCGTCTTGCCGACCAGGCCCAGGTCGGTGACGACGGGCATGTCGCTGTCCAGGCCGTCCTGCTCGCCGCGGTCGATCTGCACGCTGCTCCACCAGGTCGCCGTGGAGCGGGCGATGATGCGCGCGGGCAGCAGGTTGAAGCCCGAACGTTTCTTGAAGTCGAGCGCCTTGCGCAGGCTGTCGTTTTCCGAGCCCAGGTCGCTGAGCATCTGGTTGGTGGTCGACAGCTCGGCAATCCGCACCTTGAGGTCGGCGTTTTCCCGTTCGAGCTGTTCGAGCGACTTGAGTCCCGAGCCGAGCGCGTTCAGGCGGCTGCCGACGCCGTTGGTGGCCGTGTGCAGGGGCCGCACGACCTCCAGCATCGCCGCCTGGAGCCGCCGCGCGGCGGGCAGGCGCATGCTCAGGACCAGCCCCGTCAGCACGGCGAAGACGACGAGCGCGATGATAGAGACACGGGACATGGGGGAGTCAGATGTCGGATGACGGATGTTCCTACGCAACGATCAAAGAGACAGCAGTCGGGACGGACACATCTTATCTTCCTCTGACATCTGCTATCCGTTATCCGACATCCGTCATCCGTCATCCGTCATCGCGCCTTCGGGCGCATTTGCGGTTAGCGCCAAGAACGATCTGACGACGCCACCTGCCGCAGGAACTTGATCTCGCTCAGCACCTTGCCCGTGCCTTCGGCCACGGCGCTCAGCGGGTCCTCGGCGACGTGGACAGGCAGGCCGGTCTCCTGCTTGAGCAGTTCGTCCAGCCCGCGCAGCAGCGCGCCGCCGCCCGCGAGCACCAGCCCGCGGTCCACCAGGTCCGCCGCGAGTTCCGGCGGACAACGCTCCAGCGTGATCCGCACGCTGTCCACGATGGTGCTCACCGGCTCCAGCAGCGCCTCGCGCACCTCCTGGCTGGTGATCGTCAGCGTCTTGGGCAGGCCCGCCACCAGGTCGCGGCCCTTGATCTCCATGGTCAACTCGTCCTCGGCCTTGGCGGGCGGATAGGCGCTGCCGATCTTGATCTTGATCTCCTCCGCCGTGCGCTCGCCGATCATCAGGTTGTACGCGCGCTTGACGTAGTTGACGATGGCTTCGTCCAGTTCGTCGCCCGCCACGCGCACGCTGCGCGAGAACACGATGCCCGAGAGCGAGATCAGCGCCACCTCCGTCGTGCCGCCGCCGATGTCGATGATCATGTTGCCCGCCGCGTCCTGCACGGGCAGGCCCACGCCGATGGCCGCCGCCATGGGCTCCTCGATGAGGTGGACCTCGCGCGCCCCGGCGTGCATGGCGCTTTCCTTGACGGCGCGCTTCTCCACCTCCGTGATGCCCGAGGGCACGGCGATGACCACGCGTGGCTTCACCCACTTGCGGCGGTTGTGCACCTTGGTGATGAAGTGGCGCAGCATCGCCTCGGTGATCTCGAAGTCGGCGATGACGCCGTCCTTGAGCGGGCGGACGGCGACGATGTTCGCCGGGGTGCGCCCGAGCATGCGCTTGGCCTCGTTGCCGACGGCGAGCACCATGTTGGTGCCGCTCTTGACGGCGACGACCGAGGGCTCGCGCAGGACGATGCCGTGGTCGCGCACGTAGACGAGCGTGTTGGCGGTACCCAGGTCGATACCGATGTCATTGGAGAAGACTCCCATGAGGAGGTTGAACATTACGAAGAACGCGAAAAATAGAAGGTGGGCAAAAAAGGCCAGCCCTCGCCGGGAAGCCGTCCGACGACGGCCCCTGCAAGGAGGAGGGAAGGCGATGACCGGGTCGGGTCACGGCCCGGAGCCGGCGAAGCGGTTTTGGGAGTCCCGCGGGTTCGGCGGCCGTCCTCCCGGCGGGGTGCGGCGGTGGCTTTGGCGATGCTTGGCAGAGACTAGAAAGCATCCACGGCCCGCGTCAAGGACCGAAAGGCGGAAGGCGGAAGGCGGAGAGCGGAGGGCGGAAGGAACATTTACCACCGATGGCTTGTGCTACGATCTCCGGACCGCTCCTTCTTCCGTGATTTTTGTATCCTCCCTCCGCTGTGTCAAACCTCCGCCTCCCGCCCTCCGCTCTCCGCCTTAGCAAAAGGGCGCTGCCCTCGCGGACAGCGCCCTTTTGGATGATACTCGCTCAGACCGGCGGCCCTTCAACGGAGCCGCCTGCCTGTTCGCGGATCGTTACTGCACCGTCTGGCCGACGGCGGTCTGGGCGTTGACGAACCCGTAACCGTCGAGCGGCGAGTAACCCGCGCCGATGTTGTTCTTGATGACGCCGCTGAACGTGCCGCCATCAGCGGTCGTCCCGCTGAAGGTCATGCCGCTCGGAACCACCGTCCCATCCGGGATGATGACGCCGCCGCCGAAGATGTCGGCCACGTTGTAGGCACCCGCCGTCAGGGAATTCACGACGATGCCCGTGTTGCCTGTGCTCGAGGTCCGCGCCACGCCACGTCCGACGCCAAAGTGCAGAACCTGGCCTCCACTCAGGTTGCCGGTCGGGATCGTGATGGTCATCGTGTAATTCTCGGTGACCACCGCGCTCGAGGGATTGCTGAACACCGCCGTCGCGCCGGTCACCCCTGTGCCCAGCGTGAACCCCTTGGCCACCGTCCGGAACGTCGTGCCCGGCAGGCTGTTCGAGAAGTAGGTGGCCGTGCCACCCACTGTCGTGGACCCCGTCGGACTGTACGTCACCCCGTTGTTGCCACCGCTCACGTTGCCCGCCGTCGCGGACGTGCCGCCCGGGTTGAACACGAAGCTCGTCACGCTGCTGCTGCCAATGTAGTTGATGGCGAACGCATTGTTGTCGTTGAGCCCGGTGCTGGTGTTCGAACTGTTGTCGCTGCTGATCGTGATCGTCACCTTGCCGCCGGTGGATACCCGGGCGCTGCCGCTGGCGAAGTTCGGGTCGAGATCATGCGGGAACGTGCTGCGTTCCAGCAGGCTGGTCATCTGCGCCGGGGTGATGCTGCGCCGCCCGCCGTGCGCCTGGAGAACCAGGGCACCGATAGCCGCCGCGTGCGGACCCGCCGCGCTCGTGCCCGAGAAGTTGCCGTTCGTGTCCGGGTCGCTCGTCGAGTCGCTGGCGAAGTAACCGTTCATGTTCGACGACACGTTGGCCGCGTCCGCCGCCCCGATGCGGGGCTGCAAACGCACGTCAGGAGTGGCCAGCGGGTTGTTGTTCTTGTCGAAGTAGACGGTCACCGGTCCGGGCGAGGTGAAATACTCCGGCAGGCTCGGACGGAACACGCTGTAAGCCGCGCAGCCGTTGCACGTGGACGCCATGGCGTGGCCGCCGGTCGTCACCGTGGTGTACGTGAAGTACTCGTCCGGCCCGAGGCCGCCCAACCCGTTGCCGGGGATGAGGTAGCGCACGTGCGACGCCACGCCAGGCCCGGGGGCCGGGACGTTGGCGCGGGCGATGACGAACTGCACCTGCGAGGTGCTGGCACCGGCCGACGCGCCGACCGGTGTGGTCAGCACCAGCTGGATCGGCTCATCGGTCGCCGTCGCGTCGGTCGTGCCCGAGCTGTTGGGCAGGTAGTTGCCGTTCGAGTCGAACACCAGCAGGCTGATCCGCGTCTTGACGGTGTTGCCCGTGAAGCCGGTCGTGGAATACAGGTTCAGGGTGAAGGCACCCGTCGTCGTGCTGTAGTGGCCGACGGTCACGGTGTAGCCCGTGCCCGTCACCGGGGCCTGGAAGCGCACCACCTCGTCCACCGCATTGTCCTGGCGGGGGACGATGACGTTGCCGTTCGGGTCCGTGATCGTGATGGCCCCGTCGAAGCCGTCGCCGTTGGCGATCTCGTCCAACTCATAGATCGTTCCCGCCGTCAGCGACGGGGTGATCGTGTAGGTGTAGGCGTTGTCCGCACTGGAGGTGTAGTTGCCGTTCTGGGTCCAGATCAACGTCTCGTTGTTCGGCGCCGCCGTCTGGTCGTACGGCTCGTTCCACTGCAGCACCGTCGGGGTCGTGGTGTTGCTGGAAGGGTCGTTGACCGTCTGCGCCACGTCCAGCCCGTTGGGGTTGAAGTTGTGGAAGCCGCCCGCGTAGAGCGCCGCGGGCACGCCCGCCAAGTTGATGTTCGTCCCGGCGAGCGCCGTGTTCCCGGTGGCGGCCGTCAGGCCGGTGCCGTTGGCGACGAAGCGCAGGTCGGAATCGTAGCCGTTGGTGCCGATGTCGTTGGCGGCGCTGGAGAAGTAGCACACGCCCGCCGCGCTGGCGTCATCGACGCCCATGCCGATGATGCCGTCCTGGAAGTACGGCTCGTCGAAGTAACCCACGTCGTCGCAGATCGTGTCCGCGGCGAACGTCTGGCCGCTGTTGGTGTAGCCCGCGATGCCTGCCAGGCCGCGGATGACGTTGGCGAAGCCGACCTCGCCCGTGTCCGCCGTGCCGAAGGCGATGGCCGCCTTGGGGGCCATCTTGTAGGCGATCTGGCACATGCCGCGGCCCTCGTCGTCGCTGGCGGTGCTGGAGAGGTCGTCCAGGTAGACGTAGACCGGCGTGGTGTTCACCGGGTTGCCGGAAGCGCCGGGCAGGTCGAAGTTGGTCACGTCCGTGCTCGCGGGCTTGGCGGTGTGCGCGTTGAAGCTGTTGGAGATGCAGGCGATCTGCATGCCCTGGCCCTCGTAGTCCACCGGGGCGGAAGGATTGTAGTACTTGTTGATCTGGTCGACGCGGTGCTGCGTGACGCCCTGATCGAAGTCCGTGCCCAGCTTGGTCATCACCTCGCCGACGGTGGCGCTCGGGCTGGCGCTGGCCAGCGCGTCCTCGCGGGTGATCTTGGCGTGGCGGGGCTTGAGTTCCAGGACGACCGAGGCGATGCCGGGCATCTGCGCGAGGGCGGCCATGTCTTCAAGGGCGACGCGGGCATTCATGACGCCCGTGCCGTGGAATTTGGGGTCGGCGGCCATGTCGGAGAAGGAGGGAATGGCGGCCTTGAGCGACTTGCGAAGCTCGAAAAGCGGCATCGTGCCGTTGCCGTAGACGCGGACCATGAAGCGGCCCGCTTCATCCTTGATGGCGAGTTCGGCCATCGCGGCGGCCTGCGCCGTGGAGTACGTCCGGCCGTCCGTGGCGGCGAAGGACTGGCGCGCGCCTTTGGTGAAGTCGTCCGTCTGGGCCTCCAGATGGCTGCTCACCAGGCGGTCGAGGCCGTTGCCGAGGTTGGCGGGTACCGGAGTGGCATGGACGGGAGTGCTCACCAGGGAAAGGGCGGCGCAGGCCGACAACGCGAAGGGCAGGACGCGCTGGCGACCCCGGGAGGGGACTGCTCGTTTGGACAGTGGGATCATGGAAGTATCGGTGTGTGGAAACTGTGGCGGAGGTCAAAGAAAACACTTCCGGCTTCCTCTCTCGGGGATGTGCAGCCCTCCGGGAAGAATCCGACCGTAAAACCCTTGATTTTTCCCACGTGAACCCGCCCGCGGCTGGCGCGTTCGGATGTCAGTGGCGTCCGCCAAATACGGGCACATGAAACGGGATTGGCCCGCTTCTTGCAAGCACTAAATTGAAACTTCCTACACTCCTGCGATGGGGCAGTTTTCACCCGGTAAAAATGCGGGTTGCGTCGCAAAGGAGCGAAAAGACGCCCCTGACCGGTGGTGCCGGAAAATTAATTTTTTGCCCGGTCCGGGCCGCCTACTTCCGGGCGAGCGGACGCAGCGGGGCGCGCTCCTGCGCCGGGATGCCGCCGCGCGGGGCGTGCGCGTGCCGCCAGCAGGCCAGGGCGACGAAAACGATGTCCAGGGCGAGCAGGCCGGCCACGTAGCCCTCCCCGCCGACGCCCCGGCCATAGGAGTGGAGTCCCTTGCCCAGCCAGAAGTTGACCCCGTACCAGGCCATGACCACCGCCGCAAAGCACAGCACGCTCGCCACCGCCAGGCCGAACGCGCCCCACCAGCCCGCGATGCGCCCGTGGATGGCCACGATGTAGCAGAGGAAGGTGATGAACGCCCAGGTCTCCTTCGGGTCCCAGCCCCAGTAGCGGCCCCAGGAATAGTTGGCCCACACGGCCCCCAGGATCGTGCCCACGGCCAGGAGCAGGACGCCGAGCTGCAGCACCCGGTAGAGCCAGAAGTGCAGCGCGTGCTCGCCCTGCGCGCCCGCCGGATGGAGGACGTAGCGCGCCAGCAGGATGTGGCCGAAGCCCATCGCCAGCGCGAAGGCCCCGTAGGAGGCGGTCTCGGTCAGGACGTGGGTGGCCAGCCAGAAGTTGTCGCGCAGCACGGGCTGGAGCGGCTCGATGGAGCCCGGCACGGCCACGGGGATCTGCTGGACCAGCAACAGCACCAGGCAGCCCACCGGCAGGGCGGCGAGCAGGTACAGCGGCGAACGGTAGCGCGCGAAGAAGATAAACCCCAGGGCCGCCACGACGAAGGCCACCCAGATCATCGACTCGTACATGTTCGTCACCGGCGGGCGGCCCGCCACCAGGCAGCGCAGGACGATGCCCGTCGCATGGAGGCCCAGCCCCGCCAGGCCCACGGCGATGCCGCCCCAGCGCAGGGCGCGCCACAGCGGCGCGCGGCCCAGGCCGCCCAGCACGAGCAGCCCGTCGACCCCGTCGAGATCGGCCGGCAGGGGTGACCCGTCGAACGGAGTGCGGACGTCGAGGCTCAGTCCCTCGGCGGCCAGCCACTCGCCCAGCCGAGCGGGCGGGTCGTCGGCGCCGGGCTGGATGACCAGCAGGCTGGGGTGTTCGGCGCTCACCTGTTCCAGGTTAGTGGGAGCCCGGACCACCGGGTTCAGATCGGGGCAGTGCGAGCCGGGTCCACCGGTTCAGGACGGGCAGTGCGGGCTGGGGTTGCTAGAGGACGGGCAGGTACCGCTTGAGCTCGAACGGGGTGACCTCGGCGCGGTAGTCGACCCACTCCTGGCGCTTGTTGCGCAGGAAGAACTCGAAGACGTGCTCGCCCAGCGTCTCGGCAACCAGCTCCGACTCCTCCATCACGTGCAGCGCGTCGGCCAGGTTGTGCGGCAGCTCGTCGTAGCCCAGCGCGCGGCGCTCGGTGTCGGACATCGACCAGACGTCGTCCTCGGCGCCGGGCGGCAGCTCGTACTCCTGTTCGATCCCCTTGAGGCCGGCGGCCAGCAGCACCGAGAAGGCGAGGTAGGGGTTGCAGGCCGGGTCGACGGACCGGATCTCGACCCGCGTCGAGTTGGACTTGTTCGGCTTGTACATCGGCACCCGCACGAGCGCGGAGCGGTTCGCGTGGCCCCAGCAGACGAACGTCGGCGCCTCGACCAGCTCGCCGCGGGCAGCGTAGCCGAACAGCCGCTTGTAGGAGTTGACCCACTGGTTGGTGACGGCGGTGATCTCGCGCGAGTGGCGCAGCAGGCCGGCGATGAACATGCGCGCGGTCTTGGACAGGTACAGCTCGTCGGAGGCGTCGTGGAACGCGTTGCGGTCGCCCTCGAACAGGGACAGGTGCGTGTGCATGCCGCTGCCGGGCTGGTGGCGGAACGGCTTGGGCATGAACGTCGCGTGCACGCCCTGCGCGATCGCGACCTCCTTGATGATGTGGCGGAACGTCATGATGTTGTCGGCCGTCGACAGCGCGTCCGCGTAGCGCAGGTCG